>NZ_CP018221.1:1589062-1916250 GCF_001890385.1 Tardibacter chloracetimidivorans | reverse complement strand
TGGCTTTCACTCCGTCGAGGGCAACCCGCTCGATGCTTTCACTTACTATGGCCCGGCCGATAGCCGCTATGCGCTGGTAAAAGCGAGCGGCTCTATTTCTCGCGGTAGCGCGGGCGAAGACAGCAAGATCGCCTCTGCGGTTCTGCACATCGAAACCGAGCTGCGCATTCCCGAGCTTCTCAGCCGCGCTGTGAAATGGGTTCTCTCTTCAGCTAAAGAGAACGTGACGACCGGCAACCGCTCGCACGCCGCATCGACCGGCGACGGCTCGCACGCCGCATCGACCGGCAACCGCTCGCACGCCGCATCGACCGGCTACGGCTCGCACGCCGCATCGACCGGCTACGGCTCGCACGCCGCATCGACCGGCAACCGCTCGCACGCCGCATCGACCGGCTACGGCTCGCACGCCGCATCGACCGGCTACGGCTCGCACGCCGCATCGACCGGCAACCGCTCGCACGCCGCATCGACCGGCAACCGCTCGCACGCCGCATCGACCGGCAACCGCTCGCACGCCGCATCGACCGGCTACGGCTCGCACGCCGCATCGACCGGCTACGGCTCGCACGCCGCATCGACCGGCTACGGCTCGCACGCCGCATCGACCGGCTACGGCTCGCACGCCGCATCGACCGGCAACCGCTCGCACGCCGCATCGACCGGCTACGGCTCGCACGCCGCATCGACCGGCTACGGCTCGCACGCCGCATCGACCGGCGACGGCTCGCACGCCGCATCGACCGGCAACCGCTCGCACGCCGCATCGACCGGCTACGGCTCGCACGCCGCATCGACCGGCTACGGCTCGCACGCCGCATCGACCGGCTACGGCTCGCACGCCGCATCGACCGGCAACCGCTCGCACGCCGCATCGACCGGCGACGGCTCGCACGCCGCATCGACCGGCTACGGCTCGCACGCCGAGGTCAAGGGGAGCAGCTCCATCGCAGCTTCGCTCGGCATGCACGGCACCGCCAAAGCCGGTGAAAGCGGCGCGATCATGCTCGCATATTACGAAGGCGAGGCTTGGGCTCCTGTACTCAAGCGCGTGGCCGCTTTCATGGTCGGCGAAGAGGGCATCGAGCCTGGCAAGACCTACCGCCTCGGCGCGGACGGCAAGCCGGTGGAGGTGGCATAATGTCCGCCCTCCAGCAGCAAGCCGTCCGGCCCGATCACAATGCGTTGTTCGAGGCTTGGGATGCAGCAGACGCCGCATGGGGTCGCGAGCTTCACCGTCTCTACGGTGAGCGCGGAGATGACGCCCGGTACGGCTCTGCTGGAATGGCGACCTCGCGCCTGAAAGAACTGCGCGACGACTTCATGCGCACCGGCGATGCGTGGCGCGCGGCATATGACGCCCGCTTCGACAGCCAAAGCGAAGACCTTATCGCGGTGGAGTTGCGGGCATGACCGCGCACGTGAACCGCGAGGCGTGGCTCAATGCCTTTGCGCGGGAAGCCCGCCCGGCCTTTGATGAGGCTGGCTATCCGCTCCCCGAGAACGTGCGCATCGCGATTGGCTTCCCGTCGTCGGGCAAGCGGTCGAAGGTGATCGGTGAGTGCTGGACGGATGCCGCCAGCGCCGACGGCCACTTCGAGATTTTCCTCCGTCCTTCCCTCGAAAGCGACGCCCGGATCGCCGACGTGCTCACGCACGAACTGGTGCACGCCGCCGTCGGCATCGAGGCAAGGCACGGGGGGCCTTTCGCCCGGTGCGCTCGCGCACTCGGGTTGGAAGGTAAACTCACCGCGACCACCGCAGGCGAAGCCTGGCGCGAATGGGCGCTGCCGATCTTGGAAAAGCTTGGGCCGCTGCCTCACGCACCGCTGACCTCTGCGAACCTCTCTTCGGCCAAGCCGAAGCAGGGCACGCGGATGCTCAAGCTGACCTGCAACAAGTGCGGCTTCACGTGCCGCACCACCCAAAAACACATCGACGCCGCTGGCGACGGGCTCATTTGCCCGATCCCGATCTGCGACGGCGATCTTGAGAGGGACTGAGCGTGTCGTTCCGTATCCATAAAAGCGAGGACGGCCCGTCTTGGGGCGAAGTCATCTGCGATGCCTGCGGGCGGGGCTCCCCGCCAGCCGCCGAAATCATAGCCGGACATGGACTGAACAACATGGGGTGGCGCTGCTCCGGCGGCACGCACTTCTGCCCCGATTGCACGCCGAAGGAGAACGATCAGTGACGCATATTACCCTCAACCTCGTGGCTGATAGCGCCGCCGATCTGCGGCAGACGATCAGCGAGCTCGCTGGCATCATCGCCAACACGACCAGCGTAGCTGAGGCCATCAACGCGGCGCAGGCCGAGAAGCCCGCCGAACTCAAGAAGGAGCGGGCGAAGGCCGAGCCAAAAAAGCCGGAGCCGAAAGCTGCGCCCACTGCGACGGAAGCGGCTGGTTCTACGGAGACCGAGACCTCGGCCCCTGCGGATGCCAGTACCGACCCTGCGCCATCTGCGGAGCCGCAACCCGATACCTCGTCTGCGGAAACCACTTCGGCTGATACTGCGGCAGTCACTTATGCCGATGTGCAGGCGGCGGTAACGCGGCTCGCCAGCGCGACCGGCAAGGGCCGCGACGCGGTGCTCGCGGTTTTCGAGCAGTTTGGCGTCGATCACGGTTCCAAGCTCTCCGAGGAGCAGTGGCCCGAAGCCATCGCGCTGCTCGACCAGGCACGGGAGGGCTGAGCCATGTACCTGCCAGCCTATCTCATGGCGGTGTACGGCGTTGCCTATGCTGGTCTCTTCGGAGCCTTCATCTGGCGGCACCAGACAGCCAAGCGCCACGTCGCTGATCTCGAAAAGCTGAACGGCACGCTCGACGCCGTGGCGCGTTGCTGGCGGGCACAGGCCCGCAAGCTCTCCACGCAGCGGGACAGTGCGCTCGATGCCGTCGAGGAACTCAAGCACCTCAACAGCAGGCAGCGCGTCGAGCTCGACAGCCTGCGCACGTCCGCCCACCGCCGCGACCCGAAGACGGGCCGCATCCTGCCGAGGGGTGCGTGATGACCGCGAAACAAATAATCGATGCCGCCTGCATCGTCTTTTCGCTCGGGCTCTCCGCTTACGCCCTGAAATGCGCCGGAGAGTGCCAGTACGACAAGGCCGCGTTCTTCATGGCCTTTGCCGCGTGGATGCTCGTATGACCGCGCACGCACGGCTCTCCGCCTCGGGGGCGCACCGCTGGATGGCGTGCCCTGCGAGCCTCACCCTTGAGGCCCGCTACCCGGAAAGCTCATCGGCCTACGCCGATGAGGGGACCGCCGCCCACGAGCTTGCCAGCATGGCGCTCGAAGCCAATCTCGACGCCGACGCCTACATCGGCCGGGTCATACCGGTCGGCGACCGGCAGTTCACCGTCGACGAAGATATGGCCGGGCACGTCCAGACCTATCTCGACGCGGTGCGCGCTTACGGCGACGGGCACACGCTGCTGGTCGAGCAGCGCGTCAGCTACGCCAGTTATCTCGGTGTCGAGATCGGCGAAGACGGCTTCGGCACGTCCGATGCCATCGTCATCACCGCCGACGGCCGCGAGCTGCAAGTCCATGACTTGAAATACGGCCGTGGCGTGCGGGTCGATGCCGAGCACAACGAGCAGCTCCAGCTCTACGCGTTGGGCGCGTTCGATCAATACGGCCTGGCTTATGCCTTCGAGCGGGTACGCATGGTGATCCACCAGCCGCGCCTCGGTGCGATCTCCGAATGGGATTGTACTGTTGAGGAGCTGCTCGCCTTCGCCGACAGCGCGAAGGTGGCGGCAGAGCTCGCGATGCGCCGCGATGCGTACAACCCGCAGACGGGCGAGGGGCTAAGGCTCCAGCCGACCGAGAAGGGTTGCCGCTTCTGCAAGGCCAAGGCCGACTGCCCGGCGCTCGCCAAAGAGGTCGCCAACACCGTCACCGGTAAGCCGGGCATCGACGACATCGAGGATTTGACACAGGCCACCGCCGATCTTGCGATGACCTACAGCGATGCCCTCGGCCGCAAGATGCAGATGGTCGATCTTGTCGAGCAATGGTGCAAAGCCGTCCGCGCCCGCGTCGAGGCCGAGCTGTTCGCTGGCCGCGATGTCGATGGGTTCAAGCTCGTCGAGGGCCGCCGGGGGCACCGTGCCTGGCGCGACAAGGCCGAGGCCGAGGCACTGCTCAAGTCTATGCGCTTGAAGCAGGAGGAGATGTACGACTTCTCCCTCATCTCGCCGACGACTGCCGAGAAGCGGCTCAAGGATAGCCCGCGTCGGTGGGTCAAAGTCCAGCAGCTCATCACCCAACCGGAGGGCAAACCCTCGGTCGCGCCCGCGTCCGACAAGCGCCCTGCGCTCAACCCGGCGGCCGACCTCGAAGACCTTACCGCCGCAACCCCTGTCGCCGCCGGGGTGCACCCGTTCCGCGACCAGTACCAAGGAGCACTCGCATGAAGATCAAGTTGAAAGATGTCCGTCTCGCCTTCCCGCAGTTGTTCGAGGCGAAGTCCGTGAACGGAGGAGCCGAGGCGTTCTCGGCGAGCTTCATCATGGGGCCGAACCACCCCTCCATCGCCGAGGTCAACGCTGCCATTGAGCAGGTCGCCAAGGATAAGTGGGGCGCAAAGTCCGCCGATATCCTCAAGGGCCTGCGGGCGCAGGACCGTGTGTGCCTGCACAACGGCGACACGAAGACGCAATACGAGGGCTTCGAAGGCAACTTCTTCGTCTCGACCAGCTCAAAAATCCGCCCGCTGGTTGCCGACAAGGATGGCTCGGCGCTCTCCCCGTCGGACGGCAAGCCATATTCGGGCTGCTACGTCTACGCGACCATCGAGCTGTGGGCGCAGGACAACAGCTTCGGCAAGCGCGTCAATGCCGAGGTGAAGACGGTCCAGTTCTTCCGCGATGGCGATGCCTTCACCGGCGGAAGCCGCCCGGCCGACCCGGATGACATCGAAGACCTCACCGCAGGGGCCGACGCAGGCGCGTTGGCCTGAACGAGATAGCCGGTCGGGGTTTCCCCTTTCCCTGACCGGCCGGAGCCGTCGCCCTTGGTGCCTCTTGAGGCGGCGGCTCCACTCCCTTCCGGCGAGGGACGGATAGCGAAAGCGGGCTTGAAGCAAGCGCGAGGCCCGTGGCGTCCAGACGCCCTGCATAAGCATCCGCCCCTCACCTGAAAGGAGATCACTGATGGCGAACAGCCGCGCGAGAATAACAATCCCCGGAGAGCCCGCCCACCTCGGTATCGAGCTGTCGACGGTGCCCTTTAGCGGGGAAATGCTGGTCGCAATCCGCCAGGGTGAAGCGGCACGGCCCGATTGCGTCGTTCTCAGCAGCGAGCAAGCCCGCGCGCTGCGCAACGCGCTGACCGAGGTGCTTGGCGCGTGATCCTCTATCTCGACCTCGAAACCTACAGCGAAACGCCGATAAAGCACGGCGTCGCGAAGTATTCAGAGCAATCCGAAATCCTGCTTGTGGCATGGGCTCAGGATGATTTCCCGCCCATCGTGAGCGAGGGCTGGCATCCGATCTTCAATGAGGCTGTCCGCGAAGCCGAGAAGATCGTCATCCATAACTCATTCTTCGACCGCACGATGCTCGCCGCGCACGGCGTAGATATCCCGCTGGAGAAGACGCACGACACGATGGCGCAGGCGTTAGCGCACGGCTTGCCTGGCGGGCTTGGCGCGCTCTGCGAAATCCTCGGCGTGCCAAGCGATGACGCCAAAGACAAGGAGGGCCGCCAGCTCATCAATCTGTTCTGCAAACCCCGGCCGAAGGCCAGCGAGCTGCGCCGCGCGACGAAAGAAACGCACCCGGATGAGTGGGCGAAGTTCGTTTCTTACGCGGGTTCCGACATCACAGCGATGCGCGAAGTGTTTAAACGCTTGCCTGCGTGGAACTATCAGGGTGCCGAGCTCGCGCTATGGCAGCTCGACCAGACGATCAACCGGCGCGGCTTTGCCGTTGATGTCCCGTTTGCTGCCGCAGCGGTCACCGCCGTTGAGCGCGAGCAGAAGCGGCTCGCCGCCCGCGTAAACGAAATGACCGAGGGTGAGGTCGAAGCAGCTACGCAGCGCGACAAGCTCCTCTCGCATCTTCTGGAAATGTACGGGGTCCGCTTGCCCGATATGACGAAGGGCACGCTAGAGCGTCGCCTCGGTGATCCAGAATTGCCCGACCCGGTGCGCGAGCTCATCGCTATCCGGCTTGAGGCATCGACCACCAGCACTGCCAAATACAATGCGCTGCTCGGTGCCGCATCGAGCGACGGCCGTCTGAGGGGCGGGCTCCAGTTCTGCGGCGCGGCACGCACCGGCCGGTGGTCTGGACGTTTGTTTCAGCCGCAGAACCTCCCCCGGCCGAAGCACAGCTCCGAGGAGATCGAAGCGAGCATCGATGCGATTACCGGTGGCTGCGCTGATCTCCTGTTTTCCGATGTCATCGCCCGCGCTTCGTCCGCGATCCGTGGCGCGATCATCGCGCCGGAAGGCAAGAAGCTGGTCGCCGCTGATCTTTCGAACATCGAAGGCCGGATGCTGGCCTGGCTGGCAGGCGAGGAATGGAAGCTCCAAGCGTTCCGCGATTTCGACGCGGGCACCGGCCCCGATCTCTACAAGCTGGCCTATTCGCGCTCTTTCAATATCACGCCGGGCGACGTGACGAAGGACCAGCGCCAGCTCGGCAAGGTGCAGGAGCTTGCGCTCGGCTATCAGGGCGCGGTCGGTGCCTTTGCGTCGATGGCGGCGCTCTACGGGATGGAGCTGCCCGACGAGCAGGTGCTCGCGCTGGTCAAGGCGTGGCGCAGGGCGAACCCGAAAATCGTCAAGTTCTGGTACGGGCTGGAGGAGACCGCTGTGCAAGCGGTGTTGACGCCCGGCACGACCCTTTATTTCGGCCAGCTTAAACTCCGTCGCGATGGCGCGTGGCTGCGCATCGAACTGCCATCCGGCCGGGCGCTTTGCTACCCGTCGCCTAAGCTGGTCGCGGGAACGCGGCCATGCAGCGAGTGCGGCGGTTTGGGTGTTGATAAGAGCACCGAAGGGCTCGAACGGTGCCCCGCCTGCCACGGCAAGGGGCGCGTCTATTCCGGCCGCGATGTGCTCTCCTACATGGGCACCAACCAATACACCCGGAAATGGGAACGCATCATGACCTACGGCGGCAAGCTCGCCGAGAACGTGACGCAGGCCGCCAGCCGGGATGTGATCGCGCACGCGATGCCAATAGCCGAAGCGGCTGGCTTCGAAGTGGTGCTCACCGTTCACGACGAAATCGTCACCGAGACCCCCGACGACCCCAAATGGAGCAAGGAAGGTCTCGCCGAAATCATGGCGACAAACCCGGCATGGGCTCGCGGCCTGCCGCTGGCCGCCGAAGGGCTCGAAGCAAAAAGGTATGGGAAATAACAATGGGTTGGGAATCTCTCGACTATTACCCCGGCAAGCGCGCGAAGAAAGAACCGTTGCCGGACGGCATACGGGTCGGCATCACCGGCAACCGCAAGACCTCGCACGGCGTCATCCAGATGACTATCGGCGCAAACCTTGCGCGCAAGCTCGGCCTGCGCGCGGATCGGGAGAGCGTCGCGCTTCTCGTCGGCGACGGTGCCGAGGCCGGGATGCTCGCAATCGCATGGTCTCCGCACGGCACCGGCCCGTTCGCAGCGAGCGGAAAAGGCCAAGGCGGACGGTTCGTGCTGCGGCTCAACCACGCCAGCGTGGGCGAGATTTTCTCGTTCGACTTCCAACCGTTCGCAGTCACGCGGGTCGAGGTGCTGGAGGGCCGCGACGGCCAGCCGAGACGCATCGTGTTCAAGCCCGACACCGTGATCTGGCGGCGCGACGATCTGGAGCTGGCGGCATGATCGAAGCGGCTGTCGAGCAGCACCTCGTCGACCGCGTGAAAGAGGTCGGCGGAGAAGTACGCAAGCTGTCGTGGCCGGGCCGCCGTGGTGCGCCGGATCGCGCCGTCATGCTCCGCCAATGGGGCGTGATCCTCGTCGAGTTGAAGCGCCCCGGCGGAAAGCCGGAACCGCATCAGGTCCGCGAGCACGACCGGCTCCGTGCCCTCGGCGTACCGGTCGAGGTGCTCACGACCAAGCAGGATGTCGACGATTTCATCGAGAGGCGGACGGCGTGATCTACACTCCCCGGCCCTATCAGAAGTTGATCTCGGCGCACGAGCTGGAGCTGCCCCGCGCTGGCGTTTGGGCCGGAATGGGCATGGGCAAGACGGCTTCGACGCTCTCGTCGCTGGACACGCTCTCGCTCACCGAAAACCGCCCCGCGCTGGTGCTAGCACCGTTGCGCGTCGCGCGGTCGACGTGGCCGGATGAGGTGGCGAAGTGGTCGAACCTGTCGCACATGGAAGTGCGCCCGATCATCGGTTCCGCTGATGAGCGCAAGGCTGCGGTGCGTGACCGCAACGCCGGTGTGTTCACGACCAACTATGAGAACTTGCCGTGGCTGGTCGACCATCTCGGCGACCGCTGGCCGTTCGGCACGGTCGTTTCCGACGAAAGCACCCGCATGAAATCGTTCCGCCTCGGCGGATCGGGTGGGCGGCGGGCGCGAAGCATCGCGAAAATCGCGCATACGAAGATCAGCCGGTGGATCAATCTTACCGGCACTCCGAGCCCGAACGGGTTGCAAGACCTGTGGGGGCAGACGTGGTTCTTAGACGCCGGAGAACGGCTCGGGCGAACCTATACGGCGTTCGAACAGCGGTGGTTCCGCAAGGGCTATAACGGCTTCGGCTTGGAGCTTCTGCCATCGGCGCAGGAGCAGATCGAAGACCGGCTGCGCGACCTGCACATCACGCTCGACCCGAAAGACTGGTTCGATCTCAAAGAGCCGAACGTCGTGCCGGTGCCCGTCGAGCTGCCCGTCAAGGCGCGCGCGCAGTACCGGGCGATGGAACGCGAGATGTTCATGTCGATTGGCGAGCATGAAATCGAAGCGTTCAACGCGGCAAGCCGCACGATCAAGTGTCTCCAGATCGCCAACGGCGCGGCCTATGTCGGTGGCACCGATAGCGAAATTGCCAGCGACGTAGCACCGTGGGTCGAAGTCCATGACGCCAAGCTCCGGGCGCTGGAGAGCGTCATCGAAGAGCTGAACGGCGCGCCGCTGCTGGTCGCCTACCATTTCAAATCCGACTTGGCCCGGCTCCAGAAGGCGTTCGGCTACGGCCGGGTGCTCGACAACGACCCGCAGACCATCCGCGACTGGAACGCTGGCAAAATCCGTCTGCTGTTCGCGCACCCTGAGAGCTGCGGCCACGGCCTCAATCTCCAAGACGGCGGGCACAACATCGCCATCTTCGGCCACTGGTGGGCGCTGGAGGCATATCTCCAAATCCTCGAACGTCTCGGCCCGGTGCGTCAGCTCCAGTCCGGCTACGACCGGGTGGTCAACATCTTCAACATCTACGCCGTCGATACCGTCGACGAGCTCGTCATCGCTCGCCGCGCCGGAAAACGGTCGGTGCAGGAACTCATCATGGAAGCAATGAAGCGGAGGGAAATATGAACACCGTGTATCTTGCCGGGCCTATATCCGGCCTGAATTATCAGGGCGCGACCGACTGGCGCGATTATGCGCGCGAGGTGCTCGCCGCCAACGGCATCAAGGGCCTCTCACCGATGCGCGGCAAGTCGGCGCTCGCCGGTCTGGATAAGCTCGGGCACAAGCCAGAGGATTGCGGTCATCTCGCGCACCTCACGCCGCTCGCGACGCAGCGGGGCGTCATGACCCGCGACCGGTTCGACGCGACGCGCTGCGACGTGCTGCTGGTCAATTTCCTCGGCGCGACGGCGGTGTCGATGGGTACGGTCATGGAGATCGCTTGGGCCGACAACTGCCGCATCCCTATCGTCTGCGCTATGGAGCTAGGCAACGTCCATGAGCACATCATGCTCTGCGAGGCCATCGGCTACCGTGTCGACACGCTGGAGAGCGCGCTCGACATCGTTGTGAGTATCCTCGGATGACGGCCTTCCGCAGCCTGCACGCGGCGAATATTGCGCGGCAGCAGGAATGGGCTGGCGGCAACAATCTGTCGCTCGCCTACGCGGGGAACGAGCTCGCGGGCGAGGTGGGCGAAGCCTGCAACGTCATTAAGAAGCTGGAGCGAGAGCGGCTCGGGCTGCGCGGATCGCGAGATACGCTGGAGCATCTGGCCGAGGAGTTGGCCGATGTCGTCATCTGCGCATACCTCGTGGCGCTGCAAGCAGGCATCGACCTCGATACCGCGATCCCTCTCAAGTTCAACGCCACATCCGAAAAGGTCGGACTGGCAACACGCATGGAGGTTCCCGATGTCAGATAGCAAACCGACGAACCCGAAAGACGCCATCGCGTCGGGCAAGCTGCCCCTGCATCTGGTGCCCGATGCGCTCAAGGCTTATTGCGCCCTCGCGCTCGCCGAAGGCGCGATGAAGTACGGCACGGCGAACTGGCGGGCCGCCGGGGTGCGAACGTCCATTTATATCGCGGCGCTCGGCCGCCACCTCGGCAAGTGGTGGAACGGAGAGGAATGCGATCCGGTGACGAAGGTGCCGCACCTTGCGAACGCCGTGGCGTGCCTGGCTATTATCATTGACGCCAAGCATTCCGGCAAATTGACGGACGACCGGCCGCCAGCACAGCCCGATTTGTCGGCGCTGATCGATGGTTTCGCCGCCAACGTCGAGCACCTCCAGCAGCTATTCGCGGACAAGCACCCGAAGCACTGGTCAATCAACGACAATATCCCCGAGGAGGCGCTGGCCTGAGTGCTGGCGTTTAAACGCAATGAACAACAAGGATCACCCGCAAGTCGTTGAAAACAGGCCGGTGATCCCTCGAAGTATCTATCGAGGGATGACGGGATTATGCTTGGCTCGCGATATGTGCGCGTGAAGAAGTTCGCGGACCTGACTGGCTACACCGAGAAGGCCGTCTATCGAAAGATTGAGGACGGGGTGTGGCTTGATGGCCGGGAATATCGCCGCGCGCCGGATGGCAATATCTGCATTGATTTGGAGGGTTATCAAAAGTGGGTAGAGGGCGGCCGGGAACCGGCGTTGAGCCGCTAAAATCGTGTATCCGGGTAGGCTTCACCTACCAAGGAAAGCGGTGCCGGGAGACACTCGCGCTCCAGCCGACCCCGGCGAACATCAAAGCGACCGAGCGCCTGATGGCGAAGGTCCAGCGCGAGATCGAGCTCGGTGTTTTCGATTACGCGCGCACATTCCCTTCGTCGGGCAGCGCGGTGACGAATGGCTTTTCAACCTATGCCGACGGCTGGCTCGCCGGTTTGACGGTCGAGAAGTCGACCCGGAGCGACTACGAGGGCGCACTGCGCAACGTCTGGAAACCGGCGTTCGGCGAGAGGGACATCACCTCCATCAAGCATTCCGAGATCAAGAAGGCCGTGGCGGACCTCGCCGAGCGCGTGACGGCCAAATCGGTCAACAACCAGCTCATCCCGCTCCGCCAGATTTTTGCGACCGCTGTGGACGACGAGATCATGGAGCGGTCGCCCGTGCTCAATATCAAAAACCTCAAAGTTCAGAAGCCGGTGCCCGATCCGTTTGAGCGTGAGGAGATGGAGGCCATCGTTGCTTTCATCGCTGACCGGTACGACGAGCATATTCTTAACTGGTACGAGTTCGCCTTCGGCACCGGTCTCCGGCCGAGCGAGCAGATCGCCGTTCGGTGGGGCGATGTCGACTGGCGGCGCAAGACGATCCGGGTCGAGCGTGCGCGGGTCCGCGCCGTGCTCAAGGGCACCAAGACATCGAGCATCCGCGACGTTGATCTCACCGACCGCATGATCGCTGTTCTCAAGCGCCAGAAGGCGCACAGCTTCATGAAGGGGATGGATGCCCCGATCTTCCTCAACCCCGTGACCGGCAACGCCTGGCCGGACGTGCAGGACCAGCGAAAGCTCTATTTCCATCCGGCGCTGCGCGCCCTCGGCATCCGCAGTCGCGACGCCTACCAGACCCGACACACCTATGCGACGCTCGCTCTCATGGGCGGCGTGAACCCGGCGTACATCGCACGGCAGATGGGCCACACCAACACGGCGATGCTGTTCAAGCACTATTCGAAATGGATAGATGGGGCCGACGCCGGGCGCGAAGCGGGCAAGCTCAACACGCTATTTGCCCACAATTTCCCCACGGATGAGAAAATATCCAGCAATTTCAATTTGAAATTGGTGACCCCTACGGGACTCGAACCCGTGTTTTCGCCGTGAGAGGGCGACGTCCTGGACCGCTAGACGAAGGGGCCGCTTGCGGGAGGCCGGTGACTTAGGTTCCGGCCTCCGCCAAGTCAAGCAAAGTCAGGCGGCGGCCTTGGCGCGTTCAGCCATTTCCTGATTCAGCATTTCGGCAAGCAGAAAGGCAAGCTCGATCGACTGGCCGGCGTTCAGGCGCGGGTCGCAGTGCGTGTGATAGCGGTCGGCCAGCCCTTCGTCGGTGATCGCCACCGCGCCGCCGGTGCACTCGGTGACGTTCTGGCCCGTCATCTCGGCATGAATACCGCCGCCGTGCGTGCCTTCCGCCCGGTGGACGGCGAAGAAGCCGCGCACTTCGGCAAGGATCCGCTCGAACGGGCGGGTCTTGTAGCCGCTTGCCGATTTGATGACGTTGCCGTGCATCGGATCGCACGACCACACGACTTCCCGCCCTTCGCGCTTCACGGCGCGGACGAGCTTCGGCAGATGCGCCTCGATTTTGTCATGGCCATAGCGGGTGATGAGCGTCAGCCGCCCCGGCTCGTTCGCCGGATTGAGGATGTCGATCATGCGCAGCAATGCGTCCGGCTCCAGGCTCGGCCCGCATTTCATGCCGATGGGATTGCCGATGCCGCGCATGAACTCGACATGGGCGGAACCCTCGAAACGGGTACGGTCGCCTATCCAGAGGAAATGCGCCGATGTGTCGTACCAGTCCCCGGTCAGCGAGTCCTCGCGGGTCAGCGCCTGCTCATAGCCGAGCAGCAACGCTTCATGGCTGGTGTAGAATGCGGTGCCCTTCAGTTGCGGAACGGTTTCGGGGTTGATCCCGCAGGCCGCCATGAAGTCCAGCGCCTCGCCGATGCGGTCGGCAAGGTTCTGATACTGCTCGAACACGGGGGAGCGACCCATGAAATCCAGCGTCCAGGCGTGGACCTGGTGCAGATTGGCATAGCCGCCCTGGGCGAAGGCGCGCAGCAGGTTGAGCGTCGCCGCAGACTGCGAATAGGCCCGGATCTGGCGTTGCGGATCGGGCTCGCGGCCTTTCGCCTCGAACCCGATGTCGTTGACGATGTCGCCGCGATAGCTCGGCAGCGAAACGCCGTCCACATCCTCGAAATCCGCCGACCTCGGCTTGGCGAACTGGCCCGCCATGCGGCCCAGCTTCACCACCGGCAGCTTGGAAGCGAAGGTCAGCACCACCGCCATCTGCAGCAGGACGCGAAAGGTGTCGCGAATGTTATTGGGGTGAAATTCGGCAAAGCTTTCCGCGCAATCGCCGCCCTGCAGCAGAAACGCCTTTCCGGCCGCCACCTGCGCAAGCTGGCTCTTCAGTTCGCGCGCCTCGCCCGCAAAGACCAGCGGCGGATAGCCCTGAAGTTCCGATTCAACGCGCGCCAAAGCTGCGGCGTCCGCATATCGCGGCATCTGCCGGGCTTCATGCTGGCGCCAGCTTCCGGGCGCCCAGTTCTGAACGGTTTTCGTCATGACGGGCTCCAATGAACCCCCCCGCCACAGGATGCAAGACGTCCCTTGCGCGCTGCGTCCCCGCTCTCCCCGGTTCCGCGATTCATCCGCTTCGGATCGGATGGGAATGCCACGCCACGCGCATTTCATCCGAAATGGATTCAAGTCTCACTGGAAACAGGACAATTTTGCCCGTTTAAGCATTGTCGACGCGGATGTTTGGGATGGAGTGCCGCCATGATTGGTACTGAAACGGAGGTAAATAGTGTCGGGCGCTACGGCGACGCACCATCCGTATTGGTGGCAAGTGACAACATCAGCGGCGGCCGGATCATCGAATCGGCGCTGGCTGCCATAGACGCGCGGATCGTCGACAGTCTGCCGCTCGCTGGACTCGAAGACCGGCTGGACCGGATGGTGAGCATCTCTGCGGTGGTCGTCCATGCCGACATCGGCACGCCCGCGCATCAGCTTGAACGGATCGGGGCGCGACTGAACATGATGGCTACCGAGGGGGCCGGGCGCGGCGTGCTGATCGTGCCGGCGTCGCTGATCGATACGGCCTTTGGTGCGGCCGGCCATTCGGATGTCCAGATACTCTGCCAGCCGGGTCCGGCGGAAGTCATCGCAGCGGTTGCGATGGCCTGCACCACGCGGACGTCGCGCCTCAACGACGTCGCGGGCCTGGCGGACGGCCGCAGGCTGGTGCAGCTCTCCGAGGAGATCGGCCGAATCGCCAGGACACTGGCGACGCTCGCGGAAAGCCCGCCGACGCCGTCGATGCCAGAGCGCGTCCGGTTCGCGCCGCCGCCGCCGATGACCGCAGACGTCGCGGCGGCCGCCGGGGCGCAGGTGCGAGCGTTGATCCGGGCGCGGCGGACCCGCGACCAGTTCTTCCGGAACGAATTGTTCGCCGATCCGGCCTGGGACATGCTGCTCGACCTGATGGCGGCGCGGCTGGAGCATAAGCGGGTGTCGGTCTCCAGCCTGTGCATCGCGGCGGCCGTCCCCGCCACCACCGCGCTCCGGTGGATCAAGAGCATGACCGACGAAGGGCTGTTCGTCCGCCGGGCGGACAATAACGACGGGCGGCGGATCTTCATCGAGCTGAGCGACGAGGCGTCGGGTGCGATGAGCGCCTATCTCGATTGGCTGAAGGTGAATCCGGCCGCCATGGTGTGACCGCGAGGCTCAGCCGGTTACGCCGAGCGCAAGCGCTGCGCCCACCAGAAGCATCAATCCGGCGACGATCAACCGAACCGTGCCGATCGTCGCTTTCTTCATGTGGCGCGCGCCGATCCATGCCCCTGCAAAGGCGGACAGGGTGGCAAGCGCGATCAGCAGTGTCTGCCGTCCCCCAAGCGGCAGATGGTCGCCGGAAAAGGCGGCGAAATAGCCCGGCAGGCGGCTGAGATCGACCATGATGGCGAGGATCACGCCGGTTGCGATGAAATGACGCGCGTCGAGCCCCGATTTCAGCAGGAACATGGAGCGGAACGCCCCCTGCTGCCCGGTCAGCCCGCCCATGAAGCCCATGATGGCCCCACCCAGCGGCATCATCCTGGGCGGCGCGGCGAGGCGCTGGAACCAGGGTTGAAGCTCCAGCAGCGCAAACAGGATCATCGAAACGCCGATGGCGAGCCCCGCGCCGGACGGAGCGAAGCTTCGCCCGCCCGGCTGCCAGGTGAACGCCGCTTCGGTCTGTCCGAGCCAGCCGAGAACGACCGCACCGGCGATCGCCGCCGGAATCGCTGGCAGGCCGAAACGCAGGATCGTGGGCCAGTGTGCCGATTTCCCGACCAGCACGCCCTTGAACAGATTGTTGAGCAGGTGGACCACCGCCACCGCCGCCAGGGCCGCTTCGGCTGGAAAGAAGATCGCGAAGACCGGAAGCAGCACGGTACCGAGGCCAAAGCCCGAATAGAGCGTCAGCCCTGACGCCAGAAACGCCGCGACCACGACAATTGCGATATCCACCGGCTGCCCTTCTTCGTTGCGGGACCGATAGAAAGGCGATGTGACGGTATCGCGTCAACATGCATGGGGGGCAGAAATATCGTTACAGCGCCGCTCGTGATGGGTTAATCGGCGGCGATGGACGCCGCGCAGCCGATATTGTTTTTCGATTCCGGGGTCGGGGGACTGTCGGTGCTCGCGCCCACGCGCCGCCTGCTGCCCGCCGCACCCCTTGTCTATGTCGCGGACAATGGCGGCTTTCCCTATGGCACCAAGACCGAGGCGGAAATCGCCGCCCGCGTTCCGGCGCTGCTCGGGCGTCTCGTTGAACGCTATCGTCCCCGGCTGGTGGTGATCGCATGCAACACCGCCTCCACCATCGCGCTTGCGGCGGTCCGGAGCGCGCTGGACCTGCCGATCGTCGGAACGGTGCCGGCGATCAAGCCTGCGGCGGCGATGTCGAAGACGCGGGTCATCGGCGTGCTCGGCACCGATGCGACCGTGCGCCAGCCCTATGTCGACCGGCTGAGCGCGGAGTTTGCCTCGGATTGCCTCGTGCTGCGCCACGGGTCCGCGCGACTTGTCGAACTGGCCGAGGCCAAGCTCAGGGGCGTCGCGGCGGACCCGGCCGAATATCGCGCCGCCCTAGAGGGCCTGATCAGCCAGCCCGGTGGCGATCGCATGGACACCGTCGTCCTTGCCTGCACGCATTTTCCGCTGGTGGAGGATGAACTGCGCGCCGCCTCGCCGCAGGGCCTGCACTTCATGCACGGCGGAGATGGAATCGCCCGACGGGTCCAGTTCCTGACGGAAGGACAGCCATGGCCGGCGGTCGCGCAGCCCGGGATCATTGTCTTCACCCGCAGGATCGACATACCGCCCGCGCTGAAGCAGGGGCTTGGGGGTTACGGGCTCGATCAAATCGACTATCTTTGACGTAGCAGCCAGGTGCGGAGCGCCTGCTTGGGGCGGGCGGCTGTTGCGAGCCGTTCGCGCTGGAATATGGGCCGGAATGGCATTAAACGCGCGGAAAGCGCGAGAGGATGTTCGCCAGTGGACTACGCAAGGGTTTTCGATGACGCGATCCGCCGCCTTCATGCCGAAGGCCGCTACCGGGTGTTCATCGACATACTTCGCAACAAGGGCGCATATCCCAATGCGCGCTGCTTTGCCGGCCACAATGGCTCGCGACCGATCACCGTCTGGTGCTCCAACGATTATCTCACCATGGGACAGCATCCCAAGGTGATCGCCGCGATGGAAGAGGCGCTGCACGATGTCGGCGCCGGATCGGGCGGCACCCGCAATATCGGCGGCAACACCCATTATCATGTCGAGCTGGAGACGGAGCTTGCCGATCTCCATGGCAAGCAGGCCGCGCTGCTGTTCACCAGCGGCTATGTGTCGAACGAAGCGACATTGTCGACGCTGGCGAAGCTGCTGCCGGGCTGCATCATCTTTTCGGACGAACTGAACCACGCCTCGATGATCGCGGGCATCCGCAACGCGGGCTGCGAAAAGAAGGTGTGGCGGCACAATGACCTCGCCCACCTGGAAGAACTGCTGAAGGCCGCGCCGGCGGATGCGCCAAAGCTGATCGCCTTTGAAAGCGTCTATTCGATGGACGGCGACGTCGCGCCGATCCATGCGATCTGCGATCTTGCCGACAAGTACAACGCGCTCACCTATCTGGACGAGGTGCATGCGGTGGGCATGTACGGCGCGCGGGGCGGCGGCATATCGGATCGTGACGACGCGGCGTGCCGCCTTACCATCATCGAAGGGACGCTCGGCAAGGCGTTCGGCGTGATGGGCGGCTATATCGCGGCCGATCGCAACATCGTCGACGTGATCCGTTCCTATGCGCCGGGCTTCATCTTCACCACCTCGCTTTCGCCAGTGCTGGTCGCAGGTGCGCTCGCCAGCGTCCGGCATTTGAAGGGCTCGTCGGTCGAGCGCGACAGCCAGCAGGCCGCCGCCGCAAAACTGAAGGCGCTGTTCGCCGACGCGGGGCTCCCGGTCATGCCTTCGGTCACGCACATCGTGCCGCTGCTGGTGGGCGATCCGGTGAAGGCAAAGCGCATCAGCGACATATTGCTGCTGGAATACGGCATCTACGTTCAGCCCATCAATTATCCCACCGTGCCAAGGGGGACCGAGCGGCTGCGGTTCACACCCGGTCCGGCCCATGACGAAGCGATGATGCACGATCTCACCAAGGCGCTGGTGGAGATATGGGACCGTCTGGATATGAGGCTGGCCGCCTGATTGCCGATCGTTTCGCACCCGTTGTCGCCTTTCTGTAACATCGGGCCTGTAACTGCCCCCTGATCAGCAGGCGATTCGCGGCGTAACGCCGCATGTTTTCCGGTGACACCGTAACGCTGCCCCATGCCGAGGGACCGCTAACTTTTGAGTTACCACTTGTACCGCAGGATGGCGGCCGGTCTAATTAGGGTGGCCAGCCTGTGTCGTTCGTTGTCCGTGGTGTCTCTTTATCGGAACTGTTGCGAACGGCGGTCGCTCCCAGCGGCTTGACGCCGGTCGCAGGCGCGCGACGAACGGCGACGATCATCGCCGTGCTTACGATCGTGATCTCGCTCATCCTGCTGATCGTCGTCGCATCGGCCGGCCTGTCGATGAATCGGGCCGCGCAAATAATGGAGGAGCGGACGATCGAGCGCGAGATCGACCGTCTCGTCACGCGCACGCTGAACGAGCAGAAGAGCGTGGCCCTTTGGGACGAAGCGGTTCAGCGCATCCGGAGCGGCGACCAAGAATGGCTCGACAATGAAGTCGGCGCCTATCTGACGGGCAGCTATGGCCATGACAGGGTCTTCCTGCTCGATGGAAACGAGCGTCCCGTCTACGCCTATCCGCGCGAGAACGGCGGCCTGCGGGCGCGCGGCGACGAGGAAATCCATCCGCTCGCCGATCGGCTGTTGCGCCAGATTCGCACCGGTAAAGTCGATCCCGGATTGAAACAGCGGGGCGGGGACTTCACATCGGTCCATGACGTGCCTGAGGAAATCGAGGGCGCAAGGGCACTGCGCTGGTCCGCGCACCTGCTGCGGGATAAAAAGCATCCTGTGATTGTCAGCGCGATGACGGTGGTTCCCACGTCCGCCGGACGGGCAGGGCCGGGCCGGCCGCCGGTGATCATCTCGATCATCAGGCTGGACGCTGAAAGGCTTGCCGCGCTGGGCAAGGCCGGCGAAATCGCCGGCTTGCACCGCGGTATCCCGAACGAAGAAACCGAGGCGAGCATCCCTCTGGTCGCAGACGATGGAACAGTCCTGGGCATGCTTGCATGGACGCCGAGCCATCCCGGCAAGAGCCTGCTCTACATGATCCTGCCGTTGCTTGCGCTTGGCACGGCCTGGGGGGCCTATGCCAGCGTCGCCCTCTTGCAGCGCATGCTTTCGATGTCGCGCGGCATGGAGCAGAGCGAACGCGAGGCGGTGCGACTTGCCAGCATCGACACGCTTTCCGGCCTGCCGAACCGCCGCATGTTCATCGAGTGTCTCACCCAAGCGCTTGCGCGTTGGGAGGAAGGCCGGGAGGACAAGCCGCTGGTCGCCTATCTGGACCTCGACCGCTTCAAGGAGGTGAACGACACGCTGGGTCATGACGCCGGGGATGCGCTGGTCCGCTCCGCCGGGGAAAGGCTGAGCGGCGCCGTGCCTGAAGGGGCGCTGCTCGCCCGGCTTGGAGGCGACGAGTTCGGCGTGATCGTGCCCGCCGCCGATCCGCTGGCGGGGTGGAAGCTTGGGCGCGCCCTGTGCAACGCGTTTACCACGCCCGTGCCGGCCGGGGTCCAGGACGTATCGATTTCCGCCTCCGTCGGAATCGCGATCCCTTCCTCGCCCTATACCAGCGCGGCGGGGCTGATGCGGGACGCGGACATCGCGCTGTACCGGGCCAAGGAGGCGGGCCGCTCGCGCGCGGTGATCTTCCGTCCTGAAATGGCCGAGGCGATGGAGCGCCGCCGCGACACCGAACTGAACCTGAAGCGGGCGATCTCCGGCGGACAGCTCAAGATGGTCTATCAGCCCGTGCTGACGATCGACGGAGCGCCGAAGTTCAACAGCGTTGAAGCGTTGCTGCGCTGGGAACATCCGGAACACGGCCCGATTTCCCCCGAAGAGTTCATTCCGATCGCCGAAACATCCGGCCAGATGACCGCGCTTGGCGACTGGGTCATCGCGCAGGTGCTGAAGGACATCAGCCGCTGGCCCGGCCTTCAGGTCGCGATCAATCTTTCGCCCGTGCAGCTCAAGGCGGACGGCTTCGTCCGGCGGGTCATCCGCATGGTCGCTGCAGCCCATGTCAGGCCCTCGCAGATCATCTTCGAAGTCACCGAAAATGTGATGATGGACGCGACCGGCTATGCGGGCCAGGCGTTGAAGGACCTGCGCGAGCATGGCTTCCGCATCGCGCTCGACGATTTCGGCACGGGCTATTCCTCGCTGTCCTATCTGCGGCGCTTCCAGTTCGACCGGCTGAAGATCGACCGGTCCTTCATCGAGGGGGTGGAGGAAAACAGCGACGCCGTCGCCGTCATCGAGGCTGTCGTCACGCTGGGCCGCAGGCTGGGGCTGGAGATTGTCGCCGAGGGGATCGAGAACGAAGCACAGGCCAAGCTGATGAAGGAGGTGGGATGCACCCACCTGCAAGGCTGGTTCGTCGCCCGACCGCTTGAAAGCAGCGGCGTCGGCCAGATGCTCGACACTTCGCCCCGGGTCGAGCCGATCGTCCGGATGCTGAGGGGCTCCGCTGCCTGACCCCGCTCCCGGCGCGTACGGCTTCGGTCGCGTTCGGCGGGGGTAGTGCAACACTGCGTTGCGCTTGCTCCCCACCGGCCCTAGAGAGGCGGCGATCAACCGACTCGCACCTCGCAGGGACAATCACATGGCCGACAGGGTCGCCATCGCATCCGATCACGCCGCTATCGAGATGAAGGCCGCGCTTGGCGCGTGGCTCACCGAAAACGGCTTTGAAGTGGCCGATCTTGGCCCGGCGACGGCGGACTCCGTGGACTACCCCGACTATGGCTACCGGCTGGCGGCCAGCATCGCATCGGGCGAGGCGCGCTGGGGCGTGGCGCTGTGCGGATCGGGCATCGGCATTTCAATCGCGGTCAACCGCAATCCGGCCGCGCGCTGCGCGCTCGTATCAGACAATCTGTCGGCGCGGCTTGCCCGTCAGCACAATGACGCCAATGTCATCGCAATGGGCGCGCGGCTGATCGGCATTGAAACCGCCAGGGATTGTCTGGCGGCCTTTCTTTCAACCGAGTTCGGCGGCGACAGGCATCAGCGTCGTGTCGAAAAGCTGTCCAATCCGCAAATCTAGGCTATCTTGAGCAAGTCCGAGGAGGCTCCGTCCATGAGCAGCGCAACCGCATCCAGCAACCCGGTGCAACCGGACGGCTTCTTCACCCGCAGCCTCGGCGACGCCGACCCGGCGATCGCGGCGGGCGTGGCGCATGAGCTTCAGCGCCAACAGGACCAGATTGAACTGATCGCCAGCGAGAACATCGTCAGCCAGGCGGTGCTTGAGGCGCAGGGATCGATCTTCACCAACAAATATGCCGAGGGCTATCCCGGCAAGCGCTATTATCAGGGCTGCGGCCCGTCGGACGAGGTCGAAAGCCTTGCGATCGAGCGCGCACGGCAGCTTTTCGACTGCCCCTTCGCCAATGTGCAGCCCCATTCGGGCGCGCAGGCCAATGGCGCGGTGATGCTGGCGCTGCTCCAGCCCGGCGACACCTTCCTCGGCATGTCGCTGGATGCGGGCGGGCACCTGACGCATGGCGCAAGGCCCGCGCTGTCGGGCAAATGGTTCAACGCCGTGCAATATGGCGTCGACAAGGACAGCCACCTCATAGACTATGACGCGCTTGAGGCGATGGCGCTGGAGCACAAGCCCAGGATGATCATCGCGGGCGGCTCGGCCTATCCACGCTTCATCGATTTCGAGCGGTTCCGCGCCATCTGCGACAAGGTGGGCGCGTATCTGTTCGTCGACATGGCGCACTTTGCGGGGCTGGTGGCGGGCGGCGTCCACCCCAGCCCGCTGCCCCATGCCGATGTCGTCACCACCACCACGCACAAGACCTTGCGCGGCCCCCGGGGCGGCATGATCCTGAGCCGGGACGAGGCGATCGGCAAGAAGATCAACTCCGCGGTGTTCCCGGGCCTTCAGGGCGGGCCGCTGATGCACGTGATCGCGGCCAAGGCGGTGGCGTTTGGCGAGGCGCTGCAGCCCGACTTCAAGCTCTATGCAAAGGCGGTGGTGGAAAACGCCAAGGCGCTGTCCAGCCGCCTCAAGGAGCGCGGGGCCGATCTGGTGGCGGGCGGCACCGACACGCATCTGGCGCTTGTCGACTTGCGCCCGCTGGGCCTCACCGGCAAGGCAGCCGACGAGGCGCTGGAGCATGCGGGCATCACCTGCAACAAGAACGGCATCCCCTTCGATCCGCTGCCGCCCACCCAGACGAGCGGCATCCGCGTCGGCTCGCCCGCAGGCACCACACGCGGCTTCGGCGTGGCGGAGTTCCGCGAGATCGGCGACCTGATCGCCGATGTGCTCGATGGGCTGAAGGCCAGTGGCGCGGAAGGCGGCAATCGCCAGGTGGAGCTTGCCGTGCGCGAGCGGGTAAAGGCGCTGACCGCGCGCTTCCCGATCTACACGGGGCGGTAGGACTTGCGCTGCCCCTTCTGCGCCCATGACGACAGTCAGGTGAAGGACAGCCGTCCGACCGAGGACGGCGCTTCCATTCGCAGGCGCAGGCAGTGCGAAGGCTGCGGCGCGCGCTTCACCACCTTCGAGCGGGTGCAGCTTCGCGAACTGATGGTGGTGAAGAAGGGCGGGAAGCGCGAGGCCTTCGACCGCGAAAAGCTGGAGCGCTCCGTCAGGATCGCCTGCCGCAAGCGCCCTGTGGAGGCCGTGCGCATGGAACGGCTGGTGTCCGGCATCCAGCGCCAGCTGGAAACCCAGGGCGAGACGGACGTCGAGGCGGATTCCATCGGCCAGATGGTCATGGACGGTCTGAAGGCGCTGGACCCGGTCGCCTATATCCGCTTCGCCAGCGTCTACAAGGAATTCACCGAGGCCAAGGACTTCGAGGATTTCGCCGGCTCGGTCAGCGAGGCGGGGAAAGGGTGAGCGGCCCTTCGCCGCAACCGCCCGCCATCGTCCTCGTCCGCCCGCAACTGGGCGAAAACATCGGCAAGGCGGCGCGGGCGATGCTAAATTTCGGGCTTGTCGATATGCGGCTGGTCGCTCCGCGCGACGGCTGGCCAAATCCCGATGCAGGTCCGGCCGCGAGCGGCGCCGACGTGGTGCTCGCCAATGCGCGGGTGTTCGACACGGTGCAGGAGGCGATCGCCGATTGCCATTATGTCTATGCCACCACCGTCCGCAAGCGGGGGCTGACCAAGCCCGTGGTGATGCCGGAAATGGCGGCGGGCGAAATGCGCGCCCGGCCGGAACGCTCCGCCCTGCTGTTCGGGCCGGAACGGTCGGGCCTTGAAACCGATGACGTGGCGCTGGCGCAGGCGATCCTGACGGTGCCGGTCAATCCCGATTTCGGATCGCTCAATCTCGCGCAGGCGGTGATCCTCGCCGCCTATGAATGGTCGAAGCAGGCCGGCCAGCCTGAAATGGTGATCGACAATTACGAAGGCCCGGCGTCGCAGGCGTCGATCGACGGGCTGGTCGGCCAGGTGGACGATGCGCTGGAGGCGGCGGGTTATTATCACGTCCCGGCGCGGGTTGCGTCATCGAAGCGCACGCTCAGGAACCTGCTGACCCGGCCCGGCTGGAGCGAGAAGGAAGTCCGCACGCTGCGCGGCATCGTCCATGCGCTGGTGGAAGGGCGTCGGGGCGTCCGTCCGAGGGGGTAGGCGGCCGCCATCTTCATCCCGGTTGTTTTTGTGCGATGCAGCAGTAAATTGGGTCATGGCCGATGCCCAACCTGATCGCCGCTACAGCCGCGCCGGCCGCCTGACGGAGACCGAGCCGCTCCCCCTGCCGGAATGCTGTGCGCTGGTGCTTCAGGGTGGCGGCGCGCTCGGTTCCTATCAAGCGGGTGTCTATGAGTCGCTCGATGACTGGGATGTCCCGATCAACTGGGTTGCGGGCATTTCCATCGGTGCCATCAATGCGGCGCTGATCGCAGGCAATCCGCCCGAGCACCGGCTGGAACGGCTGCGACGGTTCTGGGATATCGTGTCATCCTCGCTGCCGGATTTTCCGCTATGGCACGGCGAACGCCTTCGCGAACTGGTGGACGAATGGAGCGCCGCCTGGGTGGCGATGGCGGGCGTTCCCGGTTTTTTCCGGCCGCGCATGATGCCACCGCTCCTCGCCATGCCCGGCACTTCGGAGGCGCTCAGCCTTTATGATACCGGGCCGCTGCGCCAGACGCTGACGAGCCTCGTCGACTTCGACCTGCTGAACGAAGGGCCGGTCAGATACAGCGCCGGCGCCGTTAATGTCCGCACTGGCAATTTCGTCTATTTCGACAGCAGTGAGCGGCGGATCACCGTCGATCATGTCATGGCGTCTGGCGCGCTTCCACCCGGATTGCCGCCTGTCGAAATCGATGGCGAACATTACTGGGACGGCGGCCTTGTTTCCAACACGCCGCTCCAGCACATTCTGGATCATCAATACGCCCCGACGCTTGTCTTTCAGGTCGATCTGTTTCCGGCGGAAGGCGCAACGCCAACCACCTGGTTCGAGGCGGCCGCGCGGGAAAAGGACATCCGCTATTCAAGCCGCACCCGCATGACTACCGACATGCTGATGCAACGGCGCAAGCTGCAGACCGCGCTTGCCACGCTGCTCGACAGGCTTCCCCCGGACATGCAGGACGCCGAGGATGTGAAGATGCTGTGCGACGCGGCGCGAGAAATGCCGGTCTCGGTCGTCCATCTGATCCACCGGTCACGCCGGTGGCAAAGCAACAGCAAGGACTATGAATTTTCGCGCCGGTCCATGCTGGAGCATTGGGCCGCGGGCAGCGCGGCGGTCCGCAAGACGATGCACAAGAGCGGAGTGATCGCGCACAATCTGGTGGACGGGAAAACCGCCGCCTTCGATCTCACCAAGGACTGACCGAGGAGTTTCCCGATGTTTCTGAAGGGCAAGAGCGCGCTTGTGACCGGATCGACCAGCGGCATCGGGCTTGCCACGGCCCGCGCGTTTGCGGCCGAGGGCGCGAACGTCACGATCAACGGCTTTGGCGAGGCGGCCGCCATCGAAAAGGAGCGCGCCGCTCTGGAATCGGAGTTCGGCGTGACCGCCCGCTATTCGCCCGCCGACATGACCAGGCCCGACCAGATCGCCGAAATGGTGACCCAGCATGAGGCGGCGTTCGGCACGCTCGACATATTGGTGAACAATGCTGGCATCCAGCATGTTTCGCCGATCGAGGAGTTTCCGATCGACAAGTGGGATGCGATCATCGCCATCAACCTGTCCTCCGCCTTTCACACCATCCGCGCCGCCATACCGGGCATGAAAGTGCGCACATGGGGGCGGATCATCAACACGGCATCGGCCCATTCGCTGGCCGCATCGCCTTTCAAGGCGGCCTATGTGGCGGCCAAGCACGGGCTTGCGGGCCTGACGAAGACGGCGGCGCTGGAGCTTGCGACCTTCGGGGTCACGGTCAACTGCATCAGTCCCGGCTATGTCTGGACACCGCTGGTGGAAAAGCAGATTCCCGACACGATGAAAGCGCGTGGCATGACGCGCGAGCAGGTTATGAACGATGTGCTTCTGGCGGGCCAGCCGACCAAGCAGTTCGTCACCGTGGATCAGGTAGCCGCGCTGGCCCTGTTCCTGTGCAAGGAAGAGGCCGCCTCCATGACCGGGGCCAATCTTTCCATGGATGGGGGCTGGACTGCAGCATAAAGCGGTTGCCACAAGGCCCTTCTCGGCTAGGTTCATGGCATGGGGTGGGCAACATCACGCTGGATATTCATTGCGCTGGCGGGGCTTTCCCTGTCCGGCTGCCAGATGTTCCAGGGGATTTTCGGAGGCGGCAGGCCTGACACACAGCCTCCGGCGGCGGACGAAAGCGGCGAATGGAGACAGATCGCCACCAGCGCCGACCGGGATCGGTTGCGCCGCCTGCGCGCAGCGTGGACCCATGCGCTTCAGCAGGCGCGGGCGGCCGGCCATGGGCCTGAGCTGGATGCGCTTGGACCGCTTGCGGACCCCGATGTGGCGTTGCCCGACCCGTTGCCGTCACCCGGAAGCTATGCCTGCCGCACGATCAAGATCGGCGCGAAATCCCCCGGCATGCTGGATTACATCGCCTATCCGCCCTTCCATTGCGCGGTGACGGCCGAGCCGGGCGGGAGGCTGGGCCTCGCCAAGCTGACCGGATCGCAAAGGCAAAAAGGCATGATGTGGGCGGATGCGCCGCGCCGGGGCGTGTTTCTCGGCACGATTGAGCTTGGCGATGAAGGCAGGCCCATGGCCTATGGGGCCGATGTGGACCGCGACGTCGCGGGTGTCGTGGAGCGGGTGGGAGAGGCGCGGTGGCGGCTGGCGATGCCCTGGCCGCGCTGGGAATCCAATCTCGACATCATCGAGTTGACGCCCGCCGGTTGAAGACGAATGCTGGGGGTGGAAATGAGGGTTGTTCGCAATGTCATTCTGGCGGCGGCAATGACGAGCATGGCCATGCCTGCGGCGGCTGACCCGCTGGCCGATGCGGTTCGGGCCGACATGCCCGCGCTTCTCGCCCTCTATCGGGATTTCCACCGCAATCCGGAACTGTCCTTTCAGGAAAAACAGACAGCTGCCCGGCTGGCGGCCGAGATCCGCAAGTCGGGCTTTCAGGTGACCGAGGGAGTCGGCGGCACCGGCGTGGTCGCGGTGATGAAGAACGGCCCCGGCCCGGTGCTGATGATCCGTGCCGACATGGATGCGCTGCCGGTGCACGAGCAGACCGGGCTCGCTTATGCAAGCTCGGCGAAGGCGCTGACTCCGGATGGGCTCGAGACCCCGGTGATGCACGCTTGCGGTCATGACATCCACATGACCGCATGGATCGGCACGGCCCGGCGGCTTGTGGCGATGAAGGACCGCTGGTCGGGCACGCTGGTGATGATCGGCCAGCCGGCCGAGGAACTGGGCCTTGGCGCAAAGAGGATGCTGGACGACGGCCTGTTCACCCGCTTTCCCAAACCCGGCCATGTGCTGGCGCTCCATGATTCGGCGAGTCTTCCCGCTGGGACCATCGGCTATTCGCCCGGCTATGCGCTGGCCAATGTCGATTCGGTGGATGTGACGGTGAAAGGCCTGGGCGGCCATGGATCGGCCCCGCACACGACGCGCGACCCGATCGTGCTCGCATCGCGCATCGTCAGCGCCCTCCAGACACTGGTCGCCCGCGAGATCGATCCGCAAAAGCCGGGGGTGGTGACCGTCGGCAGCTTTCACGCCGGGGCCAAGCACAACATCATCCCCGATGAAGCGCGGCTGCAATTGACGGTGCGCAGCTATGACGAGGAGACGCGGAAGACCCTGCTCGACGGCATAGCCCGAATCGTGCGGGGAGAGGCGATGGCGGCGGGCATAGCCGACGATCGTCTGCCCGAAGTGAAGCTGGAGGAAACGCCGACTCCATCCACCTTCAACACCGAGCCGCTGACCGGACAGGTCGCCGCCGCCTTTGCCGAAAGGTTCGGGAAGGATCGGGTGAAACAGATTCCCCCGACCATGGCGGGCGAGGATTTCGGGCGGTTCTACCTGGCCGACCGCACGATCCAGAGCATGATCTTCTGGGTCGGCGGGGTGCCGCAGGACAAATGGGACGCAGCCGGCGGCGATGCACGCAAGCTGCCTTCGCTCCACAGCCCGTACTGGGCGCCCCATCCCGAACCGACCATCGCAACGGGAGTCGAAGCGATGGTCACGGCTGCGCTGACGGTGCTGGCGAAGGATTAGGTCGCTTCGTCCCCTCCGGTCTGCGGCGGGGGAGCCAAAGTCCCGACGCCGCGCATCGCCTCGCCCGCCCGCCTGATCGCCCGCCTGATGCGGGGATAGCCGCCGCAACGGCACAGGTTGGTGATCGCGGCATCGATCTCATCGTCGCTGGGGTTGCTGTTGCTTTCGAGCAGTGCAGCGGCGGCCATCAGCATGCCCGGCGTGCAGAAGCCGCACTGTACCGCATTTTCAGCGAGGAAGGCCTGTTGCAGCGGATGGTTGCGGGCCGACGACAGCGCCTCAATGGTTGTGATGAAGCGGCCTTCCATCGCAGTGATCGAGACGGTGCAGGCGCGCACCGCCTCGCCATCGGCAATGACCGTGCATGCGCCGCAGCTTGCATCGTCGCAGCCATATTTCGCGCCGGTAAGGTGCGATGCGTCGCGCAGCGCCCACAGCAGCGGGGTGCCCGGATCGAGCAGATATTCGACTGGATTTCCATTGACTGTGAAGCGCGTCATGCGCGTCAGCCATAGCGCCAGGAGGCGGGCTTTGGAATTGCGAACGATTCTCAAGCCTAGAATGCTTGTGGCCGGGAGGAGGCTTTCCTATAAGGCCCGCGATTCCGGCTGGCCGCGCTCTATCCGGGCGCGGCTTCTGTCATGTCTACCGGGGGTAGAATGGGACGTACAAAGACCTTGGCGCTGGGTCTGGCGCTGATGATGTTACCCGCTGCTGCGTTTGCGCAGGAGGCGGCTCCGACTGTGCCTGCGCCTGCGGAGGTTGTGGCGGCCGATGCGGGAGCGTCCGCTCCGGCTCCGGCCGTAGTGGAGTTGAAGCCGACGGAAGGCATCGGAATGCCGGTGCCGGAGGCGATTGAGCTTCAGGAACAGTTCACCGATGTCGGCAACTATGGCCGGTGGATGCACGACACCGTGCTGATGCCGATCATCACGATCATCTGCCTGTTCGTGCTCGCGCTTTTGCTGTGGGTCGTGGTGCGCTATCGCGCCAGCGCGAACCCGACGCCGTCCAGGACGTCGCACAACACGGCGATCGAGGTGGCGTGGACGCTGATCCCGGTGCTGGTCCTGATCGGCATCGCCGTTCCTTCGATCCGTCTGCTCGCCAAGCAATATGATCCGCCCAAGGCCGATCTGACGGTGAAGGTTGTGGGGCACCAGTGGTACTGGACCTATGAATATCCGGACGCGGGCGAACTTTCCTTCGACTCCGTCATGCTGTCGGACGAAGATGCGGCGAAGCGGGGCGACCCGCGCCTGTTGGGCGTCGACAACCGCATGGTCGTTCCGGCCGGAAAGGTCGTGAAGCTGCTCGTCACGGCCGACGATGTGATTCACAGCTGGGCGATGCCCAGCTTCTGGGTGAAGATGGACGCCGTGCCCGGCCGCATCAACGAGACATGGTTCAAGGTGGACCGTCCGGGCGTGTATTACGGCCAGTGTTCCGAACTTTGCGGCACCAAGCACGGCTTCATGCCGATCGCGGTCGAAGTGCTGCCCGAGGCGGAATATCAGGCATGGCTTGCGGCCAAGCAGGCGGCGGCGGGCATCACGCCCGAAGCAGCCGTTCCCGCCGCACCGGAGGCCGCCGCTGCACCCGCAGCCGCGCCTGCCCAGATTTGAGTTCGGAGCGTAAGCAATGACGGATGTAACCGCCGACGCATTCACTGGCCCGCACGGCCACGACCATGCGCATGACGCCGATCACAAGCCCGCGTTCTTCGCGCGCTGGTTCATGTCCACCAACCACAAGGACATCGGCACGCTCTATCTGATCTTCGCGCTAATCGCCGGTATCATCGGCGGTGTGATCTCGGGCCTGATGCGGCTGGAACTCGCCGCGCCGGGCATGCAGTATCTGCCGGAATGGGCGGGCAGCCTGGACGGCGCCTATCATCTGTGGAACGTGTTCATCACCGCCCACGGCCTGATCATGGTGTTCTTCATGGTCATGCCCGCGATGATCGGCGGCTTCGGCAACTGGTTCGTGCCGCTGATGATCGGCGCGCCGGACATGGCCTTTCCGCGCATGAACAACGTCAGCTTCTGGCTGCTGGTGCCTTCGTTCATCCTGCTGCTCGGCTCGATGTTCGTCGGCGGCCCCGCCGGGTTCAACGGCGCGGGCACGGGCTGGACGGTCTATGCGCCGCTTTCCACCGCCGGGCACAATGGCGGCGCTGCGGTGGACATGGCGATCCTGTCGCTCCACTTGTCGGGCGCATCGTCGATCCTCGGCGCGATCAACTTCATCACCACCATCCTCAACATGCGCGCGCCGGGCATGACGCTGCACAAGATGCCGCTGTTCGTCTGGTCGGTGCTGGTGACCGCCTTCCTGCTGCTGCTGGCGCTGCCGGTGCTTGCGGGCGCGATCACCATGCTGCTGACCGACCGCAATTTCGGCACGACCTTCTTTGACGCGTCGGGAGGCGGCGACCCGGTCCTCTATCAGCATCTGTTCTGGTTCTTCGGTCATCCCGAAGTCTACATCATGATCCTGCCGGGCTTCGGCATGGTCAGCCACATCGTCGCCACCTTCAGCCGCAAGCCCGTGTTCGGCTATCTCGGCATGGCCTATGCGATGGTCGCGATCGGCGTGATCGGCTTCATCGTGTGGGCGCACCACATGTTCACCGTGGGGCTCGACGTGAATGTGAAGATGTACTTCACGGCAGCGACCATGGTGATCGCGGTGCCGACGGGCATCAAGATCTTCTCGTGGATCGCGACCATGTGGGGCGGATCGCTCCGGTTCGACACGCCGATGCTGTGGGCGATCGGGTTCATCTTCATGTTCACCGTCGGCGGCGTGACCGGCGTGGTGCTCGCCAATGGCGGCATCGATACCGTCATGCACGACACCTATTATGTGGTGGCGCACTTCCACTATGTGCTTTCGCTGGGTGCCGTGTTCGCGCTGTTCGCTGGCTGGTACTACTGGTTCCCGAAGATTTCGGGCCGGATGATGAACGAGTTTCTCGGCAAGGTTCACTTCTGGCTGTTCTTCGTGGGCGTGAACCTGCTGTTCTTCCCCATGCACTTCCTGGGGCTGGACGGCATGCCGCGGCGCATCCCGGATTATCCCGATGCCTATGCCTATTGGAACCACATCGCGACCATGGGCTATGGCGTGATGGGGCTGGGCGTGATCGCCTTCTTCATCAACCTGTTCGTCTCGCTGGCCGCAGGCCGCAAGGCGGGCGACAATCCCTGGGGCGAAGGCGCGACCACTCTGGAGTGGACATTGTCCAGCCCGCCGCCGTATCACCAGTTCGAAACGCTGCCGCGTATCAGCTAGTGTAATGGCGAGTCTGGCAGACATCACAGGCAGAGAAGGCGCGGCGGACCAATCCGGCGCGCTTTCCCGCCAGAGGAGGGGGGAGGCCGCATTGCCGGCTGACTGGCGCGATTTTGTCGCCCTTGCCAAGCCGCGTGTGATGTCGCTTGTCGTCTTCACGGGCCTCGCCGGCCTTGTCGCTGCGCCCGATTCCATCCATCCGCTGCTGGGCTTTGTCGCCGTGCTGTGCATCGCCCTCGCGGCGGGCGCGGCGGGTGCGCTCAATCAATGGTGGGAGGCCGATACTGACGCGCTGATGAAGCGCACCGCCAACCGCCCGCTGCCCTCCGGCCGGATGGAGCCGGGCGCGGCGCTTGCCTTCGGCGTGTCGGTCGGCACCGGGTCGGTGCTTCTGATGGGTCTGGCGGTCAACTGGCTGTCGGCCGCGATCCTGGCGGTTTCCATCCTCTATTATGTGTTCGTCTACACCATCTGGCTGAAGCCCCGCACGCCGCAGAACATCGTGATCGGTGGCGCGGCCGGCGCCTTTCCCCCGCTGATAGGCTGGGCGGCCGTCACGGGCGATATCACGGCCCTGCCGGTGCTGCTGTTCGCGCTGATCTTTCTGTGGACACCGCCCCATTTCTGGTCGCTCGCGCTCTTCATCAACTCGGACTATGCCAAGGCCGGCATTCCGATGCTGCCGGTGGTCGCGGGACGCAGGACGACGCGGCGGCAGGTCTTCATCTATAGCCTGCCGATGGCGGCCAGCGCCGTTGCGCCATGGCTGCTCGGGCTGACGGGGCCGGTCTATGGCGCAACCGCCGTGGCCCTGACCGGAGCATTCCTGCTGCTGGCGGCGCGCGTCGCGATGAGCCACGAGACCGAGCCGGCGAAGATGGCGGCCGAAAGGCAGATGTTCGCCTTTTCGGTGCTGTACCTGTTCATCCTATTCGGTGCGTTGATGGCCGACAGGATGCTGCTGTCATGACGCCCGAGGAACTCGCGCTTTACCGCAAGCGTCAGCGGGGCCGCGCCGTGGCGATGGGCGTCGTGCTTGGCGCGCTGGCGATATTGTTCTTCGCCATCACCATCGCGAAGATGAGTTGATCTGATGGCGGCGACCTCCGTTTCCAATGCGCGGGCCAACCGCAGGGTCGGGCTGATCGCGGCGCTTGCAGCGATCGCGATGATCGGCGTCGCCTATGCAAGCGTGCCGCTGTACCGGCTGTTCTGCCAGGTGACGGGCTGGGGCGGCACCACGCAGCGCGCCGTCGAGGCTCCACCGCCGGTTCCGGGCAAGAGCATTTCGGTTCGGTTCGATTCCAACACCAGCGGCGGCCTGCCCTGGCTGTTCCGTCCCGAAAAGACGGCCGTCACCGTGCCGATCGGCGGAAAGCAGCTCGCCTTTTACAAGGCTGTGAACCAGTCGGCCGCCAGCGTCACGGGCACTGCCGTGTTCAATGTCTCGCCCGACGAGGCGGGCAAATATTTCATGAAGATCGAGTGCTTCTGCTTTACCGAGCAGACGCTGAAGCCCGGTGAATCGGTTGACATGCCGGTCACCTTTTATATCGATCCCGCGATCCTCGATGATCCGGTGGCGCGCCGGATCAGCGAAATAACCTTGAGCTACACCTTCTATCCCGTGGACCGCAGCGCAGACAGCGGCCGGGACGCCAAGACAAGTACAAAGGGATAAGTGCGATGGCCGGTGCCAAGAACCACGACTTTCATATTCTGCCGCCCAGCCCCTGGCCGCTGATCGGCGCATTCACCGCGCTGGCGATGGCGGCGGGCGGCATCGGCTGGATGCACGACGAGACCTGGGGCAAATGGGTGTTCTTCCTTGGCCTGGCGGGTGTGCTCTACACCTTCTACGCCTGGTGGTCGGACGTCGTGCGGGAAGCCAACAGCGGCGATCATACGCCCGTGGTGCAGCTTCATCACCGCTATGGGATGATCCTGTTCATCGCCTCGGAAGTGATGTTCTTCGTCGCATGGTTCTGGGCCTATTTCGATGCGTCGCTGTTTCCGTCCAGCGCCGAGGTCATCGGTGGCGCATGGCCGCCGGTCGGGTTGGAGGTGATCGACCCCTTCGGCCTGCCGCTGCTCAACACGCTGATCCTGCTCTGCTCGGGCACGACGATCACCTGGGCGCATCACGCGCTGATCCATGGCGACCGCGAGGGCGCGAAGAAGGGCCTATGGTGCACCATCGGGCTTGGCGTGGTGTTCAGCGCCATTCAGGCGTTTGAATATTATCACGCGCCGTTCGGCTTCAAGGGCAGCATCTATGGTGCCACCTTCTTCATGGCGACCGGCTTCCACGGCTTTCACGTGGTGGTGGGCACCATCTTCCTCGCCGTCTGCCTGAAGCGGCTCTACAATGGCGATTTCACGCCAAAGCAGCACTTCGGCTTCGAGGCGGCTGCCTGGTACTGGCATTTCGTCGACGTGGTGTGGCTGTTCCTGTTCATCTCCATCTATGTATGGGGTTCGGACTTCGGAGCCGCGCCGCTGGCGGCACACTAGGAGGTGCGGCAGCCGAGCCCGGTCGAAGCTGCGCTCGGCGGGCTCTGCCCGCAATGCGGGGCGAAGACGCTGTTCGACGGGCTTGTCGGCTTCGCTCCGCAATGTCGCGCCTGCGGGCTTGATTATTCGGCCTATAATGTCGGCGATGGCCCCGCCGCCTTTCTGACGCTGATCATCGGCGCGGTCATCACCGTGCTTGCGCTGGTGACGGATGCCGCATTCCGCCCCTCACTTTGGGTGCATGCGCTGCTCTGGGTGCCGTTGACCGCAATCGCCGTGATATGGAGCCTGCGCATATCCAAGGCCGCGCTGCTCGCGCTCGAGTTCCGTCACAAGGCGGCTGAAGGCAGGCGGGACGACAGGTGACGATGCGGCGTGTGCCATTGCTGGCCACGGCGCTGGTCCTGATCGCGGTTGCGGTGATGATCGCGCTCGGCATGTGGCAGTTGCGCCGTGCCGAATGGAAGGAAACGCTGACCGCGCGCGCCGCAGGAAATCTGCTGGAGGCCACGGCCGATCTCCCCTCCACCCTGCCGCCGGGGCTGGACTATCGCCGCTTTCGCGTGACCTGCGAACGGATCGAATATCTTCAGCCCAAGGCAGGAACGGGACGCGGCGGCACGTCCGGCTGGCTGCAGCCGGCGGCTTGCGTCCGAAGGCCGGGTGACGACCGGGTGACGATCGGCCTTGGCATTACCGAGCGGCCCGAACGCGCGCTGCCCAGGGGGACGGCCAACAGCTATACCGGCCGGCTGCTCCACAGCGGAACTGAATCCGCCGATCAATATATCCTCTATGCTGAACAGCCGCCGACCGGCCTTATTCCGGTGGCGCAGCCAACGCCCGAAATGGCGAACACCACCACGCCCGAAGGGCACCGGGGCTATGCAATGCAGTGGTTCCTGTTTGCCGCGACGGCGGTCGCAATATATGGCCTTGCGCTCAGGCGCCGCTGGCGTGCGGGGCGGGAATAGAAACTCGACTCCTGGCCTGATCGCCGGCGGCGCAACGAAAACAACAATCGCAATCAGGGAGAGTATGCGTGCGTCCCAGCTTCTGGATCATGGCCTTTGCGGGCGTTTCGACGGCATCCGCGGCGGCGGCCCAGCCCGCGCCGATCATCGTCACCGGCCACGGCCTGCCGTCCAGCATCGGCGACAGCGCTTATGACCTGAAGATCATCACCCGCGAGCGATTGACCGGGTCGGCATCGGACCGGCTGGAGGATGTGCTGCGTGACGCGGCGGGGTTCCACCAGTTCCGTCGATCCGACTCGCGTTCCGCCCATCCCACCAGCCAGGGGGCGTCGCTACGCGGCCTCGGCGGCAATGCATCGTCGCGCGCTCTCGTGCTTCTTGACGGCGTTCCGGTGGCCGATCCCTTCGGCGGGTGGATCGACTGGCCATCGCTCGATCCGCGGCGGCTGGGCTATGTGCGCGTGACAAGAGGCGGCGGCGCCGGGCCGTTCGGGTCCGGTGCGCTTGCGGGCACGATCGAGCTTGCAAGCGCGGCGCGGGGCGAACTGCCTCTGCTATCCGGCGGCATCGCCTATGGCAGCAGGGATTCGCTGATCGCCGACGCGGCGTTGGCCGGCGATGTCGGTGCCGGTTATGTTACCATTTCCGGACGTTTTGACCGGGGCGACGGCTTCATTCCGGTCGTGGAGGAAAGCCGGGGCAGCGCCGACCGGCCTGCCGACTATCGCCAGTGGAGCACCCGTGCGCGGGCCGTCGTTCCGGTCGGGGATGATACCGAACTGCAGGCATCGGCCGGTGCGTTCGGCGACGATCGCGAGCGGGGCGTCGCCTCTACAGACAACAGCACGCGGGGGGCCGATGCCAGCCTGCGCCTCCTCGGGCGGGGAAGCTGGGCGTGGGAAGCGCTGGCCTATCTTCAGTCGCGCGAGTTCAGTTCCCGCTTCGCAAGTGTGAGCGATGATCGTTCGACCGCGAACCTGGTGCTGGATCAGCACAATGTGCCCGCCACCGGCTATGGCGCAAAGCTGGAGCTGCGCCCGCCCGTGGGCGACAGCACCGAAATCCGGATGGGGCTGGACTATCGCGAGTCCGTGGGCCGCACCAACGAACTCTACTTCTTCGTCGGCGGCCTTCCAACGCGGGCGCGCCGGGCGGGCGGCAGAAACGTCACCATCGGCGGCTTTGTCGAAGGCAGCCATGCCCTTGCCGATAGGCTGGTGCTGACCGGCGGCGCTCGGATCGACCGGTGGCAGATCAAAAACGGCGGCATCAGGGAATGGACGCTTGCGACCGGAGATTCCCTGCGCGGCGAAAGCTTTGCCGATCGCAGCCATTGGGAGCCGACGGGCCGCGCGGCCATTGCCTGGCAGCCTGCAAGCGCGTTGACGCTCCGGGCAGCCGGCTATTTCAGCTATCGCTTGCCCACCCTAAACGAGCTTTACCGCCCGTTCAGGGTCGGGGCCGATACGACGGTGGCCAATGCGGCGCTGCGCCCCGAACGGCTGGCCGGTGTCGAGGCGGGGGTCGAGTTTCAGCCGCTGAGCACCGTGCGGCTGGGCGCGACCCTGTTCTGGAACCAGCTCGACAACGCGATCGCCAATGTCACGCTCGACGATGATCCCGAAGGTAGTTTACGGCAGCGGCAGAACCTTGATGCGATCAGGGCGCGAGGGTTGGAGATCGACGCCTCGTTCAGCCATGGCCCGTGGAGCTTTGCTGCGTCCTATGCCTATGCCGATTCACGGGTCCGGGCTTCCGGGGCCGCGCTTGCGCTCGACGGGCTGCGGCCCGCGCAGACGCCGCGCCATCAGGGGAGCGCGACGATCGGCTGGCTGGGGGAGGGCGGCCTGACGGCTTCGGTGACCGGCCGCTATGTCTCCAGTCAGTTCGAGGATGACGTGAACGTGCGCCGCCTGGACGACGCCTTGACCTTTGATGCCGCGTTGGCTGTGCCGCTCGCCGCCGGGATCAGCGTTGAGGCGCGTGCGGAGAATCTTGCCGACCGGCGGGTCGAGGCGGGGATTTCGGGTGCGGGCCTGATCGAACGCGCGACTCCGCGCACCCTCTGGCTGGCGATCCGCTACACCGGCTCCTGACCGGAACGGATGTGCCGGCGAGCACCCTCTGTCGCTAGCACGATGGTCCATACCCCCGCTGAACAGGGTGACGGGTGGCGCTGAAGTCATTAAGCATATGCAACGTTGGCCATCTGCGGGGGAATGACGTTGGCGACTTCACGATTGGTCCTGATCAAGCGTATCCTCTGGCCTGCGCGTGCGTCGCTGTTCGCGCTCATCGGCGGCGCGGTTGGCCTGTTCGGCGATCTGGTCAGCTTTTTCGCCGAGTTTCTTTCCGCCGGAATGCTCGTCCTCATCTTCGCCGGAATCACGGTGGCGGCGGCGCTGCTTTGCCTTCAGCGCGCCTTCATGGTCAATGAGGGCGATCCGGCCGCCGTCGAGGAGGTGGTGCAGTGCGCGCCGTGCGACGCTTTCCGCTTCGGCCTGTTCGCGACCGCCGCCTTCGTGCTGCTGATGCTGATCGGTCAGGGTCAGTCGGCGACAGAGACGGTGGGGCGGCAGCTTGGCCTGATCCAGAGCGATGTGACGGCCATCCGCAGCGATGTGAGCGACCTCCACGAGATGGCGCAGCCGCACATGATCATCAAAAGGCCCGCCTCGGCGGCCGATCATTTCAACAATGCGTGGCTGTACCACACCATGCAGCGCAACCCCGCGAAGGCGCGCGAGGAAATCCGGGCGCTCTATGCGCGACACACGCCCCGCAAGATGGATGCGGCGCAGCTTTATCTCGACGCCGGATCGGCCGTAACGGGTCGGGCGCAGCTTGTGGAGGAAATGCAGGCGCTGGCGCGCAAGACCGGGGACGCGACGCTGCTGGTCGCCGCCGCGAGGGGCGCGGAGTCCTTTCAGGCGGGCGACATCATGATCGCCGAGGCGCGCCGCATGGACCCCGAGCTTCCGTTCGTCTGGTGGGACATGCAGCGAATCAAGCCGCCGCGCATCAGCGGCATCACGCCTGCCGAACGGCTGAAGCTGCTGCGCGTGGAGCTTGCCGATATCGAGAAGTTCCGCAGCCTCTATCGCGCGCATCCGCCCACCCATTTCTTCTTCATCCCGCAATATCAGGGGGATCTGGAAAGCCTTGCGCGACAGACGTCCGAATCGCTGTCGCAAAGCGTGGCGACTTTCGATGACATGGTGAGCGGGCGGCTGAGCGAGCGGACCCGCGCCGAAGCGCGCAAGGCCTATGAGGAGGCGATGCGAAACCGCTGACGCGCGATCAGGCTTCCCCCTCCGGCCGCCGCCAGATCCAGGTGCCGCCGATCAGCGCGGCGGCCAGGGGGATGAGCGACCAGGGAAAGGGCGAGGCCAAAAGGCCAAGCACGGCGCTGAACGCAAAGGCCGCAAGCGCCGCCCGCTTGCCCCGTCGGGAAATCGCTCCCTTTTCGCGCCACAGCCTGATCGCCGGGCCGAAGCTCGGATTGTCTAGAAGCTTGCGTTCCAGCGCGGTGCTGCTTCGCGCAAAGCAGAAGGCGGCGAGGATGATGAAGGGAACGGTCGGTAGCAGGGGCAGCAGCACGCCCAGCCCGCCAAGGCCCAGCGACATGAAACCCGCCGCCAGATAAGCGACTCTCAGCAAGGAAGGAGGCAAACCGCGTAGGACACGCGATGGATTTGACCGGATTACCGGGGCAAAGCAAGAGCGCCGCCCTATTGCAACGGGCGCTCAGGCCCGGAGCACCGCCCAGACGGCAAGCCCCAGCAGCAGCGCTGCGAGCGTGAAGGAGGCGGACATCAATCCCCAGCCGACAAGGCTGAGAATGGGTGTGTCCGGCCGCTGTTCGCGCCGGTTGCGCGAGATGCTGGCCAGCACGAAGACAGCCAGCAGCGTATAGAGAAATGCAGCGAAATTGATCATCATCGTCCCGTCCAGCTTTGCTGCTAGATGAGCCGGCGCGGGCGCATCAAGACCGGTTCCATAAGCTCGTCGACCCGCTGGGGCATTCCGGCGCAAGCGGCCAAGGCAGGTAGGCAACCAATCTCATCGCAGGTGCAAGCCGCGCATTTCGCGCTATATGCGCTCCATGGCAGAAGCGCTCTACAACACCCGCATCCTCCGGCTGGCGGCGTCCATACCCCACGCCGCCCGGCTGCCCAATCCGCAGGCGAGCGTGGCGAAGCGCTCGCCGGTCTGCGGGAGCCGTGTGACCGTCGACGTCGATCTTGATTCGGCGGGCCGGATCAGCGCGCTGGGGCAGGAGGTGCGCGCCTGCGCCCTGGGGCAGGCGTCCGCCGCGTTGATGGGGGCCAGCGCGATCGGGCGGTCGGGGGCGGAAATCGCCGCCGCGCGCGACGCGCTTCGCGCCTATCTTGCGGGCGAGGGAGAGACGCCGGGGGACTGGCCGGGGCTTGACGTCTTTGCGCCCGCCCGGGCCCATCATGCCCGCCACGCCTCGATCCTGCTCGCGTTTGAGGCGGCCGCCGAAGCCGCCGCGCGCGCCGCTGCCGGGGGGAAGCAAGGCTGATGCACGGCAACGGCGGCCTGCTGCTGGACAGCGTCATCTATCTTGGTTTCGCGCTGGTTGCGGTGCTGCTGTTCCGGCGGCTGGGGCTTGGCGCGACGCTTGGCTATCTGGTGGCCGGCGCGCTGATCGGGCCGCACGGGCTCGGACTGCTTGGCAACACCGAAAACATCATGGCGCTGGCCGAAATCGGCATCGTGCTGCTGCTGTTCATCATCGGGCTGGAGCTTCATCCAAGCCGGTTGATGCGGCTTCGCCGGGATATCTTCGGCCTTGGCCTCGCGCAGGTGGTGGTGTCCGGAATCCTGTTGGCGGCGGGGATCTATTTCGTCACCGGGTTCAGCCTCGGCGCGGCGATCGCCGTCGGCCTACCGCTGGCGCTGTCGTCCACCGCGCAGGTGCTGCCGATGCTTCAGGATCGCGGGCGGCTCAACACCCCCTTCGGGGAGCGCGCCTTTTCCATCCTGCTGTTCCAGGATTTGTCGATCGTGCCGCTCATCACGATCATTGCCGCGCTCTCCCGCGCGCCGGTGGATCCTGCCGCGCCGCCCGGCTGGCAGCTTGCGATCCACACCGTGCTTGCGGTCGCGGGGCTGGTGCTGGCCGGGCGCTTCGTCCTGAACCCGCTGTTCCGCCTGATCGGCCGCATCGGCGCGCGCGAGCTGTTTGTCGTCGCCGGGCTGTTCACCGTGCTGGCCGCGGCGGCCATCATGGAAGCGCTGCACCTGTCGGCCGCGCTCGGCGCTTTCGTGGCGGGCGTGATGCTCGCCGATTCGCCTTACCGGCACGAGCTTGAGGCCGACATCGAACCGTTCCGCTCGCTCCTGCTGGGTCTTTTCTTCGTCGGCGTCGGAATGATGCTGGATGTCGATGCCGTCGTTTCGCGGCCTCATGTCGTGCTTGGGCTTGCTGTTCTTGTCATCGCCATCAAGACCCTCGCGATCTGGAGCGTGGCGCGCATGTTCGGCATGCGGGGGCGCTCGGCGCTGTCGCTGGGCCTGCTGTTGAGCCAGGGCGGCGAATTCGGCTTCGTCCTGTTCGCCCAGGCCAGCGACGCCCTGCTGATCGCGCCGGAGGCGGCCAGCCTGTTCGGCGCGGTGGTGACGCTGTCCATGGCCAGCACGCCCTTGCTGATGACGCTGGTCCGCAGGTTCAACCGCGAGGACGCGCCGATCACGGCCGCGCTCGACGGTCCGGAAAATGCCGGAGCCGCGCGCGCGATCGTGATCGGCTATGGCCGGGTCGGCCAGACGGTCGCGCAGATGATCATGGCCCAAGGCGCATCGGTGACCGTCATCGATTCGAACCCCGAACAGATCGAGCGTACCGCCAGCTTCGGCATGAAGGTTTATTATGGCGACGGCAGCCGGGTCGATCTGCTGCGGCGTGCAGGCGCGGAGGAAGCCAACCTCATCGTCTATTGCGTCAACGGCGAGTGGCTGGGGGCATCGGTAATCGAGGCGGTGCGACAGGCTTTCCCGCAGGCGGCGGTGCTTGCGCGCGTCTTCGACCGGCGGCATCTGCTTGCGCTGGAGGGCGCCGAGCTGAATGGAATGGTGAGGGAGGTCTGGGAATCGGCGATCCTGCTGGGGCGCATGGCGCTGGAAAAGCTGGGCGTCGAGGGTCGGCAGATCGACAGGATCGATTTGGAGTACCGCCGCAGGGACGAGGAAAGACTTGCGCTGCAATCCGTTAGCGGCGACCTTCATTCCGGAAATGAAATGATGTTTCATCGTTCGGGGCCGCTTCCCGCGGCGACGCCGGTGGACGCGGAGGACAAATGACCGAGAGTTCACGTCGATTGTGCGGAACCGGGGCGATCTGGGGGGCGCTTGGGCTTATCCTGTGCGCTTTCGCCGCCCATGGCGTCGATCATCCGCGCGAGGCGCTGTGGCTGCGTCTCGGCGGCATCTGCATGCTGGTTCACGCGGTGATGGTGATATTCATCGCGAATCTGGTTCCCGCCCGCAGCGGCCGCGTGGTCGCTGCGCTGTTTCTGATCGGTTCGGCGGTTTTCGCGGGCACGCTTGCAGCGATGACCCTTGGCGCGCCGCGCTGGCTGGGGGCGATCACTCCGGCGGGCGGGCTGACTATGCTTTCCGGCTGGTTCCTGCTTGCCTGGGTGTTTTTCCGGCCGGAGCCGGAAGCCGCCAAGACGCCCGGGTCGTTCCCCTAAAAGTGTGCGGTTTAGATGAACTCACCCCCGCTCACCCTGAGCATGTCGAAGGGTTAGCGGAAGGAGCGCTGGCTTCGACAAGCTCAGCCTGAGCGCTTCAATCTAATCAGGAAAGACCCTCGCGCCACGCGCCACACGGGGTCGGCGCGCGATCAGCCCTGCGTGATTGTCCGGTCGAGGAAGGCGGCGACGCTGTCCAGCGCGACATCGCGGGCAAGGAAGGTTTTGCCGATGCCTCGGGCGAGCAGGAAAGGAAGCTTTCCCCCTTCCATCTTCTTGTCGTGCATCATGTGTTCCACCAGCCTTCGGCCGCTTGCCGTGACGCCTGCGTCCTTCGGATGCGCTTTCATGCCGCACTGCCGGAGGTGCGTGGCGATGCGATCGGCCGCACCGGCCGCGCACAGCCTTTCGGCCTCGGAAAAGCGGTAGGCGAGCACCATGCCGATGGCGACCGCCTCGCCGTGCAGCAGCCGGTCGGAAAAGCCGGTCTCCGCCTCAAGCGCGTGGCCGAAGGTGTGCCCCAGGTTCAGGAGCGCCCGGACGCCGCTTGTCTCGCGTTCGTCCGCCGCCACGATCCGTGCCTTCGCCTCCACGCTGTGGCGGATCGCATGAACCTGCGCGGCTTCATCGCCCGCGAGCAGCGCGGGGCCGTTCGCCTCGCACCATTCAAAGAAAGGCGCGTCGTCGATGAGGCCGTATTTGACGACCTCGGCATAGCCCGCCCTCAGCTCGCGCGGCGGCAGGGTAGCAAGCGCGCGCGGATCGATGAGCACCAGCGACGGCTGATGGAAGGCGCCGACCAGATTCTTTCCCGCCGCCGTGTTGATGGCTGTCTTGCCGCCCACCGACGAATCCACCTGCGACAGGAGCGTGGTCGGCACCTGGATGAAGTTGCATCCGCGCTTCATGATCGACGCCGCAAAGCCGACGAGATCGCCGATCACGCCCCCGCCAAGCGCGATCACGTGATCCTTGCGCTCCACCCCCAATGCGAGCAGCCGGTCGACCAGTTGGGAGAGGTGCGTCCAGCTCTTCGTGCCTTCGCCCGCCGGCAGGACAATGGCTTCTCCGGTGATTCCAGCCGTCTCCAGCGATTTCAGAAAGGCCGGGAGCTGGGCCGCGGCGACATTCTCGTCCGTCACCACGGCAAGCGGCCGCCCCTGCCAATAGGGCAGAAGCCTTTCGCCCGCCCTTGCCAGCAGGCCGGGCTCGATGTCGATGACATAGCTGCGCTCTGCCAGCGAGAGTTCAACGCTGGGCATTGGCCAGTGCCTCCATTATCGCATCGACCGACGCTTCATGCGGCTGGGCGCGGCTTGGCACGCGCACCGGCGCTTCGGCGTATATCGGGTTGCGGACGGCGGCGAGTTCGCTCAGCACCGTGCGCGGATCGCGGTTCTTGAGCAGCGGACGATGGTCTCGTCGCCCGACGCGCTCCACCAGAGTGTCGATGTCGGCGTCGAGCCACACCGCTATCGCCTTGTCCAGAATGAGGGCGCGTGTCTCCTCGTTCATGAACGCGCCGCCGCCGGTGGCGATCACCTTCGGTTCCCCGTCGATCAGCCGGGCGATGACCCGCCGCTCGCCGTCGCGGAAATGCGCCTCGCCGAACTTCTCGAAGATTTCGCTGATGGTGCGGCCCGCCGCCGCCTCAATCTCGTGATCGGCATCGAAGAACGGCAGCCCGAGCCGTACGGCAAGGCGGCGGCCAAGCGAGGATTTGCCCGACCCCATCAGCCCGATGAGGACGATCGGGCGATCCACCTTAAATCCGGCGGTATATGTCTTGTGCGCGCTCATTGACGTGAGGGGCTATACACAGAGCGGGCATGTCGGGCAAAAGCAGTTCGCATCCAATTGCTCTGGGGTCTCAAATGTCGCGTGCAGCGATCCTTCTGATACTTGTCCTCGTGGTCGTCATGGGCGTCCTTGCGGCGCTTTCCTTCATAGATACCGAAGTTCAGCCCAAGCCGGTGGAAAAGCCGATCCCGAATGAAAAACTGGGTCTCTAGACGCACGCTCGCCTTTGCCGTCGCGGCGATTGCGGCGGCGATACCCGCGCTGGGGCAGGAGGGTCCGGAATCGCTGCTGCCTCCGGGTTTCGGTCCGCCCGCGCCGTCGCGGCCCGTGGCTCCGGCCGTGCCGCCAGCGCCCGCACCCGCGATGGAAGGCCAGGCGGAAGGCGCGCCTGCGGCGGAATCACCCGACGAGGCGACGGCAAGCGAGGAGCCGGAAAGCTATCGCCTGCCGCCGCCCGTCAGCCGTCCCATCGACCGGGTGGGTGCGATCGGCCCCGGGACGACCGGCTTCCCGCAGGACGCCTTCGGAAGCGCCAGCGGCCCCTATCTGACCACGCTGATGCAGCGGCTGGACACGCCCGTCGCCTCGCGCTGGGTGGCTATCGTGCTCCGGCGGGCGCTGCTTTCCAGCGTGCCCACCGCGCCGGGATCGCGCCCCGCCGACTGGGTGGCCGAACGGGCGCTGCTGCTCGTTCGCCTCGGCGACGTCCATGGCGCGCGGATGCTGGTGCAGGCGGTGCCGCTGGATCGCTATACGCCGCGCCTTTATGCCGTGGCGGCGCAGGTGGCGCTGGCCAATGCCGACATCGGCGGGCTCTGCCCCATTGCCGATGTCGGTGAAAGCCTTTCGCGCGATGCGCTGTGGCCGATGGCGCGGGCCATGTGCGCGGGCCTTTCGGGCGATACGAGCCTTGCGGCCGCGCTGACCGACCGGGCGCGCCAGCGCAAGGCGCTGGGCAATGTCGACCTGCTGCTGGTGGAGCGAATCGCCGCGGCCGGAACGGGCAGCCAGCGCAACGCCAATGTCGACTGGACCGAGGCGAATCGACTGAACATCTTCCGCTACGGCCTTGCGACGGCATCTGGCGTGAACATTCCGGCGCGGCTGCTGAGGACGGCGGGGCCACAGGTGCAGGCATGGCGGGCAAGCGCGCCTGCGCTCAGCCTTGAGCAGCGGATCGCGTCCGCCCGTGCCGGCGCCGCACTGGGCATGGTCTCGTCGGCCGATCTCGTCGATCTCTATTCGGCGCTGGCCGAGGAGATCGACCCATTCGAGATTGCCGACACGCCCGCCGGAAAGCTTCGCAGGGCCTATGTCGAGCAGGATGCCGACAAGCGGCTCAATGCGCTGGGAGCGCTCTGGACCGGCGATATGCGCAGCCGCGACGGCTACACTTCGCGCATCCTCACCGCACGCGCGGCGGCGCGGATCGAGCCGGACGAGGATCTGGTGGATCAGGCGGGCGCGCTCATCGGCTCCATGCTTTCGGCCGGGCTCGATCGTCAGGCGGCGCGCTGGTGGCCGGTGCTTCAGGGCGCAAGCGACTCCGATGCGACTGAAGGCTGGGCGCTGCTTTCGATCGGCGCGCCCAGCGCCATTCCGGTGTCCGAGAGCCGCATTCGCGGCTGGGCGCAGCGCGACGAGAGCGCACGCGGACGGCATCGCACGGCGTTGCTGGTGGCGGCACTCGCCGGGCTGGGGCGGCTGGAAGGCAGCGTGGTGGACGAGCTGGGCGCCGAATATGGTGCCAATCTTTCCGCCAGCAGCCGCTATCTGCGTCAGCTCGACAGCGCGGCGGCGGCAGGCCGGGGTGGCGAGGTTGCGCTGCTGGCCGCAATCGGCATGCAGACGGCCAGATGGAATGGCGTGCCGCCGCAGCACCTGTTCCACATCGTCGCGGCGCTTCGCCGGGTGGGACGCGAACCCGAAGCGCGGATGATCGCGGTGGAAGCGTTGATGCGTTCATGAGCGCAACGGCCGCCCCGGCTGGAGAAGACCGCGTGGCGATCGCCCGCTTTCTCGAGATGATGGCGGCGGAGGCGGGGGCATCGCGCAATACGCTGCTCGCCTATTCGGCCGATCTGGGGGGCGCTTCCGAACTGCTTGGCGGGCGGCTGGCTGGGGCCGATGAAGAGGCCGTGCAGAAACTGTCCGCCCACTGGTCCGCGCTCAGCCGGGCGACGGTTTCGCGCAAGGCATCGGCGCTGCGCCGGTTCTTTGCGTTTCTTGCCGATGAGGGGGATCGGGCGGACGACCCGTCTCGCGCGCTGCCGCGCCCGACGCGGGAACGCGGGCTGCCGAAGATCCTTTCCCACAAGGATGTCGATGCGTTGTTCGAGGCGCTGGAGCGCAAGCGGGCGACCGCGCCCGGCCCGGCGGTCGACCGGCTCTCGGCCCTCATGGAGCTGCTCTATGGTTCCGGCCTGCGCGCGACGGAGCTTGTCTCGCTTCCGCGCCATGCGGTTCGGCCCGCCCAGCCCTATCTGATGCTGACCGGCAAGGGAGGGAAGGAGCGGCTGGCGCCGCTGTCGGCAAGGGCGCAGGCGGCGGTGGAGCGCCATGTCGCCCATGTGCCGCCGGATTCGCGCTATCTCTTTCCCTCGGGCAAGAAGCATCTGTCGCGTGTGCGGCTGTTCCAGCTTGTCCGTGCGCTTGGCGCGGAAGCAGGCATTCCGCCCGAGCGAATCAGCCCCCATGTGCTGCGCCACGCCTTTGCCACACATCTGCTGGAAGGCGGCGCAGACCTGCGCGCGGTGCAGGCGATGCTGGGCCATGCCGACATCGCGACGACCGAAATCTACACCCATGTGCAGACGAAGGCGCTGGTCGAACTCGTCGCTTCGAAGCATCCACTCGTTGACGGCAAGCCCCCCCGCCAGTAACGCCAAGCGCCAATGACCACGTTTCTTGAGTTCGAAAAGCCCGTTGCGGAATTGAAGACGCGAATTGCGGACCTTCGCGATTCCGCGGACGACGGCAGCATCGACATTGCCGCCGAGGTCGAAAGGCTGGAGGCCAAGGCCGAGCGGCAGCTTCGCGACCTCTATGCAAGGCTTACGCCCTGGCAGCGCACCCAGGTGGCGCGCCATCCCGAGCGGCCGCACTTCAAGGATTACGCCGCCGCGCTGATCACGGATTTCACGCCGCTGGCGGGCGACCGCAATTTCGGCGAGGATGCCGCGATCACCGGCGGTCTCGGCAGGTTTCGCGGCCGCCCGGTGGTGGTGATGGGCCATGAAAAGGGCAATGACACCACCAGCCGCCTGCGCCACAATTTCGGCATGGCCAAGCCGGAAGGCTATCGCAAGGCGATCCGGTTGATGAAGCTGGCCGACCAGTTCCGCCTGCCGGTGATCACCTTCGTCGACACCGCCGGCGCTTTTCCCGGCGTGGAAGCGGAAGAGCGCGGCCAGGCCGAGGCGATCGCTCGCTCGACCGAGGCGTGCCTGTCGCTGGGCGTGCCGATGATCGCGGCTGTGGTGGGCGAGGGCGGCTCCGGCGGCGCAATCGCGCTTGCGGCCGCAAACCGGGTGCTGATGTTCGAGAACGCGATCTATTCGGTGATTTCGCCGGAAGGTTGCGCGTCCATCCTCTGGCGGTCGGCCGACAAGGCGGCCGATGCAGCCGAAGCGATGCGGATCACGGCGGCCGACCTGAAGCGGCTCAATGTGATCGACCGGATCGTCGCCGAGCCATTGGGCGGCGCGCACCGCGATCCGGCTGCGGCCATTGCGACGTTGGGCGACGCGATGGAGGAAGAGTTGTCGGCGCTTTCCGCCATGACGGAAGCCGCGCTCCTTGCGGACCGGCGGCGCAAGTTTCTGGAAATGAGCGCCTGATCTCGTACCGTTGACGGAACCATGTGCCCCGCCCATGTTTTTTCAAGACTGGAACGCGGAGAGAAACATGAACAGAAATCGGATGCTGAAAGCGGGTCTGGCCGTGATCATCGCGCTCGTGCCGCTGGCGGTTGCCTGCACCCAGTCGCCCGCCGATGCGCAGAGCGGCTCCAAGATCCGGTCGATGTCGCAGAGCGAGCGCGCCCAGGGCGCAGAGGCGCACCCGCAGCTTCTGGAGGAGTTCGGCGGGGCATATAATGCGCCGCAGGCCGCCTATGTGACCCGGATCGGGCGCAAGATCGCGGTGCAGTCCGGCCTTGCCAATGCGGCGTCGGACTACACGATCACATTGCTCAACTCCCCGGTGATGAATGCCTTCGCGGTGCCGGGCGGCTATGTCTATGTGACGCGTCAGCTTCTTTCGCTGATGAACGACGAGGCCGAGTTGGCGTCGGTTCTGGGGCATGAGGTGGGCCATGTGGCCGCGCGCCATTCCCAGAAGCGCAATACGCGCTCGACCATCGGCTCGATCGGATCGGTGCTGCTCGGCGTGCTGACCGGTTCCTCCGAACTGGCGCAGATCGCTGGACAGGCGTCGCAGCTCTATACGCTCTCCTATTCGCGCAGCCAGGAATATGAGGCCGATGACCTCGGCATCCGCTATCTGAAGCGGGCGGGCTATGATCCCTTCGCCGCCGCCGACATGCTCGACTCGCTTGGCCGCAGCAGCGCCCTGGACGCGCAACTGGCCGGTCGCGATGCGGAAAAGGGCGTACCGAGCTGGGCGCGCAGCCACCCGCTGACGCAGGACCGCGTGGCCCGGGCCCGGCGCGAGGCGGCGGGCGGAACCGCCAAGACGCGGAATCGCGACGTCTTCCTGAATGCGCTCGATGGAACCATCTATGACGATGACCCCAACCAGGGTGTGGTCGACGGGCGCGTCTTTCGCCACCCGGACCTGAAGTTCCAGTTCGAAGCGCCGGCAGGCTTCACGATCAACAACGGTACGCAATCCATCGCGATTCAGGGAAATGGCGGACAGGCGCAGTTTGCGGGCGGAAGCCTCGGCGGCGGCGGGCTGGAGGCCTATGTTGGAAAGGTCTTCCAGGCGGTGGGCGGGCAGCAGATCAGCTACAGCCAGCCACGCCGGACGACGGTGAACGGCCTGGAGGCGGCTGTTTCCACCGCGCGGGCGAACACGCAGTCAGGGCCGGTGGATGTGACGGTGACCGCCTATCGCTGGTCGGGCGACCAGGCGTTCCATTTCCTGACGATCACGCCCGGAAGCACGGGGGCAGGGCCATTTGCCGCCATGCTCAATTCGATGAAGCGGCTGAGTGATTCGGAGGCTGCCTCGATCCGCCCGCGCGTGATCGATGTGGTCACGGTGAAGCAGGGCGACACCGTGACCACGCTCGCCAATCGCATGGCCTATTCGGATTTGAAGACGGAGCGCTTCCTGACGCTCAACGCGCTGGAAGCCGGCCGTGCGCTGCGTCCCGGCGAGAAGGTGAAGCTGGTCGTCTACGGCCAACGCTGAACGGCGGACATGAAAAAGGCGGCGAGGAAAACCCCGCCGCCTTCTTTGCGTTTGCGATTAGCTTAGGTGTTTGCGTTCACCAGAGCAGTGTTGACCGCTTCGAAGGTTGTATTGAGTTCGTCGCCAACTGCGCCAAGAGCAGCGATGGCGGCGACAGCAATGAGTGCAGCGATCAGGCCATATTCAATGGCCGTTGCGCCCTTTTCGTTCTTGAGCATCTTACGGATGAAAGACATATTACTTCTCCTCAAATCAAAATCCAAAATCCCGACGACTTACCCCGCCGACCCGTCATCCTTTGGGGCAGCTGACCCCGTTCTAAACACCGAAAATTGACAAATTATTTATCGGATATGGTGTCAGTACAATTTACTTGTGTTGACGCTTCGTTAACTTAGACGATTGCGTTGTCGATCTTCTCGGAAAGGTCGTTGAACATGTTGGTGGTCTGACCTCCGAGAGCGGCAAGTCCCGCCACCATCGCGATCACGATCAGCGCCGCGATCAACCCATATTCAATGGCTGTCGCGCCCTGTTCATCGCGTCCGAGACGGGTTAGATGCCTGGTCACCATTATCGATCTCCTGCAGGGGGCCCCCGCCCCCGCGATGTGCGAAACCTAGAGGCGAGCCGTTAACAAATCGTCATGACAGCCATTATCCTCAGCCAGGCCGGCCTTCCGCTGTTCGTGACCGCTGTGGCGCTGGTGGATGCCGACGGCCGCGTTCTGGTGCAGCAGCGCTCGGCGCATCGCAGCATGGCGGGGCTGTGGGAGTTTCCCGGCGGCAAGGTGGAGGATGGGGAAACGCCGGAGGTGGCGCTGGTGCGCGAACTGCGCGAGGAATTGGGGATAGAGACGAGCAGCGCATGCCTTGCGCCCGCATGCTTTGCAAGCGAGTCGCTGGGCGACCGGCATCTGATCCTGCTCCTCTACGTCTGCCGCAAATGGAGCGGAACGCCGCGCCCGCTCGATTCCGCGGGGCTGAAATGGGTGCGGCCGGTTGATCTGCACGGGCTGGAGATGCCGCCCGCCGACAAGCCGCTCATCGGCCTGCTGGAGGCGTTGCTGTAGCCTCGCCCCTCTTCCCGGAGTCATCCCCGCGCAGGCGGGGATCCATGAACATTGAGCCGATCCAGTTCTCGGCCCCCTGTGTTCATGGATGCTGAAACGAGTTCAGCATGACAACCTCAATATCTTTTCAAATGCCGGCGTCGGGCCTCCGCAGCACGTCGGCGAGAGAGACCTTGCCCGACCCCGGCCGCAACGGCTTCGGCTGGTCGGGGGAGGGCGACCACGCCGTCAGATAGATGATCTCCATCACTTCGGCGATCCGGCCGTCGGCGTCAGCTTCCGCATCGAATGCCGCCGCTGCGGCCGCGACCGCGTGCCGGCCCAGCGGCGTGCGCGCACCCGGTGCGCCCGCATCGCCAGCGCCCCTTATGTCGCGGAGCAGCGGCAGCAGCCCCGAATAGCGGATCGGGACCGCCTCCACATCGACCACGGGCAGCGCAAAGCCGGCGCGGCCAAGAAGGTCACCCGCCGCCCGGACATCGACCATCGGCGCGATGCGCGGCGCTGCGCCATCGGTCGCGGCGATATCGCCCGCCAACAGTGCGGCGCGGGTGCGCGTGAGCGAAGCGCCGCCCGCAAATGCGGCAAGGAACAGTCCGTCCGGCTTCAGCACGCGCCGGATCAGCGCAAGCGCGCCGGGAAGGTCGTTCACCAGATGCAGCGCGCCTGCCGATACGACCAGATCGAAGCTGCCGTCTGCAAAGGGCAGGCGATCCTCGTCGCACTGCACGCCGCCGGTGCCGCTGGCGAAGCGAAAGCCGGCGTCGGCAGAGACCACGCTTTCCACCGGCAGGCGCACGCCAAGCGCACCGTCGGCTGCGCCCAGATCAAGCGCGCGGCTGAACCGGCGGTTGACGGTGGCAAGCCTTGCCAGAAGCTCTTCAACCATATGGTCGCGCAGAAAGGCGTGCTCCCGAAAGCGGGGGGCGGCGCGGTCCCGCCGCAACCGGCGCAAGCGTCGATCAAAAGGCTCGGCGATGTCCATGGCTCTGCTATGACGCCGCCATGACCGTTGCTCAACCTGCGATGCGCAAACGCCTGGCGTCCATGTTCATGAAGGCGGTGAACCTTGCGTTGCCGCCCCGCTGCCTTGGTTGCGGGCTGATCGTCGAGCAGGACGATTCGCTGTGCGTCGCCTGCTGGAGCGGGCTGAGCTTCATCCGCGCGCCCCGCTGCGCTACGTGCGGGGTGCCGTTCGAGACCGATCTGGGCGAAGCGGCGCTCTGCGCCCCCTGCATGGAAGAGCGCCCCACCTTCAACGGCGCGCGCGCGGCGATCGTCTATGCGGAACTGCCGCGCAAGATCATGATGCGTTTCAAATATGGCGGCAGGACGCATATGGCGCGAATGATGGCGCGGCACATCCGCCTGGCCGCGAGCGAATGGCTGGATGCGCCCGGCAGCCTCATTATTCCCGTTCCGCTCGCGCGCTGGCGGCTTTGGCGGCGCGGATATAATCAGGCCGGGCTGATCGCCCGCGCGCTTGCCCGAGACAGTGCGGCCGCGCTGATGCTGGACGGGCTGGTCCGCCGCCGCGCGACCGCGAGCAGCGGGGGCCTTGGGCGAAAGCAGCGTTTCCAGAATGTGCGCGGCGCTTTTCGGGTGGCGGAAAAGGCGAGGCCCCAAATCAAGGGCCGCAATGTCCTTCTCGTCGACGATGTGATGACCACCGGCGCTACCGCGGGGGCCTGCGCCAGGGAGTTGCTGCGCGCCGGCGCGACCTCCGTGCATGTGCTGACCTGGGCACGGGCATTGCCTTTCAAAACGCTCGACAGTTGACAAGCGGCGCTGCGATCCACAGGTCTGCATGCAAGGAGCTTGTTGATGGCGAAAGTTGAAATCTACACGAAGATGCTCTGCCCCTTTTGCACCCGCGCCAAGAAGCTGCTGGCGAGCAAGGGCGCGAGCTTCGAGGAATATGACATCACCATGGGCGGGCCGAAGCGCGCCGAGATGCTTCAACGCGCGCCGGGGAGCGCCACGGTGCCGCAGGTGTTCATCAACGACAGGCATATCGGCGGCTCCGACGAACTGGCCGCGCTCGACGCATCCGGCGGGCTCGACCCGTTGCTTGCCGCCTGACGCCGCAGTCATTCATGCGCGCAGCCATCATCCAGACGACCAGCGGGATCGACCCCGCGGCCAACGTGCACGACCTTGTGCAGGCGCTTGCGAAAGCAGCCGGGGAAGGGGCGGAAATGGCCTTTACCCCCGAGATGTGCGGAATGCTGGACGGCAAGACCGCCCGCATCAGGGAAAAGGCGGTGACGGAGGCCGATGACCCGGTGCTCGCCGCCGTTCGGCAGGCGGCGGCAAGCCATGGGTTGTGGGTGCATCTGGGCTCGCTTGCGCTGAAGGAGGAAGGGGCCGACCGCCTTGTCAATCGGGGGTTCGTCATCGACGCTGATGGCGAAATCCGGGCGCGCTACGACAAGATTCACCTGTTCGACGTCGATCTGCCTTCGGGCGAGCGTTACCGGGAATCCGCCACCTATCGCGCGGGCGAACGGGCCGACATGGCGGAAACGCCCTGGTTCAGAATGGGCATGTCGATCTGCTATGATGTGCGCTTCGCGGGGCTTTACCAGCAGTTGACCGATGCAGGCGCGACCTTGCTATCGGTTCCGGCGGCGTTCACCGCTACAACGGGCGAGGCGCATTGGCATGTGCTGCTGCGCGCGCGCGCGATCGAGGCGGGGGTGTTCGTCGTTGCGGCCGCCCAGACCGGACGGCATGAGGACGGCCGGTCCACCTATGGTCATTCACTGGTCATCGATCCGTGGGGCGAGGTGCTGCTGGACATGGGGACGGAGCCCGGCGTCGCCTTGTGCGAAATCGACATGGCGCAGGTTGAGGATGTACGCGGCCGCGTTCCGGCCATCCGCCACCGCCGACGGTTTTCGGCTCCGGTGCAAGACAGATGATCGTTTTCGATATCCGCTGTTCGTCTGCGCATGTTTTCGAGGCATGGTTCGGTTCGACCGAAGACTGGGAGGACCAGCGTCGGCGCAAGCTGGTGAGTTGCCCCGTGTGCGGCAGCGGCGAGGTTGAAAAGGCGGTGATGGCTCCGGCCGTCGCGGCCAAGGGCAACCGGCGTGCCGACGGGCGGGCCGCGCCGGTTCCGATGTCGGGCGGCGAAGACCCCGAGCAGAGCAAGAAGATGCTTGCCGCGCTTGCCAAGGCGCAGGGCGCGTTCTTGAAAAACGCGGATTATGTCGGCAGCCGCTTTGCCGACGAGGCGCGGGCGATGCACCTGGGTGAGCAGGATCACCGCCAGATCTATGGCGAAACCTCGCCTGATGAAGCACGCTCTTTGCTGGAAGACGGCGTTCCGGTGATGCCGTTGCCGCTGCCTGTGCGCCCCGGCGGGTCGGACGCATGACTTTTAGGCTTGAACTCCGGCCGCCGCTTTCGCACAAGGCGGTGCGCGCCCCCGTAGCTCAGCAGGATAGAGCGACGGTTTCCTAAACCCTGAAACCCGAAAATCAAACTAGCTTGGGAATTGAACAATTTCAAGCGTTTTTGTGTGTTGTCGAAAAATAAACCGCAGTTCCTGTGCCTAGTTTTGTGCCCTCCGTTTTCGCGCCTTTCCATGCTCTTCGGATGGCAGGAAGCGCAGATAGAACCGCTCAGTTGTTGAAACACTGTCATGCCCAAGGTGGCGGGACAGCTCATATATCCCACCACCCTTTTCCAGCCAGCGGGCGGCGAACTCGTGGCGCAGATCGTGAAGGCGGTACGGCTTGAACTCGATGCCCTTTTCCTGTGCCCGTTTTTGTGCCCTCTTCCGAATCTTCGCATAGAAGCTGGACGCACTGGCGTAGCGGCCGTTGTCCCGGTGGTTGAACACATAGGGGCTGTCCAACGGCGCGGGTTGTATCTCGACGATCCTCCGGGCCTGTGCGCTCAGCTTGATCGTGCGCGGCGCGTGGGTCTTCGTCTTCTTGATGAACACCCGCCCATGGGGTTTCACGTCCGACCGCTCCAAGCTCGCCGCTTCCTCCAGCCGCATGCCGGTTTCGAGAAGGAATGACATAAGCGCGCCTAAGCCCGGGGGCGCTTCTGAAACCACAAGGTCGAAGCTCTTCTGGTCCACCCGGTTGATGGCATCCCGGCTTTCCTTCAGCACCGATCGGTCCCATAGCTTCGCCGGGTTGGTGTCGGTCCAGCCCCATGACACGCACATTCGGAGCAATGATGACAGCGCGGTAAGATCGCGCCGGATTGTGGCGTCGGTCGCCTTTTCCTTTTTCCGCGCGCTCACATAATTGGCGATGGTCGCGGGCTTTATCTGATCGACGAACAGCGCCGAAAAATGCGGGGAGAGTTGCCGGGCGCTGGCCTTGTACCGCCGCGCCGTGGAAGGCTCTACATTGGGTAGGAACTCGGTCTGCCATCGAAGGAAAGCCTCCTTGTAGCTGTGGCGCTCGTTCCCGGTGACGGCGAACTCTTCAAGCTTGGTCCGCTCTTCCTGGGCGCGCTTTTTCGCTACTGACTTAGAGCGCGTTCGTAAGCTTCGTCGATAGACGACACCGGCCACCTGTATCTTGAGCCAGTAGACTTCGCCACGCTGGTATAGGTTTTCTGACACGTCTCCGCTTCCGCTGCTATAATCCAGCGGCGGACCTTAATCCTGTCGAAGGTCCATTCCCTACCGATTTTTGCGCAACCGGGTATTTCTCCCCGGAGAGCCATGGCCTGAAGCGCCCGAACGGTCTTCCCCGTCATGCGCGCAAGCTCGCCGATACGGACGCGCTCCTGTCTCTCAGACACTAGTTGTTGTCCTCCCGAGCCGTCGCTTGCGGGGCTATCCCTTCACGCATACGACTTGCTTCAATGTATGAACAATCTTGATGAGGTTCGCTTGGGCGGCCATGACGGCATCGATGTCTTTGTAAGCGCCCGGCGTTTCATCGATCACATCGGCGTCAACGCGGCATTCCACCCCGGCAACGGCTTTGGCATGATCCTCAAGGGAGAATTGCTTCTTGGCCTGCCCGCGCGACATTGCCCGCCCCGCGCCATGTGAGCACGAGAAGAACGCCTCCCTGCCTGCCGCACCGCCCTTGCCGCGCACAATAAAGGACTTGGCTCCCATCGAGCCGGGGATGATGCCAAGCTCACCCTCCTTGGCGGAGACAGCGCCCTTGCGGGTAAGCAATACATCCGCCCCGAAGTGCTTCTCATGCGCCACATAATTGTGGTGGCAGTTGACCGCCTCACAGTCGCTTGTGAAAGGCTTTGATATGGTGACCGACAGAGCCTCCAGTGCAGCGTGCATCATCACTTCACGGTTGGCGCGGGCGAACTTCTGCGCCCAATTCAGCGCGTTCATATAGTCGCCGAAAAGCTCGGAGCCTTGTGGGATGTAAGCCAAATCCTCATCTGGCAGGTTTATGAACCAGCGCCGCATTTCCTCCTTTGCGCGTTCGATGAAATAGGTTCCGATCCGGTTCCCTATCCCGCGCGAGCCGGAATGAAGCATGATCCAGACCCGCTGTTCTTCATCCAGGCAAACCTCAATGAAGTGGTTGCCGGTGCCAAGGGTGCCGACGTGATTGGGCGCACGCTTCGCCGCCTGAGCGATCTTCGGGTGCTTCCCGACAATCTGCTCCAGCGTGTCATGCTGACGGTTGAAAACATCCGCGGCGAGCGGTGAAGGATCGTTCCACGCTCCCCTGTCGTTCGCTCCGCCATTGTCAGTGCGCCCGTGCGGAACGCGCTCCTCGATAGCGGTACGGAGGCCGTACAGATTATCCGGGAGGTCTGAGGCCGTCAGGCTGGTGCGATGGGCCATCATGCCGCACCCGATGTCGACACCAACGGCGGCAGGGATGATCGCGCCCTTGGTGGGAATAACAGAGCCTACAGTCGCCCCCATGCCCCAATGGCAATCCGGCATGATCGCAATGTGCTTGTGAATGAACGGCATCGCGGCCATGTTGTCGAGTTGCTGGCGCGCTTGCTGTTCGACCTGAACGCCGTCAATCCAAGCCTTGATAAGGCCGCCGCGCGAACCGTGAATTACCTGCATTGTAACATCTCCCATATCCTCTTCCAGAGTGGGGTGCGCTTTAACCAAGGCATGTGCACGATCACGTCGTGATGATGAGGGTCTGCCCAGCGCATCAATCAAACTCTCCGGCCGCTTCACGGCGATCATATTCGGCCTGGTTCATCGCCAGTTCTTTCGAGAACGTCGCCCTATCCTCATCCGTGGTGCTGCGAATGCGCTTGATCTCGAATACGCCGCCCCCAACAGGGGTGCCCTGCGGGACGATGAACGTCATGGTTGACGCCGCGAAGTCGGCCGCTTCGGCTATCGCTAAAAATGGCTTGCTCATGTTCACATCCTCACAATGTTCTCTACGGCGGCTTCCCAATCATCCCGCTTGCTGCCGGGAACGATCTTCAACGCCACGTCGATCAATCGGCTGTAGAGTTCCTGAAATTCCAGATCGTCCATCTGAGAGAACGACCAGGACTTGGGCGTCCAGTGGACTTCACCCGTCACGGGATTGATCACTTCATCGGTGAAACCGGCTCCGATCGTCAGAGCCTTCCGGAGCGCTTCCTTCGTCGGGTATTCGGTGTGCGGCCAGACCATATCGAGCAGCACGAAGGCTTTGCGGTGCAGCTTGCCGTTGCGGGGCTTGCTGATCTCCGCGCGCAACTCATCACCGACACGCCAGCCCTTCGGCAAATCCTCCGCGTTGATCGGCGCTATGCCGGTGGCGGTGCGGCGAAGCCAGATGCTAGCCATCACTGCATTTCCCTAAGCTTCGGCCAATGCGGGGAGGATTTAGCCAGCCCTTCCGCTATCGCCTTCATGTCGATCCCGTGGCGCTTCTCGAATGACTCTTCGCCTAGCCGGTGCTGTTCGGCGTGGTGATCGCGGCAAAGGCTGATCGTCCACCGATCCGAAGGCTTGACGCCCATCCCTCCGCCGGTCCCGTTTCGGACGTGAGCAACCTCGATAGGAAGCTGTTCGCATCCGGGGACGGAGCAGAAGTGCGACCGGACGAAATTGCAGTGGGCGGGACTCCGCTTGCCTGCATTCTCGCGACCGGACTTGAGGGATGGGCGTCTGCGGGGGAGGGACATTAGGGCCGATCCTCCCTATAGGTAGCCATCGCCTCAAGTGCGTGAAAGCGGCCATGGCACGCGCTACAGAGCCAAGTCACATCTAGCGGCTTGTTGTAATCATGGTGGTGGGCCTCTAGACGCTCACCGCTTCCACAGAACGCGCAAGGCTGCTTCTTGAGCTTTCCAGACCGAACGGCATTCCCGAGCGCGGTATGCGCGGCCCGCTTCTCAGGGTTTTGATATCTATACGCCTTGGCATATGTGCTGCGTTTAGCGACTCTCTCGGGACGGCGCGCCCGCTCGCGATCATAGGCGCGAACAGTTTCAGCGTTTTCAAGGCGGTGCCGTCTGGCGTCGATTTTGGTGCAGTCCCGGCACTTATTCAGATGCCCATCGGCCATTTCTGAATGGCGATAGTACGCATCCAACGGCTTGACTTCGCCGCACTTGAAGCACGCCTTCATCACCGCACCCGGTATTCCAGCGCCGGGTCATTGGTGACGAAAGGAACGTCATCCTCCAGATCGCTCGCGTTGTTGAAGCCGGTTCCGCCCTGTCCACCGCGCGTCTGTTGCTTCTGATCATCCTTCGGCTCGTACAGCGACAGCAGAACGGTATCCCGATCCGATGGAACGCCTGCCAGGTTGAACGTGCGCTTGAGCATCAGATAGGGGCCTTTATCGCCCTCCATCATCACGCCTACATTCTCATAGCGGCGCTTTTCGTTGCCTTGCCTGTCGGTGTACGAGCCGACTGTTGCAACGACGTCGTAGAGTTTCTTAGCCATTATGCTGCTTTCTTCTGCGGAGCCAGATCGGCCCGCTTGGTTTTGATCGCGTTGCCGATTTCGGCATAGAGCGATGGGTTGGCGAGCGAGAGCGCGCGGAGTAGGGCGCTGTTGCGCTTCTGCAATGCGGTTATCTCGTCGTCCGTCTGGTAGCCGTTCAGGATTTCACGGAAGCCGTTCACCCATTCCACCCATCCCTGCGGAGGTTCGGCGTCCGGGTCTGGCTGCTTGCTCCGCGTCCGCGCCAGCGGCTCCTGAGCATGGCTGTCTGCATCAATGGCCGCGCCTTCACCGGTGGCGATCTTGAACAATGAGCGCAGGAATTGCTTTTCCGCATAGGACTGCCCAGCGCCGAACGCCTGACTGCCCATGCTCGCCTTGATCATGATCGAGCGGCGCATCGGGCCATAGGTCTCGCCATGGCAATGCGCAGAAAACGCAAAGCGCATCCGAAGCCACATGTCCTTGCCTTCGCCGATCACGTCGAAATCATCTTCATCGGCGGATATGATCAGCTTGTGCTTCGCCATCAGCGGGCGAACCGCCTCTAGAAAGTCATCGATCGATGCAAAATTATAGTTGCCGTGGCTGTTCCGCTCGCCCTTGTTGAGTTTTGGGACTTCGGACATGACCGCTGCGATAGCTTCGGCAACCTTGGGGGGCATATTGTCGTTCATGCCGCCAACTCCTTGAATGAAATCGCGCCCGCCTTGCTGCGCTTTGCCTCCAATCCGTGTCCGTAGGCGCGGGACACGTCGTCTTCGATCAGTTCTTTGAGAGACTTCACCGCATTGGCGTGGGTCTTCGCGGCGTCCTTATGCTTGATCCAGTCGGCCGCCAGAGAACCCCAGAGGTTGTTGCCCTCCATGGAGACTTCGCGCGTTGCCAGCGGCTTCGGAGCCTTCACATCGGCGATCTCAACCGGGGGGGTGTCGGTCTGGACACAGCGCCAGAACTTGTGTTCGGCCTCAAGAAGTTCATCCTGATACATCCAGTCGGACGGCACCTCGTAGGTTTCCCATTTGTGGTTGCCGTAGATGACGGAAAGAACTGCGAAGTCCACGCCGCGCACCGCCATATTGTGCTGTAGCTGTGGCATGTAGCGGCCAACAATCTCATCCGGCCTGGCAAAGGCGGACGTGTGCTTTGCTTCCCAAATCGCTCCTTTTGCCTCGACGAAACCATCAAGGTTAGCGGCGCGGAACTCCACCTTGGGACAACGGAGGAACTTGTTGGCCTCGGTCACTTCAAGGCCGGTCTGTTTCACGTACCAGAGGCGATTGAAAGTCTCTGTCCATTGTCCCAGAACGACCTGGAGCACGCCTGACAGATCCTCGCCTTGCACCTTGCCGGTTTTCTCCTGCCAGAGATTGAGCACGCGGGCGTCATCTCCAGACAGGATGGTGTTGGCGTCGCTGCCACCGAGATATGATGCCCGGTCTGCAAGTTCTTCGGCGTTGAAACCAAGGTCTGAGAGCAGAGGCCAGACACCCACGAAATCATTCATCACTGAAACCTTCTCCCGGCAGCCTCTCCTTGCCGTCCACAGGCAAGCCGGGTATAGGTGGACACCGTCCGGGGGATTGGATCGGTTAGAGCTGGTTGAATTCATGCAAACAGGCCGTTCAGCCCGTAGATAATCGCGATCCAGAGAAGCAGTCCGCCAAAGCAACCGCCCGTCATGGCGATGAGCTTCCACGGATCGTCCGGACCATCACACAGAGCATCCCTGCACTTGCGGTAGATCATTTCCGTACTCCAAGAGTCAGAAGACTGACGGTGATCACGATGACGATCAGTGCACCGATGGCGGCTGCGCCCGCGAAGAATATGTCGATCATGCCGCCACCTCATGTTCCGATATGCGCGTGACAGGGCAGGCGGATGCATCACGGCCATAGCCAAGGTGCTTGATCGCCATTTCCCGCTTGTCGGCGTCGCTCCAGTCATCTGGATAGAATTGCATCTGAATGCGGATTGAGTTCTCCAGATGCTCGCCAAGCTGGACGAAGAGGTCGGACATCATTGCCTGTCCTTTCCGGCCTTGGTGAGAAGGGCGCGGGCGGCTAAGCGGGCCTGCTGCTCATCGCGCCAATCGCACTTTGACTTCTTGCAATAGCTCGGGTCAGGATGAGCGCACGGGCAGCCGAATGCCTCGTCCGCCATATCGTCGATATCGTTCATGGCGTCTTCGATGGAGCCAGCGTGACCATAGCGATTGTCGCAGGCATCTTCGGCGCCATCAAAATCGTCGTGCCAGAACTGCCAGTCGGCACTCCGGAACGGCACGGGCGGCGGGTTGTATTCGATGTGCCAATCGCCGTACCTCATCGACTTGACCGTGTGCTGTGCGTTGGTCATTGCCCCATCTCCAGAGCGATCTTGCGGTTATCGTCGTGACGGGAACCGGCGATCTCTTCGGCGGTGGGACAGCGGTTGTCGTCCGCAATGTCGCCAGCCATCTCGTGACAGCCATCAATCCCGAAGGCGTCGCCAATCGCGTTCAGCAGGGACACTTCATCGTGCCAGTCGGCATCGATGCCCTTCTGCATGTCGTCGATCATGACGTTGAGCCGGTCGCGGGCGATCAGAAGCAGGCGGGTGGTTTCCTCGCGCTTGCGAGCCATCTTCGCGTGCTGCTGTTCGATGAACGCCGTGTAATCGAATGGCTGTGCCATCTCAGGCCCTCCCCGCCGGGTAGGCCATCCACTCGTCATCCTTTTGGGCTTCGGTGAAGCCGTGCGATTGGATGAATGCCCATGCCTCGCGCTTGTCGGCGAAAGGACCGAACTCCTGCCAACCGGCGAAGCGCCCGTTGTAATGGATGGCAAGCTCCACCGTGTACGGTGCGTGCTGTGCGTTGCTCACCTTCTATCTCCCGTGCCGTTAGGCTGATGGGGAGATACTGCGCTATGAAACGTAGCGTGTCAACATCAAATGTAGCGTTACACTACAAATTATATCGACACAGGGCGAATCACATGGGAGGCGCGCAAAAAGAAACCCGCCACGAGGGCGGGTCAGTTGGGTCCCTAGGGAGGTGGGTTGTTAAGCGTCGCCGGGATGCTCGGAAGGAAGCGAGATAATCTCTCGGGCGAAATATGGGAGGTCGTTGGCGTCCTCTACGTAAAGGAGCCGATCCGACTTTTCGACGATGATCTCATCGGCGAGGTGGTAGTAGATTTCGAAATCGTCGTTTTCAGCTACGAGGTAGTATCCAAGGAACTCAAGCGTATCCTTGGACACCCCGTCAAGCGACACGTAGCCCGCTCGCACTTACGCGGCCTCCAACGTTTCCGCTATTGAGACGCGGCGGCGCGGGAAAACCGTGGTCACCGTCTGCGAGAGCGATTTGACGCTGATGTTCGGCTGAGTGCCGCCCTGCTCCCGATAGAAGGAGAGGGCATTCTTGACCTTCCGAATGACGGCCTGTTCGCTTTCCGCCCGGAAGCAGAAGTAGGGAGAACTGGCGGAAGCGGCGACAAAGCGGCCGTCCGGAAGTTCGCCAACGTAGAAGTGGCCGTTTGCTTTAACAGTCATAATGGCCTCCTTTCAAAGCGCCATTTTTAGGCGTTCGATATGTACGTATCCTTAAAGCACACTCGATATGGTGCGGGCCAGTGGCAATTTTGAGGCGCACCTATCCCCCTATCATTTCCAACAGCCGCTTATGAAGGATCCCCGCCAGCTCGTCAGCATCCGTTGTCCCGGCTTCCCGGATCACATCGGCCAAAAAGCGGGCGCTGGGGAACTTCTCCCGGCCCAACAGCACATCTGCGGATACGCCAAGCACGTCGCATAGCTGGCGTAGGCCATCCAGTGTGCGGGGAGACGATTTACCGGTTTCCCATTGCTGGACCGCCGGCTGCTCAACTCCCAGAATGTCCGCCAGCTTCTGTTGGCTCAACCTCTTGCGTTTCCGCGCGGCCCTAAAAGCCGCTCTGTCGAGCCCCGCCATGTCCTGCGATATGACATGACCGGTAAATTACCAGTTACAGGCGAAACATTATATTCTCGTTCAGATTCTCGCCCCAAACCTCTTTCGGTCGGTGACCTTCTTTCAGAACGGATGGTTAACGTATGTGGCTAAAGTTAGGGCCGCGAAACGAATTTCGCGAACGGGGGGATTGAATGTCAGGTTGTTCCAGGAATTGCGTACCGTGCGATATTGAGTGCGCGACGCTTTGCTTCACCGTGCAGGTGTATGGTCGGGCTGTTGCAGAAGCAGAGCGCGCATCGCAGCCTCGATCTGACCCTGATCGAGATCAGGCTGCTGCGAACGCAGCGCATCAATTTTATGAACTATCTCTCTCAGCCTTTGAGAATCTTCTTCGGGCAAAGGGCCTCCCGACCAGATCCGAGAGACGGCGATGGCTATAGATGTCGCGAAGTCCGGGTCGGCATGGCCAGGGGGGTCCGCTTCGCTGGGCTGGGGGCCGCCAGATAGAAGCCATCCAGCAGAGACGTTCAGCTTCTTGGCGAACTCGGCGGCGCGCTTGGCATAGCCGTTCTGGCCTGCTTCGTAAGCTCGATAAGTAACCGGGCGGACTCGAACTTTGCGGGCGAAGTCGGCGGCCGTCTTGTATCCGGCTCGCTCTCTCGCCCATTCGAGTCTGCCCCAAGGTGTGGTCAAATCGGGTTTGTCGCTCATGCACGCTACATCGCATGACGCTAGGCTACAAATCATATTGCCAACCGGCGCTACGAATTGTAGTGTATCGGCACTATGGACAATCACAGCGCAATGATCCGGGAGCTTGGCGGCCCGCACCGCCTTGCCCATGATCTCACGCAGGCGGGTGTGGCGGTTAAGCCAGTCACCGCCCGCGCATGGGCAATACGAAACAGCATCCCTGCCAAATACTGGCCGGTCATCCAGACCGTCGCCAAGGCAAGCGGCAAGTCGATTACGATCAATAGCCTAGCCCAAGCGCTAGATACAGGCGCGCAACAATGAGGCGGGTCTACTTCATCCGGCCCATTGGGATGAAAGGCCCGATCAAGATCGGATGCTCGGTTTCTCCGGACGGGAGGCGTGCGTCGCTTGAATCGTGGTCGCCTTTTCCTCTGGAGATCATCGCGGAGATCGACGGGGACGAAGGTATCGAGCGGCGTTTTCACGCGGCTTTCGTTCATCTTCACAAGGGGCGAGAGTGGTTCAATTGGTCGCATGAGATCGACCGGACTGTCGCCGCCATCAACGCGGGTGGCTTCGACGTCGCCAGTCTCCCGGCCCCTCTGCGCGTCTCCCACATGAAGGACGGCAAGCCCATCAGGCGCACTCTTGAACATAGGCGACAAATGAGCCTGTCCGGGCGTCTGCATTGGGCGGAGCATAGGTCCGGCTATGCTCGCCCTCACTCCGGATACGACGTTTACAAAAACGGGGACACCCAAGCTATTGCCAAGCTGGAGGCGTTCATTGCCGCGCCCCACCTTCACGGTTTGGCGTGCCCGTACCATGCGGACAAGCGGGCTGAATACCATGCTCATCTCGAACGCCTAGACGGAACCGCGTAGCAATGCGCGGGGGAAACACAGGGGCGGGGGCCTCCAAGCATTTCGTTAATGTCCCACCATGGGACGCAAGAACGCAAGCCCCATTCGCGGGACTTGTCCAAAAGTATAGTGTTCAAAACTGGAACGCTTTTCGTCTGGTTTGCCATGTCGTTGGCTTAACCCATTCAAAGCGCGTGCCATTTTCGCTGCACCGCAAAATAAGCGGCTGTTTCTCTAGGTTAACCACGTCCCTTGAACACGTCTTTAAACCACGTTTCCGGGGCGATTGTAAGCCAGACCGACAGCTTTCCAACGAGATAGAGACACGTCTTGCGCTGCGGAAAGAGCAGCGTCTGAGCCGCAACGACGCCGCCAAGCGCGGCGCAATCAACCGCCAGCAAGCAGAGGCGCTGCGTCGTCGGACCCACCGTCACGAACTGCTCGCGGGGCTTTCCAAAGGGAGCGAGGCCATGAGGACTCCGGAGAACAGACACCAGCTCAACATGTTCGCGGAACTGCTCGCGCAGGGTGACACCATCACCGCTGCTTCAGGACGTCTGAGCATTTCACGCCAGCGTGGCGGTCAGCTTTTGGCAAAGCTCCGCCGGGAACTGGGGTGGCAGGCACAATGAAAAACAAACTATACACACCAGAAGAAGACAGGCGCATCCGCCAGCTTTTCGATGGCGGGTTGAAGGATGATGAGATCGGCGAGGCCATTGGCCGCCCGGCACGTTCGGTTCGCCTCCGTCGCCAGCGCTTGAGGATCGTCCGCTACGTCCACGGCGGGAAGACGAAGACCAAGACGATTACGCTCAGTGAGGATCGGCAGCGGATCAATGCCGCCACCGCGTCGACAACAATGTTCCTCAACCGCCTTCGTGAAGTTCACCCGGAAGGCTATCCCGATGGGCCGGTGCGGCAGGTCCGCCGCCAGCACTTCACCCACCAGCATAGCTACTCCCTGATCGGGAGCAGCATGTCATGAGCTATGCAAGCAGGCGGCGCTCGGCATGGAAGCGCCAAACCTTCCTGACACACCCGCGCTGCGAGTACTGCAAGCGCGACATTGGGCTGGGCCGGGAGTTCGGCCTGCGGCAGGCGACAGTGGATCACATCGTCGCGCGTCGTGACGGCGGTGCTGACAACCCCTCCAATTGGGCGCTCGTATGCCTTGAGTGCAATCAGGTGAAAGCGGATCGGCCATTTGATCCTGGGGTGCTTACTGGTGTTGTCAGTTACCGGAGGGTGGCTGCATGAACCTCGCTACGCTCCTAGCCCTGCTAGACGGCTTCCCTTCCTATGAACAGAGGGAGGTAATCCGCCGCTACCGTGTGCAGAACCTCATCACTGAGGAAGTCGCCCTAGAGGCGGAAAAGCGGGTGCGGAAGTGATCGCGTCTTTCGTCGTTCCCGGCGAACCTGTCGCATGGGCGCGTGCTGGCAAGAACGGCAAGTTCTCTTTCACTCCGCCCAAGCAGCGCAATTTCGGCGCGATGGTGAAGATTCTCGCAGCCGAGGCGATGGACGGCAGGGAGCCATATGACGGCCCCGTCAAGCTGTTGGTCGATGTGTGTCTGGCGATCCCTGCCAGCAAGCCGAAGAAATGGCAGAATGACGCCGCGCTAAGGCTCATCAGGCCGGTAAAAAAGCCCGATTGGGACAATGCCGGGAAGATCATCTCCGACGCCTTGAACGGCATCGTATGGAATGATGACGCACAGGTGATCGAAGCAACGGTGCGGAAGTTCTACGACCTGACGCCGCGCGTCCAAGTGATGGTGACGGCATGAAAAAGCGGAACCATCTAGGGTCTCAAACCAGTCTTGTCACGACTGTTTATTCGCGCCGTCTCTGCGAGAATCTTCGGAGCAACTTATCGGGGATGGGGCAATGACTCCTATCGGCGAACTCTTCCAATACGTCATCGCCCGCGCAGAGCGGATGATGGAGTTCCAGGAATATCTCGCGACGTTCGCCACAGCCGCCGAACGCAAGGCAACGATCATGGAAGCCAACTATGCCGGTTGGCTCTCCGATGAAGACGCCATGCTTCTCATTCAATCTATGATGCTGGAGACGGCATGAGCGGTTATGTCGCCATGAGCCGCGAGTGGCTTGAGCATGACATATTCGACGGCGATGTGTTCTCGCGTCGGGATGCATGGGCATGGCTTATCGCCAGTGCCGCATGGCGACAGACCAAAGCTCGCATCAAGGGTCACTCGGTCGATCTTGAGCGCGGCGAGCTGTCCTATTCGGTGCGCTTCATGGCTGAAAAATGGGGCTGGTCCAAGTCCGCCGTCGACCGTTTTCTGAAGCTTTTGACCCGCGAAGGCATGATTTCGATGCGTTCAAAAACCGGGACAACAGCGGGACACCCGGCGGGACAAGGCCAATCCATCATAACTATATGTAATTACGCGAAATATCAGACAGCCGAAGTCGCCAAGCGGGACAACGAAGAAACGGAAACCGGGACAACAGCGGGACAACAGCGGGACAAAGAACTAACCATTAAACCATTAAACCAAGAAAATATAAATATACCGGACTACGAGTTTGGCGGGAAAGTGATCCGTCTCAATCTTGAGAATTATCGGGCATGGGAAAAGGCGTATCCCAATCTCGACCTTCGCGCCGCGTTGCAATCTCGTGATGACTGGCTGGCAACCGAAGCGCCGGAAGCGACGCGCAAGAACTGGTTTGTCCCAACCTCGAACTGGCTGGCGAACTTGAACCGGAAGCATCGGCAGCCAAGCCAGTCCGACGAACAGGTTTCGGTGCCATGCTGACATGGGAACCCCGGCGCGCTGGCAAGCAGATTTGCCCCGATTGCGGTCCGACCCGGAAGAACAAGCGGGACGCAAGTTTATCGGTTTCCATCGTGCAGGGCGGCTTCGTCTGGCTCTGCCACAATTGCGGATTCAAGGGAGTTTCAGATGCTGCACGACAAGCACAAGCAATGGATCGAGGCGCGGGGGATACCGGCCGATCTCGCAGAGAAGCTTGGGCTAGAGACGACGCGCGACGGCGCAGGCTTCTGGCTGAGCGTGCCCTACGTCGAGCGCGGACAGGTGGTGAACCACAAGTACCGGCAGACCAGCGAGAAGAAGCACCGCATGGATCAGGGAGCGCCCCTGTGCCTGTGGAACCACGACGTGTTGCTGCTGCCGGAAGTGCAGGAGGGCAAGCAGCCGGTGGTGATAACCGAGGGCGAATGGGACGCGCTGGCGGCGATGACTGCTTGGAACCGCTACGTCCTCTCCGTGCCGAACGGGACCGCCGCCCCGAAAGAAGACGCGATAACCAACCCGGAGAGTGCTGGATACCAGTATCTCTGGCGCAGTCGCGACCTGCTGGACATGGTGGGCGCGTTCATCATCGCGGCTGACGGGGATGAAGCCGGACGCCGCCTCGCCGCTGATCTTGTCCGCTGGATCGGCCCTGAGCGCTGCCGGATCGTCAGCTATCCCGGTGGCTGCAAAGACCTGAATGAGGTTCTGATTGCGCATGGACCCGCTGGGGTAAGGCAGGCGATCAACGACGCCCGACCCTATCCGGTGAAGGGCCTCTACACGATCGACGACTTTCCGGCTCCGCCAGAGATCGAGCCGTTCAATCATGGCGTCCCAAGGCTCTGCGAAATGCTCCCCGTAACACCGGGGACCCTTACGGTCGGCACCGGCTATGCGGGGCAGGGCAAGACATCGTTGCTGGTCAAGATACTGGCGAACCTGCTGAAGGATGGCGTGACCATCGCGCTTGGCTCGTTCGAGACGCAGGTGAACCCGATCCTGATACGGAAGCTTCGCGCTGCGATGGCGAACACCGCGGAATTCGGATGCCCACCCGATCTTGCCGCAAAGGCCGATCAGGTGATGCGCGATCATCTTCGCATCCTCGCACAGCAGGCCGAAGACGACGACGCGGACATGACGCTGGAGGATATGCTGGACCTGGCCCGTACAGCGATCTTGAGGGACGGGGCGAAGGTCGTTGTCATCGATCCGTGGAACGAGCTGGACCACAAGCGCAAGTCGGACGAAAGCGAGACGGATTACACATCACGCGCTATCCGGATGATGAAGCGCTTCGCACGCCGGTATGACGTGGCGCTGTGGATCATAGCCCACCCGGCAAAGCCTCAGATGGTAGGGGCGAAACTGCCCATCCCCGGCCTCTACAGCATTTCAGGATCGGCGCATTGGGCGAACAAGCCGGACTATGGTTTTGTCGTTCACCGCCCGAAAAAGAACCTCCCGAAAGACCACCCTGAGCGCAACTGCATCGACGTGCTTGTGACCAAGGTTCGCATGGGTCTTCCCGGCGAGGAGGCAAGGGTCACACTCAACTACGACTGGCGCACTTCGACCTATCACGAATGGGTTGATGAGTTCGCGGACGCATAACGGATAACCCCATGAACGAAGGAGAAATGACGTGCAGAACGCAATGATGATTGGAACGCAGACGACGCCTGAAAGCCTCTCGCCTCTCACGGACGCGCTTGTCCGCATCATGGAAGCGTCGGGCGATCAGGAAACGAAGCGATGTGCGATCAAGGCGCTGTCCCGCATGGCGAAGATCGAGGCAGTGACAATCCAGCACTGTGTCATCAACGGCGACCGCACGATCAATATCGATGCGCAGGACGCCACGGTAGATGAGACGTTCTCATGAGCATTTTCAATAAGCTTCTGAACTGGTTCCGCCCGGCACCACGCTGGGAAGATTTCCACGTTGAGCCTGTGCGCTGGCCGTGGCCGAAAGAGCGCATCGTGAGAAACGAGCAATGGCGCACCAACTTCTCTCTCACCGCAGCCCAGAGGTCAGAGCGTAGCAGGAAAGCAGCAGCTACCCGCAAGGCCAACAAGGCTAAGTCCAATGGCGAATGACATGGCAAGCGCCAAGACCGGCGACATGCTCATCCACGAAGATGGGACGCGTTGGGAGGTGATCGGCTTCTACACGCAACCGAGCGCCATTTTGCAGCGTGTCGATGCGCAGATTGGCGCGGTAACAGAAAACACCCGCCTCGCCGTCGATCCAACCAGTCCGTGGGCATCGAACTGGCGGGCAATCCAAAAGGAGGGTCACGGTGGCTAACGACATGGTGACGCGCTGCGCCCGCGCGCTCGATCCCTTTCTCAGCGGCGTTCATGCGTTCGATGCCGGCCCGCCGGAGTACCGCGCCAAGTGTCGAGAAGCCGCCCGCGCCGTGATCGAAGCAATGCGCGAACCTACTTATGAGATGCGCTTATCTATCCCGCCCCGCCTCGGGGAAATGGCGTATCGGGATATTGGCGATCTCTGGAAAGCCATGATCAAAGCCGCTCTCTCACAGGAGGATAGAGAATGACGATCAGCATCAATCCATTGATCCAGGCTGGGTTCGCAATCGGTCTTGGGTTCTGGTTTTCAATCATCCTCCCGCTTTGCTTGATCGACCTTGGAAAGCGCATTTGGAGGTTGGCCGCATCCCTTCCGACACGGAAGGACGGAGAATGAGCGCCCGTGCATTTGTGGCAGGAATGACCTGCGGGGTTTTATCCCTGCTGTCACAGGACATGGTGACGATGTCCATATTCGGTGCCGCCTTATTAGTCATCTTGGGGTTGGCACGGAAGGAAGGGTGATGGACAGACTGGACGTGGTTCTTTTGGCGCTCGGTTTCCTGATCGGGTTCGTTCTCTATCCACATTATTTCGGGGGATAACCACACATGGCAAAGCGGGTACGAGCAAAGCGCAAGGTTGAAGAAAATCTCGGCGAGGTGAACGAGTTCGCCCGCGCTCATGGGATGTACGAACCATCAACCGTCGTCGACCTGACAGGCGAATTGGGCGGCAGGCGCAACAGCATGGTCAAGGTCATGCTCAACAGGGGCGGCACGGCCATTGAGCGATGGATGAACGAAAGCCCGAACATGCTCTTTGCCGAACCACAGAAAGCCGCTGTGCGCTATTGCCAGACGCTCTGGCTGCGCGCTGACGGGTTGGTGGCGCTTCAGCCTGGAACCGATCGGATCGATGCGCCATTGGGCTGGAGTCAGCAAGAAGCGCTGTCTGAACTGTCGACGTTCAAGCGCCGCATCCCGGCGAAATACTGGGATGTGTTCGAAAACGTCTGTCGGTTCGATCAGGAGGCAGGCACGGCGGGTTCGTCGCTATCCACGAACAAGCGCTCCGCTGTGGACGCAGCGAAGACCTGCGTTGCGATGGTCGCCAGCCTGATTGCGATGTGGCGTGGCATGTGATTGACACCGTGCGCAGCTAAGTGTATCAAATCTCTTACATGGATCACTGCGCCTAGGGCGCTCCGAAGCCTCGACGGGAAACCGCCGGGGCTTTTTGCATTCAGCCTGTCAAGTTGATGGGCGAGGAGGACTGATGGCTGTCATCGTTACAGAGCTTGCGCAGGTTCGGGACCGCGCCAATGTGCCGCCTGTCCCGCCTCGCGAGCAACAGTCGCTCACGATCGGCGGCGCTGCTTCTGCTGCGTTCGGCGGCGGCACGTCCTACGTGGAGATCGACAGCGACACCGCTTGCCGTGTTGAGTTCGGGGCGGCTCCGGATGGCAATGGCGATACCTTCTACGTTCCAGCTCTTACGCCACGCCAGTTCAATGTGATCCCAGGCCATAAGGTCATAGCGGTCGCTGCTTAGTTTCATTGCGCGCCTACCTGACAGCGGACAACGGCAGCCGCTGCGAAGCGCATTCTCCCGCATAGGGTAAACCGTGGCGCGCGCGGCTCTCGGCCGTTGATCAGCGGTAAGATTGCGAATGCCGAACTTCTGGAGGTTCAATGAACATCAGCTTCACCCCTGAAGGCGATTGGTTTGTCTTCGATGAGGACGGCACGACCATAAAGCGCGGCTTCAAGACGAAGGCTCAAGCTGCCATGTGGATCGCGGCCGGGATGAAGTGATGCCTGTTCTCTCCAACCATAAGCACGAACTGTTTGCGCAGGGACTGGCGGAAGGCAAGACGGCGGACGAAGCCTATATCGCTGCCGGGTTCAAAGAGAACCGTGGCAATGCTTCACGGCTGAAAGCAAATGAAAGCATCGTGAAGCGCGTTGATGAGATACTGAGCGCGTCGGCCGAACGGGTTGAGATCACGAAAGCGCGGGTTCTTGAGGAACTGGGCAAGATCGGCTTTTCGGACATCCGTAAGATATTTACGCCGGGCGGCAACCTGCTTCCTCCACAAGACATGGACGACGACGCGGCAGCCTGCGTTTCTGCGATTGAGGTTGTGACGCGCAAGGTTCCCGGCGGTGATAGCGATGAAGTCGAGCACGTCGCGAAGATCAAGCTTTGGGACAAGCGCGCTGCATTGGTCGACATCGGCAAGCACCTCGGCATGTTCACCGAGAACCACCGCCTTGTCGATAAGGATAACAACGATGTGCCGGTGACCGAAACCGAAGCGGCCCGTCGCATAGCATTCGTACTCGCAAACGCTGCCCGCAAGGCAGAGTGACCGCAGCGCTCCGGTCTGAGCGCACCTCCCAAGCAACAGCAACAGCACTGGAGTTTATATGACTGTATCCCTTCATGGCCGCCGTCTCGGCATTGAGAACGCTGGCAATCTGTCCGCGAACGGCATTCAGGTGTCCAGCCCATGCGTCGATGCGACGATCACGGTTGGCGCTGAGAACGCGGATGTCCGTGCTATCACGATCCAGCTCAAGGACGCCAACGGCGACGACATCAACTATGTCGAAGAGGTGGAGCTAGTGCTGTTCCTCAACGCCGAGCGCACGGCGTATGTCGTGACTGGCGGTTCGACCGGCATTGCGATCGGCACTGACGGCGCGCTGTCGACGATTGTGGCGAAGAAGGTTTTCCGCGCCACGTCCGAAGCGGACGGCGATATTGACCTGACGTGGACTGATACCGGCACTGAAGTGGCCTACCTTGGCGTGAAGCTGCCGAACGGCCGCTATGTCATGTCGGACGCGCTGACCAACGCATAATGACTCTTCTGGATGACGTTCTGGCGAGGCTTGACACCCTCCCGTCAGAGCAGCGTCAGTCCGTCATTCAGGAGGCCTTGAGCGCGACGAAGGATATGCTCTGGGTGCCCAACGCGGGCGCGCAGACTGAAGCCTATCACTGCGACGCGGACGAACTGTTTTATGGTGGGTCTGCCGGCGGCGGCAAATCCGACCTGATGATTGGCCTGTCACTCACCGAACACAAGCGCAGCCTGATCCTGCGGCGCACGAACAAAGAGGCCTCCAAGCTCTTTGAGCGCTATCGGGATATCATAGGGCATCGCGACGGGTGGAACGGACAGGATAGCGTCTGGCGGCTGCCTGACGGGCGTGTCATCGACATTGGCGGGTGCCAGCTTGAGGATGACAAGCAGAAATACAAGGGCACGCCGCACGACCTGATCGGCTTCGATGAGGTCAGCGACTTCACTGAAAGCCAGTACACCTTCATCACGATCTGGAACCGCTCTGCGGATGCGGGGCAAAGGTGCAGGGTTGTGGCGGCGGGCAATCCACCGACGCGGCCTGAAGGCTATTGGGTCATCAAATACTGGGCACCGTGGCTCGATCCGACCCATCCGCATCCCGCCAAGCCGGGCGAACTGAGGTGGTTCCTCGGTGGTGTTGAGGTTGACGGACCTGGCCCGTACGAGGTGGACGGGAAAGAGGTCAAGGCAAGGTCGCGGACGTTCATCCCGGCCAAGCTCGAAGACAACCCGGATCTCGCCGCAACTGATTATGACAGCGTTCTTGCCGGTCTGCCTGAGGCGCTTCGCCTTGCATATCGCGAGGGCCGGTTCGACATCGAGCACCAGGACGATCACTGGCAGGCAATTCCTACCGCATGGGTGAGGGAAGCGCAGTCCAGGTGGACGGCACAACCGCCTGTCGGGATACCGATGTGCGCCATTGGCGTCGACGTTGCCCAAGGTGGTGGGGATAATACGGTTCTGGCAATCCGCCATGATGGCTGGTTCGCGCCGCTTCAGGTGTTTCCGGGAGCGCAGACGCCGCTTGGTTCGGATGTTGCTGGGCTGGTCATGTCGAAGCGCAGGGATAGCGCAAAGGTCATCATCGACGTTGGTGGTGGCTGGGGTGCCGATGCCTATGCGCATCTGAAGGAAAACCAGATTGATGCCCTTGGCTATATGGGCGTCAAGCAGTCGGTCAATCGCACGGTCGATCGGCAACTGAGGTTCTCGAACACAAGGACTGAGGCTTATTGGCGGTTCCGGGAGGCGTTGAACCCGGATCAACCCGGCGGCTCTCCGATCATGCTTCCCGATGATCGCGAACTGCTCGCTGATCTCACGGCCCCGACCTATGCGCCGGTTCCCGGTGGCATTGCTCTGGAGGCCAAGGACAAGCTGGTCAAGCGGATTGGCCGCTCGCCCGACCGTGGCGATGCGGTGGTGATGGCGTGGCATTCAGGCGCGAAGGCGATCACCGACCTTCAGCAATGGAAGGCACGGGAGATGGGACGCAATCTTGGCCGCGCGCCGGTTGTCGTCATGTCCAAGCCCAAAAGGAAATAGCATGGCGAAAAAGATCATCAAAGGCGTCGGCAAGGTAGCTGGCGCTGTCGGGCTGGGCGGTGTTGCCAAAGCCCTTATCGGCGGCGGCAAGAAGAAAGCCGCTGTCGAGGCTCCTGATCCTGTGATGCCGATCGCGGATGATGAGGCGGTGCGTCTCGCCCGCAAGCGCAGCATCGCCAAGCAGGTCAAGCGCGGTGGACGCGAATCCACGATTCTGAGCGATGGCGATTCCCTGGGGGGCTACTGACATGGCGAAGAAGATCATCAAGGGCGTTAAGAAGGTCGCGGGAGCGGTCGGCATTGGTAAGGTCGCCAAGTCGATCCTGGGCGGCAAGAAGAATGCGCCCGCTGATGATGGCCCCTTGAACCCGCTGCTCACGCCTGCCGAGAATGCGGATAAAGAAACGCGGGCGACGATGCGCAAGCGCGCGCAGACAGGTTCCGGCACGATCCTTTCGGACACGCTCGGCTGATGGACGTAAAGGCGCTCATCGAACACGGCGACAAGCTGTTTTCGAAGAGAACGACGCTTGTCTCGATGTGGCAGGAGGTCGCTGACCACTTCTATGCGGAAAGGGCGGATTTTACTGTCTCCCGCACATTGGGTGATGAGTTCGCCGAACATCTGAGCACGAGCTATCCGCTTCTCGTTCGTCGCGATCTCGGAAATGCCTTGGGCACAATGATGCGGCCAACGTCGATCGACTGGTTCCACATGCGGACGATGGACGACGACGGTGAGGATCAGCCAGGCAAGGAATGGCTGGAGTGGGCAACGCAGCGCATGAAGCGCGCGATGTACGACCGGCGCTCACTGTTCACCCGCGCATCGAAGGAAGGCGATCACGATCTCGCCGCCTTCGGGCAATGCGTGAAGACGGTTGAGTTGAACAAGGACGCGACCGGCCTTCTCTATCGCTGCTGGCATCTGCGCGACGTGGCGTGGTGCGAGAACGAGGAAGGCAAGATCGACACCGTTCATCGGAAGTGGAAGCCGACCGCGCGCGATCTCGTCCAGACATTCGGCAGCAAGGTCAGCGACAAGGTAAAGGAACTTCTCATCGGCGCGAACAAGCAGCCGTACAGGGAAATCAACTGCCGCCATATCGTGATGCCCGCCGATCAGTACGCCGGCGAGTATCTCGGCAAGGGCAAGGCTAAATACGTCTCGATCTATCTCGATGTGGAGAACCAGCACATCATCGAGGCGGTGGGACAGACCTACATGATGTACGTCATCCCGCGCTGGCAGACCGTTTCCGGGTCACAGTACGCCTATTCTCCAGCAACAGTTGCCGCTCTCCCTGAAGCTCGGTTGCTACAGGCGATGACGCGCACGATCCTTGAGGCTGGCGAGAAGGCAACGAACCCGCCGATGGTCGCGGTTCAAGAGGCCATTCGCTCCGATATATCGATCTATGCCGGTGGCATCACATGGGTAGACTCGGAGTATGACGAAAGGCTTGGTGAAGTTCTCCGCCCATTGACGCAGGACAAGTCCGGCCTGCCGCTCGGGCTGGACATGCAACAGAACGCGATGGCGCTGTTGAAGGAAGCGTTTTTCCTCAACACTCTGACACTTCCCCAGAACGGGCCGGAAATGACTGCCTATGAGGTTGGGCAACGCATTCAGGAATATATCCGGCAGGCGTCACCGATCTTCGAGCCGCTTGAAGACGAAGACAACGGCCAGATGTGCGAAGCGACGTTCGACCTGATGTTGAGGGCAGGGGCATTCGGACGGCCCGAAGAAATCCCTCAGTCCCTTCGCGGTGCTGATATCGGCTTCCGCTTCGAATCCCCGCTTCACGACGCGATCGAGAAGCAGAAGGGCCAGAAGATGATGGAGGCCATCGGTCTGTTGGGCCAGGTTCTCCCGGTCGATCCTACGGCTGCCGCGCAAATCGACTTCAAGACTGCGTTCCGCGATGCGCTGTCCTCCGTTGGTATGCCCGCCAAGTGGCTGCGCTCCGAAGACGAAGCCGATGCGATCGTGGAAGGCCAGCAGGAACAGCAGCAGGCGCAAGCATTGCTGGAAGACCTGTCAGCCGGTGCGCAGGTGGCGACACAGGTTGGCGAGGCTAATCAGGCGATGGCGGCGTGAAGACACCACAGGCGTTCACTCCGCCCGATTATGATGTGGCGGACGTGGAAGCGTTTCAGGCGCTCGCCCGTGGCGACTGTCCATCGCATCTCCAGCAGCGCGCCTTGCGCTGGGTGATCGAGGCGGCGGCCGGAACCTATGATCTTTCGTACCGCCCCACCAGCGACAGGGACACATGCTTTGCGGAAGGACGCCGGTTCGTCGGCCTCCAGATTGTGAAGATGCTCAAGATCGACAAACAGAAACTGAAGAAAGGCGACGACAATGGCTGAAGAAGCCGAAACCCAGGAAACCACTGCCGAGCAGACCACGGAAGCTGAAACCAGCACGGAAACGACCGCGCAGGAAACTCAGCAGACCACAGAAACCCAAACGGAGACGGGCACCCAAGAGGCCGCGTCTGACTGGCGCTCCACGCTCACCAAGGACGAAAAAAAACTCGGCTTTCTTGGCCGGTTTGCGTCGGCGGAATCCTTCGTCGAAAGCTTCAAGAAGCTCAACGATGACGTGAAGGCCGGGCGCTATGGCGTGAAGCCATTGGGCGACGACGCGACCGATGAAGAGGTTGCCGCCTACCGCAAGGCGTTCGGCGTTCCCGAAGCGCCAGACAAATATCTTGAGGCACTCCCGGACGGCCTTGTCGTTGGCGACGATGACAAGCCCGCCATAGAGCAGTTCGTGAAGGCGGCGCACGAGGTCAACGCGCCCAAGCCGATCGTCGATAAGCTGCTGTCCACCTATTACGATATTGTGGACGCGCAGAACGAAGAACTGATCCAGCGCAACGAGCAAGCCAAGGAAGATGGCATAAACGCGCTGCGTGAGGAATGGGGGCCGGAGTACCGCCGCAACATCAATGTGGTGAACAGCTTTGTCGAGACGCTTCCTGAAGCGGTCCAGACGATCATCTCCGAAGGCACGCTTCCGGACGGAACCTTGATCGGCAACAACCCTGAAGTGCTACGCTGGCTTGCCTCACAGGCGCTTGAAGCCAACCCGCTCGCCACGGTCGTTCCCGGCGCTGGAGCTAACGCGGCCCAGACCATTGCCGACGAAATGGCGGAGATCGAGAACGTCATGCGGACCGATCGCACCAAATATAATCGCGATGAGAAAATGCAGGCCCGCTACCGCCAGCTCATCGATGCGAAAGCGAAGGCCCGTTAATCGTATCGCTCGATCAGTGATGCCCTATTGACAGACTAAATGATTTAACATAATACCACGGATGTTCGGCCCAGTTCGGCTGCCCGGACAGCTACCGTGAAGCCTGTAGGCAGGCACATACGCAGCCCCATCAAGGGGGTCAGACCGTACCCGAAAGGCCCGGTCAGCGACCTATCCCGGAATGGCCCTGTGGAAACCCAATGTTTTCATAGGAGGCTGCAATGGCAGACACTGCCTTTCAGATTCAGTATCGCCAGGAGGCGATCGCCACTTTCGAACAGCACCAGTCGCTGGTTCGTGATTTCGTCACCACTGAAGCCGTTATCAAAGGCAATCAGGCGACGTTCCTCGTTGCCGGTAGCGGCGGCGCGTCTGCGGTTACGCGCGGCGTCAATGGTCTGATCCCGGCGCGTGCCGACGATCTGACCCAGAGCACTGCCACTCTTTCCGAATGGCATGACCTGGTTCGCAAGACGAACTTCAACGTGTTCGCGTCGCAGGGCAACCAGCGCGAGATCATGCAGAAGACCACGATGGCCGTCATCAATCGCAAGATTGACAGCGACATCATCACGCTTCTGAACACCGGCACGCAGGACACCGGCGCGGCCGCCACTGCTTCGTTGCAGATGGTCGTTCGTTCGCAGGCGATCCTCGGCAACAACGGCGTCCCGTTCGATGGTGGCATCACCGCCCTCATCACTCCTGCATTCCTCGGCTATCTCCAGATGACCAAGGAGTTCGGAAGCGCGGACTATGTGACCAAAAAGCCCTTGGACGGCGCAAACCCGAACTGGGCTGATGCTCCCGGCTTCTATCGCTGGATGAACATCAACTGGGTCACGCACCCGAACCTGCCGGGCGTGGGCACGAGCGCTGAGAAGTGCTTCATGTTCCACAAGTCGGCGATTGGCCATGCGGCCAACAAGGACGGCATGCAGACCCCTGTCGGTTATGACGAGGAGCAGGCCTATTCCTGGGCGCGGGCCTCGATCGATATGGGCGGTGTGCTTCTCCAGAACAGCGGTGTTGTCGTGATGAACCACGATGGCTCTGCCTTCGCTGCTGAATAAGGAGGCTTAGAGATGGCTTACGTAGCTTCGAACTCCCCGACGCTCATTGCCGAACAGGTTGGTGGCGCGGGATCGGTCTGGCTTTATCGCTCGGCCGATGATGACGCCACGGTGAACGGCACTGACTATTTCACCAACGGCGAAGCCCTTGGGATGAAGGTTGGCGACATCGTTCTGGTGATCGACACCACGACCCCCAAGGGCTCCTTCCATTTCGTCAGCGCGATTGATGCTGACGGCAATGCAACGACCGGCTTCGGCGCTGTCGCCTAATCTGGTCCAAGTATCGTCGCGTAACTGGGGCTGCTTCGGCGGCCCCGCTTTTTGAGGGCGGGTCTTCGGGCTCGCCCTTTTGCTTGTGAAGAAACGGAGAAAACATGGCGACGCACAAACTAAGCCCGGCCAAGCTGCAAGCGGCCGAACACTATCGCACGCGCTATGCTGCGGTGGTTGATGACGGAACCACGGTAGAAGACCTCCAGCGGCCCGAATTCTGGTGTCATGTGGCGGGCAGAATGCGCCAGATGGATGTGATCGAGGTGCTGTCTGAGGATGGTTCCTATTTCGCCGAACTGCTTGTGCTGAAGACCGGCGTTGGTTTCGCCAAGGTCATGCTCCTTCGCAAGGTCGATCTGGAAACACCGGCAGCGGACGACGACGCTTCGCTTGTGCAGGTTCAGTGGAAAGGCCCCCACCGCAAACACGCTGTCATCCGCAAGAGCGATGGGGAAATCCTGAAGGACAGTTTCGCCACCAAGGTCGATGCGGAGACGTTCGCGCGCGACTATGAGCGGACGGTCACGGCCTGATGCCTACTCAGCTTTCCCTCTATAACGCCGCGCTAAGGCTGTTGGGGGAAAGAAAGCTCGCGTCCCTGTCTGAGAACAGGGAGCCGCGCCGGCTGCTCGACGCGGTGTGGGACAATGGCGCGACCGAAGGTGCGGTGAAGCATTGCCTCCAGCTCGGCCAATGGACCTTTGCCATGCGGACGGCGATGGTGGACTATTCGCCATCGGTTGAACCCTCATTCGGCTATCGCAGGGCGTTCGATCAGCCGGCCGACATGGTGAAGCTGTCGGCGATCTGCTCCGATGAGTATTTCAAGCAACCGCTGCTGGAATATGCCGATGAGCGGCAATACTGGTACGCGGATCTCGACACGATCTATGTCCGCTATGTCTCCAACGGCGCGGACTATGGCGCTGATCTCTCGCTGTGGCCGGAAAGCTTCACCAAGGTTGTGGAAGCCTATCTCGCTGCGGAGATTTGCGAGAACCTGACGCAGAGCGAAACCAAGCTGCAAAGCGTTGAGAAGAAGTTTTCGACGGCGCTCAAGTCCGCCCGCTCGCTCGATGCGATGAACAAGCCGACCGCATTCATGCCGGTTGGATCATGGGCCGGGTCCAGGTCGGGGCGCTTCTCCCATCGCCGTTCGCTCTGGAGCGGCAACTGATGGGCAGGCAGAACGTCGAACTGCTTGCGTTCAACCGGGGCCTTATCTCCCCGCTGGCGCTTGCCCGTACGGACTTCAAGCGTACGGCATGGTCTGCAGAAGAACAGACGAACTGGATGCCTCGTGCGTTGGGTTCGATGATGCTCCGGCCGGGCCTTGAATATACCGGGGCGACGAAAAGCAACAACCAGTCGATCACGATCCCCTTCGTGTTCTCCACCGATGACACGGCGCGGATCGAGATAACGAACTCACTGATGCGGGTCTGGGTGGATGACGCGCTTGTAACCCGGCCTTCAGTGACCACGACGGTCAGCAACGGGACGTTCACCAGCGACCTGACGGGCTGGACCGATGTTGATGGAGGTTCCGCAACATCCGCCTGGGCGACGGGTGGCTATATGTCCCTTATCGGATCCGGGACGGCCTCTGCGCGCCGAAGGCAGCAAGTCACCGTGTCCAGTACAGGCGTTCGCCATGCGCTCAACATCGTGATCGCGCGTGGGCCTGTCATTCTCCGCGTCGGTTCCACGGCTGGTGGTGATGAGTATATCTCACAAACCACGCTCATGACCGGCTCTCATTCGCTGGCATTCACCCCGTCCGGCGATTTCTACATCGACTTTCAGAACTTCAAGCAGGCCGCCTCGCTCGTGGATAGCGTGGCTGTCGCCTCCTCGGGCGTGATGGAACTGACAGCCCCCTGGGCGACCGCCGACCTCAACAAGATCAGGTGGGACCAATCGGGCGATGTGGTGTTCGTTGCCTGTGACGGGTATCAGCAAAGGCGCATCGAGCGCCGGGCATCCGATAGCTGGTCTGTTGTCGTCTATCAGAGCGACAACGGCCCTTTCATGATCCAGAACACCGGGCCTGTTACCATCACCCCGTCTGCTGTTTCCGGGGATATAACGCTTACTGCATCGGCCGCTCTGTTCACATCGGGCAATGTCGGCACGCTCTATCGCCTGACGCAGAGCGGACAAAGCCAGTCGGCATCCCTCACCGGGGCTGATCAATATTCATCCTCTATCCGGGTGATCGGGGTAGGGGCCGCGCGCAGCTTCATCGTAACCCTCACCGGTACATGGTCCGCGACCATCACCCTGCAATACTCGACGGACGATGCAACGTGGGTTGATAGTGCTTCTGGTTCGTATGTGACCAATGGCTCCGTTGCCTATGATGACACGCTGGACAACCAGATCATCTATTACCGGATCGGCATCAAGTCCGGGAACTACACATCCGGCACGGCTGAAGCGACGCTTTCCTATACCAATGGCTCGCAGACGGGCATCGCTCGCGTCACTGGATACACCAATTCCACCACAGTCAGCGCCGCCGTTCTGGATTCCTTCGGGAAAACATCCGCCGCGACTGACTGGTCCGAAAGCTATTGGTCCGCAAGGCGAGGTTATCCCACTTCCGTTGCGATCTATGAAGGCCGCATGTGGTGGGCTGGGCGCGACCGGATATGGGGGTCCGTTTCCGACAGTTATGATAATTACGACGATGAGACGGAAGGCGATTCAGGGCCGCTCAATCGGTCGATCGGGCGCGGGCCTGTGGATAATATCAACTGGATCATTCCCGCCCAGAGATTGCTTCTGGGGGCAGAGGGTTCGGTGTGGTCGGTGCGCTCAACATCGCTTGATGAACCGCTGACGCCTTCGAACTTCAACCTGAAGGAAATCACCGATCAGGGTACGGCCGCTTCGGTCAATGCGGTGAAGGTCGATACATCGTGCGTATTCCTTCAGCGTTCGTCCGTCCGGGTGTTTGAATCGAGCTATGACGCCAGTACCTATGACTATGCGGCGACGGAACTGACCAAGCATATCCCGGAAGCCGGGGAGCCTTCGATCATCCGCATTGCCGTCCAGCGCCAGCCTGAGACGCGGGTGCATTATGTTCGTTCCGATGGGTCGGTGGTGATCCAGCTTCTCGACAAGGGCGAGGAAATCAATTGCTGGGTGCCGTTTGAAACCGATGGTGATGTGGAGGACATCTGCATCCTGCCGGGCACGGTAGAGGATCAGGTCTATTACACGGTGAAGCGGACGATCAACGGTTCCACGGTGCGCTATCACGAGAAATGGGCGCTGGAGAGCGAATGCGCTGGGGGAACCCTGAACAAGCAGGCCGATAGCTTCCTGACCGGCTCTGGTTCCGTGACCGGGCTGGATCATCTGGAGGGCGAGGAAGTCGTTGTCTGGGCCGATGGCGAATATCAGGGGGCCTTCACGGTATCCAGTGGGGCGATCGGCGAAACCTTCACGTCATGGGTTGCGGGGCTTCCCTATGAGGCGACGTTCAAATCGACGAAAATGGCCTATGCTGTTGATGCGGGTTCGGCCCTGACCATGAAGAAGCGCATCCACAAGCTGGGCATCATCGCGAAGAACATTCACCCCCAGGGACTGCAATACGGCCCCGACTTCGACAATCTCGACGATCTGCCGCTGACCGAAGATTATGACGACGTTGATCAGACCGCCGTGCGTGCGGCCTATGATGAGGAAATGTTCAGCTTCGCGGGTTCGTGGGATACTGACAGCCGCTTGTGCCTGAAGGCGACGGCTCCCAAGCCTGTGACCCTGTTGGCATGTGTCGTCGGCATGGCGGCGCATAGCGAATGATCACAACGCGCCCTGCCACTGCGGCGGACGTAAAAGCGATGTACCCGGAACACACGGCGAGCTTTCGCGCATGGGTGGTTGAACTGGGCGGGGAAGCGAAGGGCATCATCGGAATAGCTCTTTACCGCCCGATCGCCTGCCTGTTCTCCGCCTTTGAAGAAGAACTGCGGCCGCATCTGAAAAAGCCCGCCGTTCTGAGACTGATCAAGAAGGTGGAAGCCGTGGTGAACAAGAGCCGGGTTCCTGTTCGTGCGGTGGCTGATCCGAACGAACCGACAGCGCCTAAATTGCTGGAGCGGCTCGGCTTTGAATATATCGGCGAAATCGATGGCGACGCCGTTTATGAACATGGGGGTGCCTGATGGCGCAACTGGCAGGCGCGGCGGCAATCGGCGGCACACTTCTGGACGCCGGGGGAACGATCCTCAGTTCACGGGCACAGGCGAAGGATCTGAAGCGCCAGGCTGGACAGCTTGACGATCAGGCCGGGGATACCCGCGCGTCATCGCAAAGGGCGGCCAGAGAGGAGCGCAGGCAGGCAAGGCTTGCGTCTTCCCGTGGGCTTGCGGTGGCCGCTGCATCTGGTGGCGGGGCGTCTGACCCTACCGTTGTGAACATGATGGCCGATCTCGAGGGCGAGGGGGAATACCGGGCATTGTCTGCGATGTACGAGGGCGAAACACAGGCCCGGCAATATGAGGCGGAAGCCCAAGCGCGGCGGAAAGAGGCGAAGAATGTGAAGCGGGCCGGGTTGTTCAAAGCCGGTTCTACAATTCTCTCCGGTGCTTCGAAAGCGTTTGCTTGATGCCTAGACTTCCTACAGTCGATGATCTCGGCGCACGTCCCGTCCCGCAGTCGCGGCGTGGGGTTGTGTCCGTCCGCAATGCCGGGGCCGTGGGCGATGCCCTGTCCGATGTGGGGCAGACGGTCGCCAATACCGGGTTTGAGATGCAGGAGGCGGAGGACCAGCTTCAGGCGGCCCGTGCCCGATCGCAGTATCTGACGGAAAAGATCGCTCTGGATTCCGAGGTCGAGCAGGATCAGGACCACGAGACGCTTGAAAAGCGGTACACCGAGCGCCTGAACAAGATCGGGCAAACGACCGCACAGATGATCCGCAGCCCAAGAGCGCGGGCGCTCTACGAGCAGGACATAAAAACCGACGCAGCCCGTGGCATGGCGACGATCAAGAGCCATGTCTTTACCAAAAAAAAGGACGCAGGCAGGGCGGGCCTTGCCGAGACGATGCAGACGAACCGCGAGGCGGCGCTTGCGTCACCCAATGAAGCGGATGCGACGGCGCTTCTGGAAAGCACTACCCAGGCCATCACGGCAGCACGGGAAGCCGGTTACATCTCGGTGCAGGAAGAAGTCTCCCAGCGCCAACAGTTCGTTGAAAGCTATGCCAAGGGGCGGTTGACCCTGCTTCCGGACGCCAAGCAGGTCGAGACGCTCACCCGCTCGTTGGAAACCGACAAGACCGGGACGTGGACCGACTTCATTCCGCGCGACCAACGTGAGGTATTGCGCGATCAGGCCGCAACGCGCCTTCGCGCGGAGGAGCGCGCCCGCCGCGCCGAGCAAAAGCTGATTGCCCAGGAAGAGATCGACGAAGCCGAGGAAATCGCCCGCCTGACATCGGACGGGGTGCCAGTACCGCAGGACCAGATTGACAGGGCGATCAAGGTCGCCGAGGCAAACAGCAAGGACGCGCTCGCCTACCGCCTTCGGGTAAGCGGCCTGAAGACCAAACTCTCCACGGAATACAAGGCCTCCACCCCATCCGAACTACAGGACGACATCAACGCCCTGTCCGCGAAGATCACGCAGTCGGGTGGAAGCGCCGAACTCTCTGACATCGTGGCCCGCGACCATTTGATCACGCTCAAGAACAACGCGCAGACGGCGTTGAACGATGACCCCCTGTCATGGGCGGCCGGGGCATGGGGAGTGGAAATCCCACCGCTTAACTGGGATGACCCAAGGACACTTGGAGAGCGGCTGAGGCTTGCAAGAACCGTATCCAAACGCACCGGAGCGCCTGTGCGGCCGCTCACAGACGAAGAAGCCGATGGACTCAAGGTTGAACTGGATCGTGGCGCGGCTGGCAAGCTGGAGGTTCTTGAACAGGTCAAAGCCTTTGGGCCAACGGGGGCCGTTGCCGCTGCCCGACAGATAGCCCCGGATGACGGAGCGTTCCGGATAGCAGCCGGTCTTTCCACTCTACCAAGCACGGGCGCTGCGAAGAATGTCTCCCGGGACATCATCATCGGCGAGGATGCTCTGAAGGCAAACCCCGGCCTTTGGGACAAGCAGGAGGCTGATCGCATTGCTGGTGAAATCGCTACTCCCGCGATGCGCCTGTTGCCTCCTGACATGCGGGCAGGCGTTCTGGACGCGGCGAAGAACATCTACGCGACAAGGCTTTCGCGCATTGGCGCTGCGCGCTGGCAGGGGCAGGATTGGCCGCAAGCAATCAGCGCGGCATTGGGTGGCTACAAGGATTCAGCAGGAACGATGCGCGGCGGACTTGGCAGTTGGAAGGGGGAGATGATCATCCTTCCCACGGGCGTCTCTCAGACAGAGATGGACACGGCCATTGCCCGCGCCGACGAAACGAAGTTTGCGCTTGCCGGAGGCGGCAAGCCGGTGTGGAGCAACGGTGCACCTGTCCCGCTCTCCAGACTGAAGCAGATGGACCTGGTTGCGGAAGGTGATGGCGTCTATCGCCTGTTTGATGGGCGCGGGTTCATCGCCCGCGAAGATGGGCAGCCGTTCCGTCTCGATGTGCGGAAACTGCGCTAATGGGTATCTTTGAGGCGTTCGATCCCGTTGACGTGCCGTTTTCCCCGGCTTCGCCGCCGCCCGATGTGGGGTTCGGCACGGAAAGCCTGAAGGCGGGATGGAAGGCGGGTAACGCCGGTACGGATTGGGGGCTGCATCAAGCCCGCTATGAAGGCGACGTGCTTGGCGCTTTCGATGCAGCCTTGAAGGCGAAGGGGCTGAAGGCCCCGCAATATGATCATTATCTCGCCCGTGAAGCAGGTAGACTTAGCAGGACCGGGGGAAAGCTTCTTCCGCAGCACAAGGCGGCACTGGACGCCGATCGGCAGTTCTGGGGGCTTGTGGCGCAAGCGCGGCAGGATGACCCAAGGTTCCTGCCGGAGTTTTCCGGCGTCAACGACCAGACGACCTTGATGGAAACCGCATACGCCCGCCGCAACAAGGACGAACAGGAGGCGGGGGCAGTCTATGAGCGTTCGACCATCGGCGGCAAGGCCGCATACTGGCTGGGCGCGCTGGGAACGGCTTCGACAGATCCATTGTCCTATGTGCCTATAGGGGGTGGGGTCACTAAGGCCGCGACGTTAACCGGAAAAATTCTTGGCACTGCGGCGCGTGAGGCGGCGATCAATGCCGGGGTCACGCTGGCGCTGGAACCCTTGACCCAGATAGACGCGAAAGAGCGAGGGCAGGATCGCGGGGCAGGCGATGTGGCTGTGGACATGGGGGTTGCGGCGGCGTTCGGTGGCCTCCTGGGTGCTGGCGAGGCGGGACTGACGATCGCCCTGTCCAGACCGAAGCAAGGCAGGGCAGCGGTTGACGGTCTTGTTGAAGCAATAGGCCCCGACCGATTGACGCCAGACGAAAAGGCGGCGGTGCAGGTTGTCACGCGCGAGCTGGACATCAAGGAAGCCAGCCCATTCGTTCAGACCCCTGCCGGAGATGCGGCGCATGGCGCGAGACTGACCACTGCGATCAATGCTTTGGAAATGGACCGCCCGGTTCCGGACTTCAAAACCCCGTCCGCCGCACCTGATTTTGATGACATCGCCAGCTTTGTCATTGACGATTTGGAGGGCGGCGAAACCCGCGTGGTGGATAGTGGCGGCGTCACTCGGTACGGCATTTCCAAGAATGCCAACCCCGATGTTGACGTTGAGAACCTGACGCGCGCCGAGGCGCTGCAAATCTACAAGAACCGCTATTGGCAGCCTCTTGGTCTGGATCGTCTCGACGGTCGGTCGGCTACGGTGCTGTTTGACACGGCGGTCAACCACGGCGTCGGCAAGGCCAAGATTCTATGGGAGAGGGCGGGGCGTTCGGTCGAAGGCTTGATTGAACTCCGTCGTAAGGAATACGCCCGTCTTTCTGCCAAGCCGGAATATGCCAAATACACCAAGGGGTGGGAAAACAGGCTTGAGGCGCTGGAGGCCCGTATCGACGCGGAGCCGGCCATTCGAGCGGACATCATCAAAACCGCAGATGGGTTTTCGGTCACTCCGGAATCCGCTGGAGAACCCGTCAGCATCCCAGTGGTGCAGGAGTCTGCTTTCGGACCAGTCCACAGCGACTTGGCCGGTAACTGGACTGCGGCGGTAGAGCGTCTGAAGACGGATCAGATTGGCGAGGTTCCTGCCGCGCTTTCGCATCCTGAAATCGGCCCGATCGATCTTGTGTGGGGTGAAGCCGGGACGAACAAGAGCGACGGCTTTGGCCTTGCAAAGCTGACAAAGTTCCACCCGGAAGTCGTTGAAAATCTCCCCGAGATTATCGCCGGGATGACCGTACAGAGCGAAAGCGCAAATCGTATCCGGCTGGAAAGCCCAACCCATGAGGCGGCTGTTCGTCTGGATTGGGACAACCAGCAAAAGACTTGGCTCCTGACCGCCTATGAGAAAGGCAAGAGGGCCGGGGCTAGGCTGGAAAAGATGACGCCCCCGCTGGCACCGGACGACGGACTTGGTGCCAAGGTAGGACAGGAAGGCTCCCCTGTCCGCGAGGGCGAGCCGATAATAACGGAAAGCGCGCCGGAAGCCAAGGCCGATCAAACGATCACTCAGCGCGACACGACTGAAGTCGCGAACATCGATGCTGAAGTAAAGTCGCTGTCTGGCTATAGCGAAGTGTCATCCCCGGAGGCGCGTGCGCAGACCGATAGCGTTGAGCACGACCTGCTGGGGTTTACGGACAGGGACGGCAACCTTGCCTTTCAGATCGGGGAGGAGGGGCCTTTGAAAACGTTGGACGATGTACTTCGAGAGGCGGAGGCGGAGCAAGCCGCTATTGATGCGGCGAGGCGCTGCCTGTGAGCCTCAAGGTCTGTATCCCGCAAATGCTTGAGCGGGGCGAAGTCACCCCGGAACAAGCCGCGCAGATGGAGGAACTATACGACTCCCTTGAGCGTGAGTATGCGCGCCAGATGGGGGCTGCCGCTGCCGCCGCCAAGGCGAGCGAGGAAACTCTGACCAGACTTGAGGCGGAGGCATTGACGCGCAAGCGACAGGCGCTGCTCCAGATTTCTGCCCAGCAGCAGGCGTTGGAGAACATCAAAAGCTTTGACGGCCCTGTTGGCACCGCCGCGCTCGCCATGATCGACCAGGACAGCCGCGCGCAGTATTCCAATGTGGAAGGCCGCAGGAAGGCTGTTGTCGGTCGCGCCCATGCCATGATGGAAGGCGTTCTTGCCAAGCACCGCAGGACATTGATCGGAAGGGTTAGAGACCCCGCCGGACTGACGGATATTGTGCGGGAGTTGTTTGGAGCTGACACCGGCAATCTAGCGGCGAAGGAACTTGCGGACGCCTGGCGTCAGACGGCGGAGATGCTCCGCACGCGGTTCAATGCCGCTGGCGGCGCGATTGGCAAGCTTGAGGGCTGGGGTATGCCCCAAAGCCATGACAGCTTTAAGGTTCGGAGGGCGGGCTTCCAGTCATGGTATGATTTCATCCTGCCCAGACTCGATCCGGAACGGATGATCGACGACATCACAGGCAGGCCCTTCACCGCCGAAGGCTTGAGAGAGGCGCTCACCCACGTCTATGAAACCATCCGAACCGAGGGGTGGGCGGATCGGGCGCCGGGGACAGTCGGCGGGAAGAAGCTCGCAAACAAGCGGGCGGATGAACGCTTCTTGGTGTTCAAGGATGCCGATAGCTGGCTTTCGTATCAGGAATCGTTTGGGTCGGCGACGCCATTTGATTCCATGATGGGCCACATCTCGGGAATGAGCCGGGACATTGCCATGATGGAGATACTTGGTCCAAGCCCCAAGGCTACCGTTCGCTGGCTTCAGGACGTTATTCAGAAGGATGCCGCTCTCGGGGCTGGAGATAATATAGACGCCGCCAGTTCGTCTGTTCGTCAGTTGCAAGCAATGTTCGACACCGTTTCGGGAGCAGCGCAAACCCCTGTAAGCCAGAAGATGGCGCGACGTTTTTCGGGTATCCGCTCTGTTCTCACGTCGGCCATGCTCGGATCGGCGGCGATTTCAGCGACTACCGATACCGCATTCCAGGCCGTAACGCGCAGATTCAATGGGCTTCCGGTGGCAGGAGCGATCACCGGCTATCTGAAATTGCTTCGCCCGACCATGACGGCGGATCAGAAAGTTGCGATCAGGCTGGGGCTTATCGCTGAGGAAGCGTCGAAAATGGCGGCTTCGCAGAACCGCTATATCGGGGAGAGCGTCGGACCTGAACTTGCCTCGCGTCTCGCCGATGGCATTCTGCGCGCATCCGGGCTTTCGGCGTGGACACAGGCCGGCAGATGGGCGTTTGGCATGGAGTTCCTCGGTCACATTGCGGACCAGTCGGGGAAGAACATGGACGCGCTGGACCCGGCGTTCCGTCGTGCGTTGCAGCGCTACGGGATTAGCCCGGAAGATTGGGATGTGATCCGGACCACCGAGCAATATAAGCATGGTGGCGCGTCGTTCCTTCGTCCGGAGGATGTGGCAGACCAGCGCCTTGGTGACCGGCTGTTGGAAATGGTTCTGACCGAGACGGATTTCGCCGTACCATCTGCTACTGTGCGGGCGCGCTCAGTTATGAACGTTGAGCGGCCCGGCACATGGATGGGTGAGATTGCGCGCTCAGCCTTGTTGTTCAAGTCGTTCGGGGTGTCGATGTTGCTAACTCACGGCCGCCGCACGATGGAGCAGCAAGGATTTAGCCGGTTGCAGTATGCCGCCGGACTGGCGATCACAACAACCCTAATGGGGGCGCTGGCCTTGCAGTTGAAGGAAATCGCCAAGGGCCGTGACCCACGCCCCATGAATGACCAGAAGTTCTGGGGTGCTGCGTTGTTGCAGGGTGGCGGATTTGGCATTTTCGGGGACTTCATCACGTCAACGGAAAATCGCTTCGGCGGTGGCCTTAGCGGAACGATGGCCGGGCCTGTGGTTGGCGCTGTCGGCGATGCGATTACTTTGACGGCCGGCAATGCATGGGAGACCTATCAGGGCAAGGACATGCGGCTTGGCCGCGATATGGTGAAGTTTGCCAAGCGGTACACACCGGGCGGCTCTCTGTGGTATGCGCGGCTTGCATTTGAGCGTACAATGCTTGACCAGATGCAGGCGATGGTAGACCCAGAATATTACGAGGCGTTCAGCCGTGTGGAGAAATATGCTCGCGAGACTGGGCAGGAATACTGGTGGCGGCCGGGAGAGGTTGGGCCTGATCGTGCGCCTGACATGGAAACCGCGCTAGAGGAAATGCCGGATTGAGCCGCGTTCAGTTCTGGTTGGCCATCGTGGCCCTGATATTCGCCACCGCATGGTATCTGGGCGGAAATTTCGCTTGGGGGTTTATTGTGGTTCTGGCGCTTCCGGGGATTTTGCTCGGCCTTGCACTGATCTACAGCATCATCGCCCTTGCCAGAGGGTGGGGGCAGACCATAGCGACCGCTGCCGGGCTAGGCTTTATAGGAGTTGCTGCCCAAGCCTTCGATGAAGGGATCGCAGCGGACGACGCGGCGGGCCTTTTTGCTGTGACATTCGTGTCGGTTATGGCCTTGAAGGGCGTTCAGGTTTGCGTGGAGCCGTGGGTCACACGGCTGATAGACCGTTAGAACTTCTTTGGTGCTGTTTCAGGGTCGTATGCTTCGCACACCCCGGAGAAGTGAGCAGTTCCATTGATTGAGATGTGGCCGGTTGTTCGGTCTATCCGAACGCGCGGCTTGTTCATGAAGTTAAACGATACATTCCCAGTGATTTCGTCAGTTGAGATCGCGAGATTCCGTATCTCCCACCAACCATCAGAGCTTCCAGAGTATATTTGCGGCAGCATCGGGCGCGGGATGCGGATCAATCCGCTGCCATCGATTATCTGAACATTAACCTGGTCATTGAACTGGGTCCGCGTTGTCGATGAGCTGGCGCTTTCTCCGTAGCTCGACGATGAAGACGACGAAGATGAGACCGCCTTGGAACCGTTGCCGAGGCAAATAAGATCAAGCCGCTCCGCCGATGCCGGGGTCGATAGCAAACCAACTACTGCCAACAATCTGAACATCATTCCCTCCTGATCGCCTCTGCATAGCGCGATTTCAGGCCACGCAAAAGCGCGTCAGTATTATGTTAAATCCTTCCGTATCGCAGCACTGTCTGCTATAGGGAAAGGAGAGCGGGAACACCCGCCAAACGAACGCGCGACGATGAATTGAAACCCGAAAATGGGGCGCGTTCATGCCAGCAACCTATACCGATCGCCTTGAGGGGCTGACCACGTCAGTTGCCATCAAGGCTCCCTGCCAAGCGGTCGCCATCGCGAACATCACTCTGACGGGTGAGCAGACCGTCAACGGCGTAGCTGTGGTCGCTGGGGACCGGGTGCTCGCGACCGCGCAGACCAACAATGTCGATAATGGCATTTGGGTTGTGGGCACGGGCACATGGGCGCGCGCAAAGGACTTCGACGGGACGCGCGACGCTGTTCAGGGAACGTTGGTTTCAGTGTTCCTGGGTGGGACGGATAGCGTCCTCTATCAACTGACAACTGCTGATCCGATCGTCATTGGGACGACTGCGCTGACTTTCGAGCCAGCCACATGGTTGAGCCAAGTCGCGTTTGTAACTGCCGATGAGATAAGCGACGACACTTCGGACCTGCAAGCCATCACGGCAAAGCTCCAGTTCCTCCAGTCCGGCACTGGTGCTGTCTCACGCTCGATCCAGTCGAAGCTTCGTGATGGCACAAGCGCGTTCGATTTCCTGACTTCCGCGCAAATTGCGGACGTTGAGGCCGGGACCGCTCTTGAGGACGTGACAACCGTTCTCCAGGCGGCTCTTGACGCACACAAGACGGTCTACCTCCCCAACGGCACCTATCTGGTGAGCGCCAAGCTTATCCCGCAGGTCAAATCTGTCCTGATCGGTGAGAGCGAGAATGGCGTCATCCTCAAGGGCAATCACTCCGGGGCCATCCTTGAATACCCCATCAACAACTTCGATTGCCAGATCAAGAACCTTTCTTTCGCAGGCGATGATTGCACCGGCATTGCAGTGGCGAGTACGGCCGGGACGCTGCACGATTACCTGATCCGTCCGCAGATCGAGTCCTGCCATTTCCATTATGAACTGGCCTACGGGATCAACGCGGACCTGATTTTCTCCCGGCTCAGGAATTGCTCGTTCGGCTATTATGGGACGGGCACCGACAATAACACGATGGTCGGGCTTCGGTCCCACGCCGTCAGCACCAATTACACCAACCTCAACCGGGTTGAGTGCTGCCTGTTCTTTACCGGCACGGACACAATCGCTGCCGTTGATCTCAGTGCGGGCGATAACTGGCTGTTCGATAGCTGCGACTGGGAACAGGGCGGTATTGCGGTCAAGACCGACAATATCCAGCAGTTGCGCTTCGTCAATTGCTGGTTCGAAGGCAATACGGTTTCCACCTCCGCAGGCGGGGTTGTCATCCTGCTCCAGACCGCAACGACGCCGGTCGTTTTCGAGAGCTGCAACTTCGTCAACAACACCTGCTACGCGGTGATCGGATACAGTTCATCGGTGACGGCTGGCGTCGAAATCAAGAACAGCACGATTGCCAAAACGGGTTCGTCCTTCTGCATTTACGACACCGCCACCACAAGCGTGAACTTGCCGACCGATGGCTCTGTTGCGTTCTACAACAACGTCGTCGCTGGGGGTTCCGGTTCCGACAAGCTGGTGTCGGCCCTTGAATACCGGGGCGGCTTTACATCGCCACGCCTTGTCATCGTTGTTGATACGTCCGGCTCGGGAACGATCCTTGCCAGCAACGACCCCGGCGCGACCATTTTCCGCAACGGCGCTGGCGACATTTCCATATCGGCTTCGTCCGCCATGGCCACTTCCACCGACCACGTAGCCGCGATTGGAACGTGGCGCGACGGGGAAGGCGAGGTTCAGGTCACGAACACCACCACTGTCCGCGCGATCAGAAACGATGCCGCGACCGATAACGTCGTGACCGTCGTGGTCTACGGCGCGTGACCCCCTCATCGGGAGCCTGTAGATGTCGCTCCCCTTTCTCCGCCTGAAAGGACTCTCTCATGGCTAACGCGGTCTATCCCCTCTACAAGCAGGCGCTGCTTGATGCTTCGTCGAACGTCGATGTCAACGACGGCACGGTAAAGGTCGCGCTGATCGACACCGGGACATATACCTACAGTTCGGCGCACGACTTTTACGATGATCTCTCCGGGGTTGTCGGGACGCCTCAGACCATTGCCAACACCACGGTCACGAACGGCCTTCTGGACGGCGATAACGTCACCTTTACGGCCCTGAGCGGAAATACCGTCGAAGCTCTGGTGATCTACATCGACACTGGAGTTGCGGGCACGTCCCGGCTTGTTGCGTACATCGATACCGGAGTGACAGGTCTACCGCTCACGCCAAACGGCGGGGACGTGACGATCACCTGGAATGCATCCGGCATCGTGCAGCTTTAGGTAACCCACGGTGGCCGCGCCCGTCCTCGTATCCAGCCACACTGCATATCGCGGTGCGCTGACCATTGCCGGGGACGGTGGGCTTGTCGATCTCGGGTTCATGCTGCTTGCGGTGGGATCTTCCACTCCGACTTCATGGAGCATCACGCTTACATCGGGGACTTCGGGGCACTGGACGACACCGACGGATGGGACGTTTCCAACGCCTACGTCAACGGGCGATACGGCCGATCTCAATGGCGGGCCTTATGTCTTCAATGTCACCGCGACGAATGGCGACGGGACTTCGGGCACCTGCGTCCTGACGATCAATATCAGGGCGGATACCTACACCATATCGGCACAGTCCGACTGGACGGCGGCGAGAGGGGCGTCGAATTCTACGACGCTTTGTGGCAAGACGGCTGAGGTTGCCCGCGCTGCTACTGGTTTCGAGGTCACAAGCCTGCTGGTCAGTCTTCACAACACGACCGCTTCGAACACCAATTACCATATCATCACGAACGAGGATAACGACTACCCGGCACCGATCTATTATGTGCGGCACCGGGATAGCAGCTACGTCAAGTACAACAATCTGTACACGATCACTGACAGGGCTTCAGGGTCGAGCGGGCACTATTTCATCCGCAACGACTTCAACGGCACCGATGTTACGACAATGGTCGAGATCAACGATCCGATCATTCGCGGGCCTGCCGGGGAGGTGGAGAACACCGCGAACGGGATTTACATCTACTTCACGCTTGAAGGCGAGTTCACCGTCCGCAACGCGGACATGACGTGGGTTGCAAACGCCTTCGGCGCAGCGCCGAACACGTTGAAGGTCTACGGCGGCAAGGCGCGCTATTTCACCTCGAACGGCGCTCAGACCAGTTCTGATAGCTTCACGCTTCACGATTTCATCTTCATGTCCCCGATGCGGGACACGTCGAATGGCGTGTTCCCGGATCAAGATCACGTCGACTTCATTCAGTTCTCAGACAACATCGCGGTCGCGCCGGATATGCAGCGCATATGGCTGGTCCATGCCGATGGCACGGCAAGCTGCACCACCCAATCGGGAACGTCGGTCCAAGGCCCCGGCGTGATGAAGAACATCGTCTCGGTGATGGCCAACGAAGGTTATTCGCCGATGATCAATCGCGGCAATAATCTGGAAGTCGCCTGCCTCACCTCGATCAACCAGACCGTCGCTCCCGGTATGAGCCTTACGGCGAACGCTTGGGGAGACAGTTGGACTGAACCCGGCGCTGACGGCGGAGAGCCTTGGGTCCGGTTCGTCAATACCCATACTGCGGTGACGATCGAACCGTGCCTATCCGCTTGACGCATACACCCACTACATCTAGTGGCTGCCTTGTGGCGCGCGCCTGACTTTTCCTGCGGCTTGGTGCCACCCAAAGCGGTTGTAAAGGGTGGGGATTGTGGACGTTCTTGACCGCGACAAGCTGCCGTTCCCGAAATCCCTCCCCGAGTTCCAGCGGCTTTTCCCGGATGATGGCGCTTGCGCGTCCTGGCTTGAAAAAGCTCGCTGGCCTGATGGATTTGCGTGCCCACGCTGTGGCGTCGTCGGCGATCCGTTTCGTTTCACCACTCGGCCTGTCATCCTGATGTGCCGCTCGTGTCGCCGTCAGACCGGCCTGATGGTCGGCACGGCCATGGAACGAAGCCACATCCCGCTCAGCGTGTGGTTCTGGGCCGCTTACCTGGTTGCGAGTCAGACGACCGGCATATCTGCCGTCCAGTTGCAGCGCCAGCTTGGCCTGACCCGGTACGAGACGGCCTTTGGCCTGCTCCATAAACTGCGCGCCGCGATGGTGCGCCCCGATCAGGATCGGATCGGCGGGCAGAGCGGTCAGCATGTCGAGGTCGATGAGACCTGGATCGGCGGGCGAACGCGCGGCGAAGGCCGGGGAACCCACCACAAAACGCTGGTGGTCGCCGCCGTCGAAGTTCGTCACCGGGAGCCTGGCACTGGCCAGGACCGCCGCCGGAACGGACGCTATGCCGGAAGGGTTCGATTGGCCATCGGTGCAGACCGCAGTGCCGGTGCCCTTGGTGGCTTTGTACAGAGCGCGGTCGAGCCGGGAACGCTGGTCATCACCGATGATTGGAGCGGCTATAGCGGGTTGCAGGGCGGCGGTTACGACCATCACGCCATCGCCCAGTGTGGCGACCCGGAGGTGTCCGAAGAGTTCCTGCCCATCGTCCATCTGGTGTTCTCAAACCTCAAAGCGTGGCTCAACGGCATCCACCACGGCGTCAGCACCAAGCATCTGCAAGCCTACCTCAACGAGTTCACTTTCCGCTTCAATCGCCGCTTCTACCCGTTCAACGCCTTCCGATCCCTCCTCGGGATCGCCAGTGATATCGAGGCGCCGACCTTTGCCGAACTCTACTCAGGCCAATGGACCCACCATACCATATCTAGTGGGTGTATGCCTTAAGCGGATAGGCACGGATCGAACGTGTATGGGTGGGCAACAGTGTCGGCGGAACCCTTACCGGGGTCACGCTGGGAGACGGCATCCTCGAATGGTATCGCTACAGCATGGGAGGCGGGGGCCTCCAGGCGGCCTATGATCCATCGCTGGTGTTTCAGGATTACGCGGCGCTTTCGACGATAGACTACACAAGCGCCGATACCGACGCGATCATTGCCGCTCTGAAAGCTGCCCTTTCGCCCGATCCAACCGGTCCCGCGAAGCTCTCCGACAACAGCTATTCGACCGCACTTTATCCGGACGGCGGGTGGAACCTCGCGCTCCCATACGCCACGAAATACACGCTCTCGGCTTCCGTTGCTTCGGTAGAGGCGGACGGCTCGGTCATCATCACCGCGAACCTGCTGGACGAAGACGATGTGTCGGCTGTTCGTGGCGTTGATCTCGTCATTACCCTCACCGAAGGCGGCGCTTCTGGTAATTCCGGCACCTACCAGATCACCATTCCAGCGGGTGAAAGCTCTGGACAGGTCACAGCGACCGACGCCGGTACGGGAACCGGAAGCTGGACCTTCACCGCAACCACACCAACCGATCTCACCGACCCTGCCGCGCTTGACGTGCCGGTGACAGGAGGCAGCATGGCACTTAGCGACACATTCACGGCGACCGATGGAACGCTGGTGACGGCCCGGAACGCCGACAGCGGCCAAGCATGGACCGCGCTCACCGGCAATTTCGTTATCGCCAGCAACCGTATCAGGGCGAACACCTCCACGGTCGTTGTCCAGAACGAATGGACGCCTGCCGCTGCGGAATACGACATCGAAGCTGATTTCTATGTCCACACCACTATTGTGCAAAGCGCGTTCATTGCCGCGCGGATTCAGGACAGCACCAACTACGTCGTTTTCGGATGGCTGAACGGCACCGGCTGGACGATAGGCCACACGGTCAGCGGCTCGTTCACGAACAACAATTCGTCGGGCGATACGCTGTCGGCTGGCACGTCCTACCATCTGAAGGCGGAGGTCCGCGACGGCACCAAGCGGCTGTACGTCGACGGCGTTCTGAAGTGCTCGACTACGGCCAACAACATCACTCCAGCGGGCAAGGTTGGCTTCCGCAATTCGGGCGGCACTCCGGGCGATGCGACCGGCTACCACTGGGACAACCTGGCCGCCACTGACTTGGTGGCCGCCCAGGACCTAACCCCTTCGCTGTTCACCAATAGCCAGACCTTCCACGCGCCTGCGGTGACAGCCACCTACGCGCTGGCTCCGGCATTGGTCACGAATACGCAGACGTTCTTCGCGCCGATCGTCAGCGGGGGCGGGGGGGGCGGTGGAAGCACCGTCTATCGCGGCAGCATGGGCCTCGGCCTTGGTCACATGGGTTTGTAAGTAGGAGTTGCGGGGTGATTGACGATCCAGAAAAGATCAAGAAGGGCGGCGATCTTGTCGCCCTTGGCGTTGCGGCGATGGCGTGGCCGACAACAGCGACAGAATGGGCGGCGCTGCTTTCGTCCATACTCGCCTGCATCTGGTTCATCTGGCGCTTTTATGATCGCTGGAAGTACGGGCCAAAGGGCCGCCGCGATGAGTAAGGCCCGCCTTGTAGGCGCTGCCGCTACGGCGCTCACATCCATTCTGGGGGCAATCTTCGCTGTCGAGGGCGGCTACGTCAATAATCCGCTAGATCCAGGTGGGGAAACTCATCATGGGGTCACAAAGAAAGTGGCTGTCGAAAGCGGCTACACCGGCCCGATGCGCGACCTCACGAAAGAGAAAGCCGCCGCGATCTACGCCAGTCGCTATATCGAAAAGCCGGGCTTTCTGCCACTGGTGGAGCGTGACCGATGGGTTGCCGAGGAAACCATAGACAGCGGCGTGAACTTCGGCCCGTACCGCCCAAGCTGCTGGTTACAGCAGACCCTCAACCATCTGAACGATCGGCAAAGAGATTATCCGGACGTGGTGGTGGATTGCAAGATCGGTCCCGCCACACTTGCGGCTTTCGATGCGCTCCGGAAACGGCGGGGAGACGCCTTAGCTTGCGAACTGGTGGTCAAGCTGATGGATGCCAAGGCGGCGGGCGAATACATGCGCCTTGCTGGCACCAACGCCAATTCGGAAGCCTTCATGGTCGGCTGGACGCGCACGCGCCTCGGCAACGTCGATTTTCGTCAGTGTCGGTAGGAGAACAACCATGCTTGAGAAGCTGAAAGCGATCTTCCGCAAGAAGCGTTGGATTTACCGGAGCAGCATCACAGGCCGCTTTGTGAGCGAAGCCTTCGCGTTGGAGCATCCTGACACGACATACCGGAGGCCGCGATGACCGAGTTTCACGCGGTCGCGATCATCTATCTTCTGGTCTGCGCGGCCTTTGTTGCAGGGCTTATGATGCTGGGGGCGATATGAGACTTCCGAATCCATTGCTGGACGTGGCGGAACTTGCCGCACGCTTCTGGTTCGCCTTTCCCATCATCGGCTTGGGCATTGCCCTGCTCATCACGCGGGGCACGCTGGCAGACGTGAAGGACGATCTCGCCAAGCTACAGCAAGAGACGGCTCAAGTGCTGCTCGTGATCCGGGAAGTCGCGGACAATCCCCGGCTGAAATGGATCGACGCCGGAAAGCAGGTGCGCGCTGTCGGTGATGCGCGGGACCAGTGGAAACGCACATCTGATGCGCAGACCGCAGCCGTCGAAGCGATGGAGGCCGAAACCGCCCGGATGCGCAAGGTTGCGGAAAGCCAGCAAGCGCGCATTGCCAAACTGGTGAGACAGCGCGACCAGCTCGCCAATAAGTTGTCTGCCAACAAGTCCACCGAACGCCTGTCAGATGCAGAGGAGCTACGCCGTGTGGAAAAAACTCTCGACGATTTGTTTCGCGCTAGCTTTTAGCGGGTGCGGCGGTCCTGTCGTCAAGGAAAAGGTGAGCGTTGCCAAAGTGCCCATCGTCGCCAAGTGCACGGCGGATCGCCCAGAGCGACCACAGCGCCTGTCAGACGTGTTTTCGGATGCGGAGTGGCAAAGCCTTGCCCCGCGCGCGAAAACCTCTCAGGTGGCGGCGCAGGGGCTTAGGTGGCAGAACTACGGGGAGCAGATGGACGCGGCGACGGCGGGGTGTCCTTAGGCGTTACGTTTCGAACGATTAATTAATTCCTGAAACCGCAACGTCCGCCGCTGGATCGGTCATCTGACACACATTATCTCAAAAAGTGCGAGAAATCCGGCAAATATGCTCACGACCGCCAACGCGGATGCAAAGTAATATACCACCGCTTTTGGCATCACGCCTTCCGCTCGCCTAGAGTCTCGACGTATCACTATCATAGAAGCTAAGCTGATCGCGACATACTCGCAGCGCCTCTTCGGCCTTGGCGGCGCGTGCTTCTGCTGCGAGCTTTTGCGACAGGAACATATCGAGCTGGTCTTTGTAGGTGGCGGCCAGTGCCTGCGCGTTTCCCATCTGCCTGTGGAGTTCGTTGAAGGCTGCTGTTCGGCTCTCCACCTCTGCCTTTAGTTCCTTGATGGTGGCGGCTGCTTTATAACGCAACTCCATAGTGTGCGCGAAAATCGCGCCAGCGGCCAATTCAAAGTCCAGTTTCCCCAATGGATTATTGTTATAATCTGCATATTGTGGGAGTTCATTCCACGACTTCTCCGTTATCTGAGAAGCAATTGTCTTAGCCCATTTCTGCTTGATATCATCCTTCAAGGACACTGCTCCTAATTCCTCAACCAGATCATCCGCTTTATCTGAGTGGGTGGTCATGGGTGGCTCGCCGCGCTCAGCAAGAGAAGGCGCAGGGTAGGAATACGTGGTGCACTCGCCAAAGTGTTGGATGCCGTCCATGTCGCATTTCGGACAACTCATCTACCCATCCTCCCACATGGCTGTGATGGCTGCTGTATCAACAATCCATCCATTCCCGCCGCAGCGGGTGCATTCGGTGTGACAAGCATCCTCATCGGCCCCATCAGGGTAGCCACCTTCACCTTCACATTGCGGACACACCATGACGGCCCTCTCCACCGTCGCCTCGTCTGCTTGGTGGTGGGCGAGGCGATGCTTGGCAGCTTCATGTGCCATCCGGCTTACGTCGCGGTCGTAGCCCCCGCCTGTCCCGCGCCGGAACATCTCGGCGAAGGCAATATCAGCCTCCGTCACCTTCACTTCTGTGGTCATACGTCCGGTCCTTTCGGTGGAGATGGGAGGCGACTATTCAAAAAGCGGCGAATTGCATTGACCTCGGAGGCAGGAAGGCGCTGGAAGCGATAATCTTTCGTGGTTTCTCGGTCGTTGTCCCACTCAAGTTCATCATCCGCGAACACGAGACGCGCCGACCCGTCGCGGTTCAGATGGATTGAGCCTTCGGAAAATACCAGTATCGCGCTAACTTCCCCCGGCCTCCAGACGTTCTCAGCCTCAAGCTCTGCCAGCTTCTGAAGGGATTTGGCGTGGGCAATGATGCTGCGCGAGATCGCGCTGCGTTGGCCCGACCGAAGAATATCACCTTCGACTTGCGCCCATTCAGCGAACCCCGCCGCCCTAGCCGCTTCGTCCAGAAAGCTCAGTTCGAGCAGGTCAGACATTCTCGCCTCCATCGGCAGGGAGGTGGGCGAATTCCTCTAGGCCGCCCGCATAGTGGTTGGCAGCGGCCATAGCGGGATCATCGCAGCGTTCAATGTAGCCGGGCTGTTCGCGCTCTATCCACTCAGCCGCCAGTTGCGTCGTCGCCTTGATAGCGGCGAGGGCGACACGCTCAGCATCCCGTTGGAAATGCGTTTGGTCGAACAGTTCTTTGGCGATCTTCGCCGCCAGTTTCAGCGCACGTTCGTCAGTCATCTGCGCAATCCTCAACCCAAAGCCACTTCTTGTCATCCCAAACGCGGCCGGATGGCGTGGTCATCTGAAGCGGTGTATTGATCTCTTCGGCGGTCACGCGGAACTTGGTCGCCAAGCCCTTCGCTTCTGCCAGTTCCATAAAGCAAGCCGAGCACACCATGTCGTTGAACTCTGGCTCGCCGTTGATGCAGCCACCACGCATGACCGCGTTCCAAAGCGGGGAATGGGCGACCCAGATCGCGTTTTCGTGTCCACATCGCGTGCACTGTTCGTCAGTCATCAGATTGTCCTTTGAGATAGGCGCGGAGGGCGAGGCCGGTTTCGGTGAGCGTTGTGGGGCCAGTCCGACCGTTTTGAAGTAGCCCAAGCCTGGTAAGCACAGTGCGGGTGGGTAATGTCCTGCGGCTAGCGGCGTCGATCCCGGCGATGAAGAAAATCGGTGGATTGAAGAGGCTGCGCATCTCGCCCGTCAGATAACGCCGCTGCGCCTCCGTTAGCGATGCTGCCAGAGATGAGAGGTCAGGCATTGGGGCCTCTACGGTGATCCGGGCGGGTTCTTTCTTGATCAGAAGACTGGCCCTACGCATACCTCTGATGGGGTCGGTATCGTGCGCGAACTGCTGCCAATATCCTCTGACCGCGTGATCAAGATACCAGCGGATGCGATCTGGACAGTCGATAGCGTTCTCAACCTCGGTAGGCACAACGACCGTGACGTTGTAGATGGCCATCACTTCTCTCCCCTCTTCGTGAGAAAGGCGCGGGCACTGGCAAATGCTGCTTCAGCCTCTTCCAAGTCGCGCACAGGCTTTCCCGCTGCTATGTTTCGCAAGCGGTCGCAAAGGTGTTCGGCCGCGCGGAATGCCTCCACCGCCTCATCACGTTGACGAATGATGGTTGACGCCGAGCGAAGTGCGTCTCGTTCCTCCACCGCATCTGCAAGAGCGCGTTCGGCTGCTTCGGCTCGTTTGAGGTGCTGTGCTGCCGCCTGTCCGGTTGCGTCCAGTACCTTGGCGCTGGACTTATCCCGCGCTTCAAGAGCGTCGATGTGAGATAGAAGGTCAGGGAGAGCGCGAGCCACTTCCCGCACCTCATCAGTCATCCAGGAGCTTTTGCCCGTCAGCGACCGCAGCCGCTCTATCTGTTTCATTGCTGATCTCCTGCTGAAGGTTGGGAGAACCCGGCAGCATTCCTGTGCCCGCCACCGCCAAATTGAGACGCTACCGCAGACACATCTTCCCGATCATCGCGGCTGCGAAGGCTCCACATCCGCACATTCGGAGCGTCGAAATAGGTTGCTGCGAACGGCGCATTCGGGTGCTTATCCAGCAATGCGTGACCGACCTCACTGGCAAACATCGGCGGGCAATTCACGACGATCGGTTCATGGTCTCCGACGCGGCGGCGCTTGGCGAATGAGGCGATCTCATCCACCTTCGCATCGAAGAATCTCTGCATCGCGTGCGCCTCTGTCATGATCCGGTCGCCGTCGCGCCCGTCTGCCAGTTCCTGGGCGATCAACTCCCACCGTTCAAAGTTGAACGGCTCCGACCGCAGCCACAGGCTGAAAGGTTTTGTCTCATCGTATTGGAACCGCCACAGGTCGCGATCCTCGATAAGCTGGATCAGGTTCGGTGGGTCGTTCTCGTGGCAGAAATCCCAAGCCATGCGAGCGCCGGAGCGGTTCATATCGAACAAGGCGGCGATGGGCTGTCCGATATAATCGTCATTGTGGCGGACAGACTTCATCACGTCATCACCAGCCCAAAAATCACCGGCAACATCTTCAATCGCCCAATCCGCAAGGTCGGCCTGCGCCGTCTTGTGGTGGTCCAGAACGACGATAGAATGAGCCTGCTTGCCCATCTCGCGCAGCACGTCGCGCTTGTAGCTGAAATCGACGATCAGCACGTTCTTGCCCACCACATCCGGCGGCGGTGATCCATAGCTGGCAGCAATATATTCAGGCCTGTCACGCCAGCGCAGCCAGCACGCCCATGCAGCGCCAAAGCCGTCAGCGCAGTGATCGTGATAGATCACGATATCCGGCGTCCATGTCGTGTCCTGATCTTCATTCATGCTGATCTCCACCTGAAGGACCTGATGGTTGGGTGTGCTGGCAACCTGCACCCACCTCGCCGTCGCTCAGGATTTCAGCGCCACAAGCAAAAAGCCAATAGCCCCAGCCAGTGTTGAAGCCCGCTGCCGAGCAAGATGGACATTCGACCCGGCGGAGGTCGATGTAGTTCTTGAAGCCCGCATTCTGCTGGTGAACGACGCACACGGCCAAAATCGTGGAGGCTTGGTCATGCGCCATGTTGGTTGATCCGTCCGCGTCTGGCGCGAACCGAAACGCGCTTTCCGTATCTTCATTCATGCTGATCTCCATTATCGAGACGGCGCTTGATCTTGCTGACCGCCCACGCCTTTTCTGAGGTCCATCCCTCAACAATGCTTCCAATGGCGAACCCTGCATCGAAGGCTTCACGGGCGAGCGTTTGCGCGTGTGCGCTAGGCACCCCGCCGCAACCCCCGCAAAGCCAGCATTGAGTGTCGGCAACACCAACACCAGAGCCGTCACAGGCGGGGCAGATCGACATGTCGTCAATTGGCGGGTCCATCATCGCGCGTAGCTCCCGCTGTGGCCGCGTGCGCCATATTTCTCGCGTCGGGTTTCCCATGCCCGCCGTCTCTCAGCAGAGTAGACGGCTGGGTCGACTTGGCGCTTCAGGCGGGGCTTGCGGCCGGGCAAGTAAACGCCGCAGTCCAAACCATCGCAAGGCGTATGGCCACATTCACAGTGCCATGCGTCAGTTATCCCGTTACCGTCCGAACTTTCGACGATATGTTTCATGCGGCTTTCCTTTCGCGATGCGCACGGATGTAATCGCCCCATTGCTCAGCCATCGCGGCGGCAATGCCGGGGAAGGTCCGGCTGCGTTCCTTTTTGCGATCCGGTCCCGGCCCCATCTTCCAGACGCGCTGCTCCCGGCCTTCAACCGGATTGGTCGGCATGAGAGGTGGCAGGTTCCGCAGCCAGAGGCATGTCGCCTTCGTCTCGCCGTGGCCGTACTCGTGAGGCTGGATCGTCTGCGTCGGGGTCGGGATGCCGAACAACCGGCGCGGGTGGCCCAGCATGATCGGGTTCTCGACCGCCACATGCGCAATCGGTGCATTCAACATCATATTGAAGAACGTGGCAGCCGCGCCCATCATGGCCCAGCGATCGGGGTTAGGGCCGTTCTCTGCCTTCATCCCGGCATAGAGGTGCTTGGCCCCGCTATTCGCCAGGAATGTGCATTCCGGGTGGGCGATCAGCAAATCCCACGGTGTTACAAATCCTAGGTCTAAAAGCGATTTACCCCCAGAATATGTAACAGCGACCGCATCGCCCTGGATGTGCCAGCGAGGATCACCCTCTGTCGGCAACATGTCGCATGACCACGCATCAAAGCCGCGTTCCCTGAACGCATCCCGCACAGTTCCGGAAAACTCACAGGCGACAAGCACCCTCATGCGGGGTTCTCCGATCTTGCACGAAGACTCGCTGCCGTAAGTGCGAGCGCGGGGGTGGCGGCGGTCATTTCCATTGCTTGCCACTTCTGGCTCTCTGAATGGTGGTACGGTTAACACCGTACTGGCTAGCCAACTGTTTCGTTGGCACTTTGCTCGCCTTAATCTGACTTACCTGTTCAGGGGTGAGCTTGGCCTTGGGATTTTGGGCACCGCGACACCACGTGTTTCGCTGCCCCATTCTCCGGCCAGAATCTCTTACCCTTTCTGGCTCACGAAGTTGCCATGCCCGCCCGCGCCGGAACATGTCGGCCACGTTACTCTTGCCATCCCCAACATAGAGATGCTCAGGATTTGCGCAGCGAGGGTTGTCGCAATGATGACAAAGGAGCTTGCCGTCCGGAATAGTGCCGACCAGGATTTCCCACACTGCCCGGTGGTGGAGCATGATCTTTCCGCCCCGCCAAACCCGTCCTCGGCCACGAGCATCCAGCGGCCCGAGCCACAGCCAACATGTGCCGCTGCGGTCGAGTCTATCGAGAATTGCCCGATCCGGCCCCTCCGCTGCTTCTACCTTCGCTGCTAGGTCTGTCATGGGTGTAGGCTCCACGGTTGAAGCTGGCGGCTGTACGGCAGCATGAGAGGGTGGCATGGGTGGCCGTCCTTCGCGGGTGCGCCGATGCTGAACACAGGCTTCCCGCCGTCGATCAGATCCAAGACTTTGCGGAACCTGCCACGGTGGTAGGCGGGCTGCTTGGAGATCGGTCCCCATGCCACGACGATTTGCTGCGCCTCCCGGAACATCCTCATCAGATGAAGGTCGTTGTCCGGCAGTCCGGCAGGATCGGAAACGCGGGCCAATTCGCGCACGTCCGTAGCCCGATAAGCGAACAGGTTGCCTACGATCAGGTTGCCCCAGCCATAGCGATTGCGGAAGCCGATCAGCTTGCGGATCGTGGCGTCGTCCCGTTCTGCATCAGCCGTGGATGGATTGACCATGATTACGGCCGTGCTGAAATCGCCGAACACGTCAGGGCGCTCAAGCCGGTAGCGGTATTTGCCGCACGGGCTGATGATCGCGCTCATGCTGGAATCTCCGGCAAATGTTCCTGCCAGCGATGCTTGGGCAGCGTTTCGATATGTTTGGCCGTGCGAGCGCGCGAAGGCCGGTCCCATCTGGCGGCGGGCACGTCTGACACTGGCGTTGCCCCAGCTCCACGCATTGAAGCGCCGCTCTCGCTCTTGAGCGTGTAGGTGACGAACCGACCGCCTCCCATAAGCTGCCAGATGCGCTTGGCCCGACTGTAGAGCTTGGAGTTCGCACCCTTCGGAGCAGCAGGAGACGTGCATAGCCGCAGCAGTTCGGCCGTGCTTCCATCCTGCAACAGGCGGGCGATAGGACGGCCCACGATAGCGACACCGACGAGCTGGTTGGCGCATTCCAAGCCGATGGCGTATTTGCCACCGTCGTTCGATGTGCGCGCGCTGTGGCGGTGATGCTGCTCAACGAAGTCGTTCGCCTCCCGCAGCGTCAAAGGCACGATCCGAATGGTCATGCTGCGTCTCCCGACTGTGATGCGATATATTCACCGCACCAGTCGTCCTTCCATTTCCGGAGCGTTTCTGGGTTACGGCGGCAACTGCCAGCGCTCCCCATCAAGCGGCGGTACTCGTAGTACGGCGGCTCATCGGTGGTGTATTTGATGAGGCCGAAAAAGAAGGACCGCCTCTCAGGAACGAAGGGCGGGATTTCGTTTTCCGGCTTGTTCCACCAGCGGCATGTCTCGCATGTACCCATCACCCGCGCTCCGGGGAGGCCTTGGCCTTCTGGACCTCGCGAACGTGGTGTTGAACATGCGAGCCGCGAACAACATCAATCTGAAAATCGGCGTCTGAAGCGGCGTCCAGTAGATCGGCCTGCGCCCTGAGATGGGCGGAATAGCTGCGAGCCTGAGAGATCATGTCGGACGCGCTTAGCTCTCCCCAGTCCATAAGACCGGGCCATTGCCGTTGCCCCGGCAGTCGGATGCGGGTAAGTTTCTCGCTCATGCCCGACCTCCGTTCAGATCTCGCGGCTTAGGCGGTTCGAAGTTGTAGGTGTGCCAACCTGACGGGCGGAACGTGCGTTCGCGGTATGCGCTGGCATCCCGGATGTCGGCCAACCCTGCATCGACACAGGCGGCATGAAGTGACATCTCGATTTTTTCGAGCGCCATCGCTTGCCAATTGAGATCGGCGCTTGCCTTCTGAGCCTGCTTCGGCGTCAGTTCACCAAAGCACTTCTCCGAAAGCCGCTCGTACTTCTTGCGCTCTGCCAGATAGCTTTTCGCTAGATCGGCCACGCGCTGAATGTCCGCGAGATCGATCATATCCCGCGCTCCCCTGAGGGGCGGGAGACAGCGCGCTTGAACTTCGGCTTGGGCTTCCAGCCAAGCTTTGCGCTATCCTCCGTCCATGATTTTCCTAGCCGGATAAGGCTTATGGTGGCGTGAGAGACGCCAAGGCGGTTAGCGATCTCGGTGTTGGACAGGCCGATCTGAAAGCCAGCTATGACCTGGGCCAACGTCGCTAGGTCGAGTTTGTTCGCGCCATTCTTCGCGCCCTTGCGGTCGCCGTTTCGATGCCTGCCCCGGCTCATCTTGTCCTCCATATTGTCTAAGTCGGTGCCCAGCCTGAGATGGACAGGGTTGACGCATTGCGGGTTGTCGCAGTTGTGGAGGGTCAGCAGGTCGCCCGGATCGCGCCGATTATGGATTGCCCACGACAGACGATGGGCTGCGACCTGATGATAACTGGCGATCTTGAAGAAGCCGTAGCCCTTGGAATTCGCTTTCGCTGTCCAGCGCCAGCAATCCTCCGGGCTACCTATCTCCACCTTCTCCCAGAACCGCACCTTGATCGCCTCAGCATTTGGGCTTTCAAGATGGTGGTAGAAGGGTTTATAGACGCGCTCAGCCAACGTGACCTCCAACAAGGTTGCGACGGTAGCGCCTCGGTCGGCTAGCGGGCCTTCCGGGGCGCGGCACAAAAGGTCACATCACTGTGCCGCCTTTTGTGTCCGCCGAAACCGCAGGTTGATGCGGCTGATGCGCTTGTTGCGTTAGCCGAAAACCCGCAGAAACGGCGGATTTTCAGGGTTGCCCCCGTAGCTCAGCAGGATAGAGCGACGGTTTCCTAAACCGCAGGCCAGAGGTTCGAGTCCTCTCGGGGGCACCACGACGCCGATTCGCCAAGCGCGTCGAGCGTAGCCGGCGCGGCGACCTTCCGCGCTCGTCAGGTCCGCCGCGATATAATGAACGCTGGCCCGGCACGGTTCGCGCGGTCGTGACCACGCGCGCGCCGGCGTCGTACAGCGCCTCCACCACAGATGCTCCAATCCCCTTGGTGCCCCTAGTTACGAGCGCCCGCATGCCGGTCAATTGAAGGTCGACGGTCATGAGATGATCTCCAGCGAGGCGATCTTGTCGTCATGGAGGCGGAAGAAAAATCGCAGGTCGACGGGGCTGCCGGGAAAGTTGCCAACAAGATGGCAGGTGATGACCGTCCTGCCATCGATCTCGTCGAGCGCAATAGGTTCGCACGTATAGGAGTATCGAGCCGCCGCGTCTGTCTTCCAGGCCGCGATGGCCGAACGGCCGCTATGGGTCTGGGTACGCCTTACGAATGACAAGAACGCACGAAAAAGTGGGGAACTTACCCGAAGGTAAGAATAGCCATCTGACGCCAGTTTCGGCGGCGAGCGGGGTGGAGCAGGTACTGCGGATTCTGGAGGGACGCTGGAAACTGGTGATCCTGTTTCACCTATTCGGCGGCAAGGTGCTGCGCTTCTCCGATCTTGAACGCGCGATTCCCGCCATCTCGCAGAAGATGCTGATCCAGCAGCTGCGCCAGATGGAGAAAGACGGTGTCGTGCGCCGGATCGTCCATTATCAGGTGCCACCCAAGGTGGAATACTGCCTCACGGACTGGGGGCAGGCGCTTTGCCCTGCACTGGACGCCTTGCTGACATGGGCCGGTCAGCGCCCGCCATCGGCGGAACAGGAGTGAAGGCTTCATCTGAACCCTGTCGAACGACGATCGACCAGTTCTCATCTTCATCCCCTTGGGGGCACCATTATCGTTTCCCGCGAACGCCGGGCGGTGGTTCGCTGTCGCTCATGGAGCAACGAGGCGATAACCTATGGCGGGCTCGTTGACGATCAACGCTGGCCGGGTGGGATCTCGCTCCAGCTTTTGACGAAGGCTGCGCACCGCAACGCGCAAATAGTCGATGTGGTCCTGTTGCGCCGGTCCCCACACGGAGCGCAGCAGGTGGGCATGGGTGAGGACGCGGCCGGCGTGCTTGGCCAGCTCTGCGAGTACCGCATATTCCTTGGGCGTCAGATGCACCTCCTCCCCGTCGCGGCGGACGGCGCGGCGGTGCAGGTCGATTGCCAGCGGTCCGATCGCCAGCGGCTCCTGCGCGGCACCGGGGCTGAGATCGACGAGGCTGTCGACATAGCGGTCGAGCTGGGCGGTCTCGGCGGCGACGGCGGCGGCGAGCGCCCGGTCTCCGCCCTCAGCGCGGCGCAGCGCGCGCGCGGCGGCGGCGATAGCGTTGAGGCGCGGCTTCACGTCCTCGCCGATCGAGGTGAGCAGGGCGGAGCGCAGGCGGTCCCGCTCGCGCAGTGCGGCGACATCGCGCGCCTCGCCTTCCAGCCGCGCGCGCTCAAGTGCGAGCGCGACCTGGTCGAGCAGGTTGCCGAGGAGCAGGCGCTGGTCATCGGCGACCGGCAGGACGCCATCCTCGCGCGCAAGACCAGCGGCGGCGAGAACGGCATGGTCCGACGTGACAGGGTGGAACTGCCAGTCGGCGAGATCGACCTTGCGGACCCCGCGCCCCGACGGCTCGCCCGTTTCCAGCGTGAGCGCGGCGGCGGCAAGGTCGCTGGGGGCAAGAGTGATGCCGGCCGGGGCCGCTGCGGCGATGTGCGGCGCGTCGCGGCTCATGAGGAGCACTGCGTGGACGTTGAACAGGCGCGCCAGTTCTGCCACCGTGACATCGGCGATGTCCGCTTCGCTGGCGCAGGACAACAGACGCCTGGCAAAGCCTGCGATCGTCGCGTTGCGAGCGGCATAGGCGTCGGCGCGGCGGCCCTGTTGGCGCAGCGAGGCGGCGAGGCGGCTGACTACAGCGGCGACGAGGAACAGCACCACCACCGTCACCACATCCGCCGGGCTGTGGATCAGGAAGGTGCGATAGGGTTCGGTGAAATAGAAATTATAGGCCAGCGTCGAGACCATGGCGGCGGCAAGCGCCGGCCACAGTCCGCACATGGCTGCGGCGACCAGCACCGGCGGGATGTAGAGCAGCGCCACCGGTCCGCTGCCCCAGCGCGGCGCAATCAACAGCCCGGCGAGCGTCGCGCCGGCGATCAACACAAGCGTGGCGGCGTATCCGCCCGCCCGTATGGCCATCTCGTGCTGCCGGAGGGACCGGCGTGCTGTCTCAATCTTCATGCGCAGAAAATGCGCTCGCTTCAGGCTCTCGTCGAGAGGCGTCCGCCAAATCCACATGGAATCTTTATGCCGATCAGGCCCACATCCGGGGGATGACAACACACCCGCACGCTTCGCCCGCCGCCAACGCGGCTCCGCTTGCCGATGGCCCGAAGGATCGCCTTCCCGTGCTGATGCTCGGCGCTGTCGGCGTCGTGTTCGGCGACATCGGCACCTCGCCGCTCTATGCGCTGAAGGAAAGCTTCATCGGGCCGCACCCCCTCGCAGTGGATCGGCTGCACATCTTCGGCGTGCTGAGCTTGATCTTCTGGTCGCTGATGTTGATCGTTACGGTCAAATACGTGCTGGTGGCGATGCGCGCGCACAACCGGGGAGAGGGCGGTTCGTTCGCGCTGCTGGCGCTGGTTTCGCGCCACCTCGGCGCAAGCCGGTGGAGCGGGACGCTGGTGGTGCTCGGCGTGCTGGCGGCCTCTATGTTCTATGGCGACGCGATGCTCACGCCTGCGATCTCGGTGTTGTCGGCCGTCGAGGGGCTGACGGTTGTCGAGGCGGGCCTCCAGCCGCTGGTGCTGCCGATCGCGGTGGTGATCCTGGTGGCGCTGTTCCTGATCCAGTCAGGCGGGACGGCGCGGGTGGGAGCGCTGTTCGGGCCGATCGTGCTGGTCTATTTCGCCACGCTAGCGACGCTGGGCGTGGCCAATATCGCCGCGCATTCGGAAATCCTCGGCGTGATCAATCCCTATTGGGCGTTCGAGTTCTTCCGCTACGATACGCAACTCGCGTTCCTGGCGATGGGTTCGGTGTTCCTGGCGGTGACTGGGGCCGAGACCCTCTATGCCGATATGGGCCATTTCGGGCGCAAGGCGGTGGGCCTGAGCTGGCTGACGCTGGCCTATCCGTGCCTGATGCTGAATTATATGGGTCAGGGCGCGCTGCTGCTCGGCACACCCGCAGCGGTCGAGAACCCGTTCTACCTGATGGCGCCGGAATGGGCGCGGCTGCCGCTGGTGTTCATCGCCACCGCAGCAACGATCATCGCCAGCCAAGCGGTGATCTCGGGCGCGTTCTCGGTCACCCACCAGGCCATCCAGCTCGGCTTCCTGCCGCGCCTGCGGACGCTCCACACCAGCGAAAAGGCGGCGGGGCAGATCTATATCCCGGCAATCAACTGGGGCCTGCTGGCGATGGTGCTGGTGCTGGTGCTCGGTTTCGGGGAATCGACCCGGCTGGCCTCGGCATATGGCATCTCGGTCGTCGGCACGATGCTGATCACGACGTTGATGCTCGGCTTCCTGGTGTTCAAGGTGTGGCGCTGGAACCGGTGGCTGGCGTCCGGCACGATCGGGCTGTTCCTGCTGGTGGACGGCACCTATTTTGCTTCGAACATCACCAAGATACCCGATGGCGGCTGGTTCCCGCTGGCGGTGGCGGCGGTGCTGTTCACCGTGCTGACCAGCTGGTCGACCGGTCGCCGGTTGATGCGCGCGGCGCTGGAGGAAGCGAGCGTGCCGCTGCCGGTGTTCATCAAGTCGGTCGCCGGGTCCGCTCACCGGGTGCGAAACACCGCGGTGTTCATGTCGGCCTCACCCGACGACGTCCCTCCGGCGCTGCTGCACAACCTGAAGCACAACCAGGTGCTGCACGAGCGGGTGCTGATCCTGACCGTGCAGGTGGAGGACGTGCCCTATGCCGATCCGGGCGCGCGGTTGGAGGTGCACGACGCGGGGCACGGCTTCTATCGCGTGGTGCTGCACTACGGCTTCATGGAAGACGTCGACGTTCCTCGTGAACTGGCTTCGCTCGATTGCATTGGCGGGCCGTTCGACATGATGACCGCCAGCTTCTTCCTCGGGCGGCAGAAACTGCTCGCTTCGCCCGACAAGCCCGGGATGGCGCTGTGGCGCGAACGGCTGTTCGCGTGGATGAGCAGGAGTTCCGAAAGCGCGATGGAGTTTTTCAAGATCCCAACAAACCGCGTGGTCGAGCTGGGCAGCCAGATGCAGATATAGCGGCGGGTGTGATGCCGCTATTCAGAATATCAGGGCCAGCAATCCTATCACCACCAGAAGCCCGATCAGAAATATGACGCCGACCGTGCCGCCCAGAACTTTCAACATCGCTTTTCTCCCGTACCGCGCTGAAGACGTGGCTAGATCGCGTCTTCACCAGCCTCGCCCACGGACTCTATGTCTTCACCCACGCCCTGCACGGTGTTGCAGGCGGTGGCGGCCAGGGCGAAAAAACTCGCTGTGAGTGCGACGATCAGTTTGTGCAGCATCGGCTGATTTCCTTTGTTGACCAGCGTACTTCCATCAATCCATGACGGTCGATAGGGTTCCGGCAGCGGCGAGTTGTGGCCGCTTTGCAGCCGGTGCAAATACGCGACGAGAGGGAGAAATCGCCATGATGACGCTATATGAAGCCTTCGTGCCGGGATGCGTGCAGATTCTCCGATCGGTGAACGGCTTGATCAACAAGGCCGAGGCGCATTGCGCCGACAATTCGCTGCCGCCGGAGAGTCTCATCGGCGCAAGACTTGCGCCCGACATGATGGACTTCGCCTATCAGGTAAAGAGCTGTGCGGTACATTCAATCGGCGCGATCGAAGGGCTCAAGCAAGGCCGGTTTTCGCCAGACATGACAACCCCGCCCGACAGCTTCGCCGCATTGAAGGCGAAGACTGCCGATACGCTGGACAGGTTGAACGCGCTCAGCGCCGAGGATGTGGAAGCGCTCAGTGAAAAGCCGCTGATCTTCACCATAGGGGACAGGTTACGCTGGGAGTTTCGCGGTCAGGACTTTCTCATGAGCTTTTCGCAGCCCAATTTCTATTTCCACGCAACGACAGCCTATGACATTCTGAGAATGGCTGGGTTGAAGATCGGGAAGGTCGATTATCTGGGGGCGCCCCGGAGGATGGAATAGGCGTGCCGTAATTGCGGGAAGGCTTGCTGAAAGCGGCTAGTTTCCGTTCGCCGCGACGAGCACCGCATTTCCCTTCGGCGTTTCGTTTGGCAGCGACAATGCTTCGACAAAGCGTTTCCGCCACCAGATCACATCTTCCCGCTCCACCGAATCCATCAGCTTGCGCCAGCGCGCCTTGCGCTCGGCCAGCGGCATGGACAGCGCGCGCTCGATCGCGTCTGCGATTTCCTCGGCGCTATAGGGGTTGATCAGCACCGCATCCTTCAACTGCAAGGAGGCCCCGGCGAAGCGGGAGAGGATGAGAACGCCCGGATCCTCGGGGTCCTGCGCGGCCACATATTCCTTGGCCACCAGGTTCATGCCGTCCCTGAGGGAGGTCACCAGGCCGACCCTTGCCGCGCGATAGATGCCGGCAAGCTGCTCGCGCGAATGGCCCTGGTTCACATAGCGCAGCGGTACCCATTCGATGTTCGCAAAGCTGCCGTTGATCCGCCCGGCAAGCGCGTCGAGCGTATTGTGGATGTCCTGATAGGTTGCAACCTCGTCACGCGACACCGGCGCGATCTGCAGCAGGAAGACCTTGCCGTGCCGCTCGGGATGGGTCGCGAGGAAGTGCTCATAGCCGAGAAAGCGCTCGGGCAGGCCCTTTGAATAGTCCAGCCGGTCGGCCCCGACGATCATCGCCCGGCCATTGGCGCTGACCCGCATGCGCTCGCACGCTTCCAGCGCGACCGGGGCCGTGGACGCCTCGACGAAGGATGCGGTGTCCAGCCCTATGGGGCAGGCGATCGCGCGCATGGTGCGATTTTCAAGCGTCATCCAGCCGTCGGCGCCGACCGACGCCTCGGTCTGGCTCGCCACATAATAGCGGAAGGAACTGAGCCATTCGGGGGTCTGGAATCCGACCACATCATAATGGAACATCGATTCCACCAGCTGGCGGCAGCTCGGCAGCGTCCGCAGAATCCCGGCGGCCGGCCAGGGGGTGTGGAGGAAAAAGCCGATCCGGTTCGTGCAGCCGCGCCGCCGAAGTTCCCGGCCCAGCGGGATCAGGTGATAGTCGTGAATCCAGAGCAGGTCGTCCGGCTCGATCAGCGGAATCAGCGTGTCGGCGAAACGGGCGTTCACCCGTTCATAGCCCCCGGCAAAGCTGCGCTGAAACTCCGCAAGATCGATACGATAGTGGAACAAGGGCCACAGCGTGCGGTTGGCATAGCCGTTGTAATATTCGTCTATGTCCTGCTCTTCGAGATCGATGGTCGCGGTGGTGACGCCGTAATTGGTCTGGAAATCGATCTCGCCGGTGAAATGCGCGGTCGTGTCGCCCGACCATCCGAACCAGAGGCCGCTGTGCTCCCGCAGCGCGGCGGACAGTGCGACGGCCAGCCCCCCCTGGTTACCGGCGCCCTCGGCGACCGGCTGCTGAACGCGGTTGGAAACTATAATCAGGCGGCTCATCTGACAGAACTCCACGGCTTACTGAGGAGGACGGCGCAGTTGATGAGCCCGACCAGCGAGTAGGTTTGCGGATAATTGCCCCAAAGCTCGCCATTGGCAGGATCAATGTCCTCTGACAGCAGGCCCGCCCTTGTGCGGCGGGCGATCATCTCCTCGAACAGGGCTCGGGCCTCCGCGTCCCTTCCTGTGAAGTGCAACGCTTCGATGAGCCAAAAGGTGCAGAAATTAAACGCCGTCTCGGGCAGGCCGAAATCGTCCTCGGTCGCATAGCGAAGCATGTACGAACCACGGCGCAGGGCTTTCTCGACCACGTCCAGCGTATTGCGGAAGCGGGAATCGTCCGGCGAGAGAAAGCGCAGGTCCAGAAGCTGGAGCAGGCTGGCGTCGATGTCGTCGCCGCCGAAGGTGGCCGACAGGCGGCTGTTGCCGTCCCGCGCGGCGCGGCTTTCTATGGTCGCCCTGATCGTGTCGGCGCGGTCCTGCCAGAAGGCCTGCCGATCCTCCAGCCCCAGCGTGCGGGCCGCATTAGCCAGCCGGTCGCAGGCGGCCCAGCACATCGCAACCGAATAGGTGTGGATGTGCGATTTGGTGCGCAACTCCCAAAGCCCGGCATCGGCCTTGTCGTGGATCGCCCAGGCATGCTCGCCGACACGCTCCAGCGAACGGAAATCCTCCACGCCTGCCATGCGGTAGAGCCGCTGGTCGAAGAACGCCTGGGTATTGGAAAGGACGATCTGCCCATAGGCGTCATGCTGTATTTGCTCATAGGCCTGGTTGCCGACCCGCACCGGCCCCATGCCGCGATAGCCGTTGATCGCGGTTTCCTGCCGTTCGACCAGCGCGGTTTCGCCGCCCACTCCGTAGACCGGCTGGAGACAGCCGCCCGCCGCGCTGTCCACGACGTTGCGCAGATATTCGAGATAGCCTTCCAGAACATCGAGCGCGCCCAGCCGGTTGAGCGCCTGCACCGTGTAATAGGCGTCGCGTATCCAGCAATAGCGATAGTCCCAGTTCCGGCCCGAATTGGCATATTCCGGAATGGACGTGGTGAGCGCGGCGACGATGGCCCCCGTTTCCTCATGCTGGCAGAGCTTGAGGGTGATTGCAGCGCGGATCACCGCCTCCTGCCATTCAAGCGGCGTGGCGAGGCCGCGCGTCCAGGCCCGCCATTCATCGGTGGTGCGGTCGAGCATCGTCTCGACGGCAGCCTGCACGTCCCCGAAAAAGCTTTCGTCCGGCCCAAGGAAGAAGTGCATCGGCCGCTCGACCCGAAACCACTGCTCGTCCCAGATGCGGCCCACGGGCGCGCTCGTCGTCAGCCTCAGCGTCATTTCGGTCAGCAGATAGCGCAGGTGATTGGAACCGCGCGTCCGCTCCACCGCGCCCCGGCCCCAGTTCCTGACCGGGCGGAGGCGCACGCAGATGCGGGGGCTGCCCGACACTGGCCGGACGATGCGCGCGAAGGCGACAGGCCGATAGGTGCGGCCGTGGCGGCTGAAGCGCGGGCAGAAGTCGATCACCTCTATCGCCGCGCCGCTCGTATCGGCATGGCGCGTGACGAGGATGGGCGTGTTGCGCAGATAATATTGCGTCGTCTCGACGCAGCCATCGAGGTCGATCTCCCAGAATCCGGTCGCGCCTTCCCCACCGGGCGGATTGTCGTCGAGCAGCGAGCTGAAGAGCGGATCGCCGTCGACGCGCGGTACGCATCCCCACACGAAACGGCCCGCGCGGTCGATCAGCGCCGATACCTGGCAGTTTCCGATAGGCCATAGGTCGAGCGTAGCGGTCATGTCATCAGTCCTATCGCCTCGTTGAGCCATGCCCGCGTCGCCGTCACGTCGGGCAGTCCGAAGCGCGCCGCCGTCTGCCGGGATGGGCCGACCAGCACACCCGCGCCGCCCAGCGCCTGCGCCGCCTCGAAACCGGCCTCGTCGGTCAGATCGTCGCCGATGAAGACCGGCGGCCGCCCCGCCATTTCCGGTCTCGCCGCAAAGGCGCGCACCGCCGCGCCCTTGTCTGCACCGGTGCTCTTCAGTTCGACCATCATCTTGCCGTGCTGGATGACGAGGCCATGCTCGCTCGCAAGCGCCCGCGCCAGTCCATGCGCATCTTCCTGCGCGGCGGGCGCAAGCCGATAGTGGAGGGCGACGCTGTAGCTCTTCGGCTCAACCAGCACGCCCTCGCGCGAAGCGGCGAACCTGTCGAACGCAGCGACGACGCCGTCCAGCCCGGCCGCCCGTACGGGCAGATGCAGCGCTCCGTCATGCCACCGCCGTTCGGACCCATGGCTTCCTGCATAGGCGAGCATTGGGTCGATCTCGCCCAGCATCTCGTCCAGCTGGGCGATGGAGCGGCCGCTGACCAGCGCCACCCGCCGCGGCAGCGCCCGGCCAAGCGCGCCGAGCAGGCTGCGCAGTTCGCCGTCTATGCAGACCGCGTCCGGCCGCTCGACAAGCTCAACCAGCGTGCCATCGAAATCGATGAAAAGACTGGCCTCCACCACAAGCCCGGCAGGCGGCAGAGGCAGTGCGAACGGAACCGCGTTCGTTGCCATGGGCCTTTCTTTGCCCGATGAAGGCGAAGAAAGGCAAGGTCGGCGACTCGAAATGGGACGAATGCCGGGATCTGTCGGCCATCGCCTCTCAGCGCCCCTGATTTTTCAAGGAACGCATCGCGAGAGCATATGGATATAGTGGCGGTTGACATCGGCGGCACCAATGCCCGCTTCGCCATAGCCAGCGTCGAGGCTGGGCGGGTGCTGAAGCTTGGGCCGCCGCTGACGTTCAAGACCAACGCGCATGTCGGGCTGGAGGCGGCCTGGGCGGTGTTCGCGGCAAGCACCGAACAGCCCCTGCCGCGCAAGGCCGCCATTGCAGTTGCAGCCCCAGTGGAGGGGGATGTCGTAAAGCTCACCAACAGTTCGTGGGTGATACGGCCGTTGCAGCTATCGCAGCGACTGGGCCTGGACCAGAGCATCGTCATCAACGATTTCGTGGCGGTCGGACATGCGGTCGCCCATGCCGCTGACGGACAGTTCAGGCACATTTGCGGGCCGGACCGTCCCCTTCCGCAAGAGGGCGTGATCAGCATCGTCGGGCCGGGTACGGGCCTTGGCGTCGCACAACTGCTGCGCCGCAAGGGCAGGAACTTCGTCAGCGGCACCGAAGGCGGGCACATGGATTTTGCACCGCTCGACGAGCTTGAGGACTCGATGCTCGGGCTGCTGCGCTCGCGCTATCGCCGCGTGTCGGTGGAAAGGATCGTCTCAGGGCCGGGCCTTGCCAACGTCCATGAAACGCTTGCCCGGATAGAAGGGCTGCCGATCCGCATGCAGGACGACGCCTCGCTGTGGAAGTCGGCGCTGGACGGGAGCGACAGCCTTGCCGTGGCCGCCCTCGACCGCTTCTGCATGAGCTTCGGCTCGGTCGCGGGCGACCTTGCGCTTGCGCATGGCGCTTCGGCATTGGTCATCGCGGGGGGAGTGGGTCAGCGACTGGCCGGTCGACTGCCCGATTCAGGCTTCCGGCACCGCTTTACCGCCAAGGGCAGATTCGAGAAGCGAATGGGTGACATCCCGGTGAAACTGATCACCCACCCGCAGCCGGGGTTGCTCGGCGCGGCCGCAGCCCTTGCCGAACAACTCCACGGTTGAGATCATCAGGCGGCGTGTGACAACGCCTCTTCCGGAGCGGGCGCGATCTGGAGAGCGGTGACTTCCACCCGCTGGCGGTGGCTCAGTTCCACCGTATAGGCGCTTCCGTCAAGGCAGCGTCCGACAATGAGTCCGAACGTCCCTACCGGAAACCCCTCAACCGCGTCCGTCAGCCGGACACGCTCTCCAAGCCTCATTTCGATCGCTCCCGATTAACCTCAATCCTTAACCGATTGCGCTAGCCAAAGATGGCCGCCGCCGCAACTGCCAGCCGACCAGTCCGAAGCCCGCAATCATCATCAGCCAGACATGGGCCTCCGGAATTGCGCTGATCGGTCCCAGCCGCACCTGCTGGACATCGGCCATGTCGACGCCGGTTTCGATCAGCACGCGGGAGATGAGCTGGCCATTAATGCCGCGCGCGCCAAAGAAGTTCTGGCCGGAACCGCTCAGCGTGACATTGTTGGCGAAATCATTGCCGAACTGGTCGAAGAAGGTGATCGTGCCCGATCCATCGGCCGATGCGTCGATGTTGAACTCCACCTCGCCAAAGGCGAGCAGCGGATCGGTCATATGGAAGTTCAGCCACTGAAAGCCTCCGTCCACGGCCTCGATCCGGGCCTGGCCGGCGGCCGGTAACGTCAGGTCTTCCAAGCCCTCGAAGGTCACGCTCAAGCCTGACTGGTTCGTGTCTCCGAACACGGTTGTGCCGGTCGTGCCCTTGTTCAGCAGGACGTTTTCGTCCGGCTGGACTGATCCCGGGCCTGTGAAGAACTGTATGTCGGCAAGCGCCGGAGCGGACGGCAATGCCGCCGCTGCAACCGCCATCATGGCGGCGGCGAAGCCTGAAGTGATGTGGGATTTCGTCATGGGATACGCCTCCTCGGTATCCCCCCTGCTGCCAGTACCAAGCACGTCCCGTGCCAGCCTGTTAACCATTTGAGGCGCATCGGCTTCTGTCATGCCGGGAGCGAAACAGTGTAAAACTGCCCGACACAAAGAATATCGCTACACCAATATCGTTTTTATTGGTGGGGCGGCTATTCCCGCAGGAACCGGCGAGCCTCGACGAGGAAATCGTCGAGCCTGTCATGATGAACCCAGTGCCCCGCCCTTTCGAACGTCACTGTGCGGGCATTGGGGAAATAGTCCATGCGGCCATCGGCGAGATGGCTGATCGCCCAGCTTTCCTGCCCATAGACATGGAGGACGGGGCAGGTGATCCGCGACCAGAGGTGCCGCATTTCCTCCAGCGTCATGTCGACTGGCGAGATCGGGCGCACATAATTGTCGAACTTCCAGCTATAGCTTCCGTCCTCGTTCTGCGCGACGCCATGAAGCGTCAGATGCCGCGCCCGGTCAGGCGAAAGATGCCGGTTTTCTTCCTGCATCCGGGCCAGGGCCTCGTCGATGGTGGCATAGCGCCGCGGCTGTCGGCCGGCGAGCTGCCGCTGCTGGTCTATCCATCTGCGCATGCGGCCGTCGATGCCCATCTCCTGCAGCTTCGCTTCGAATTGCGGAGGAAGGCCCAGACCTTCGATCGCAACCAGCCGCGCCACATTCTCCGGATAGATGCCGGCATAGCGCAACGCGAGATTGGCGCCGAAGGAATGGGCGATGATCGTGACCGGTGCGAGCTGCTGCTGGTGGATGAGCTGGGCGATGTCATAGACATGGACCGCCGCCGAATAGCTGCCGTCGGGGGACCATTGGCTGTCGCCATGGCCCCTGAGGTCGGGCGCGATGATGTGAAAGTCCGACCGCAGCTCCTGCGCCACCCAATCCCAGTTGCGGCAATGATCGCGGCCGCCGTGCAGCAGGAGGAGGGGTGGCGCGTCAGGATTGCCCCAGTCCACATAATGCAGCCGCAGGCGCTGCGACACATAGGTGCGCGAGGTGAGGTGCGAACAATCCCGGATGGCCATAGATAGAGCCTAGCGCGGCTTTTGCGCTGCGGCAAACCTGTCCCTCGTTGCAGGCGAAATGGAACGACAGGCTGTTTTCCCGCATTTCAGCCGGATCAACAGCCCTGGAGAAGCCCTATGGACCGGATCGTCGCCGGCTTGCCCGTTCTCGTGTCGAACGCGATCATTATCGGCACGGCCGTTGTGCTGGCGCTTGCCGTCCACTGGATAGTGACGATCATCCTTTCGAGAGCTGCCCGCCGCACCGCCTCCGGCGTCGACGACATGTTGCTCCGGAAACTGCGTCAGCCCAGCCGCTGGCTGCTGGTGGTGCTCGCCCTTTCGTTTGTCCATCCGGCGCTTGGGCTGGACCCGGCTGCCGAGCGGATTGCGGGGCTGGTCGCTGGGCTTCTGCTCCCCGCGCTGTTCGGCTGGCTGGCGATCGCATGTCTTGGCGCTGCCTACCAGGTCGTGGAGGCCCGGACCGACATCGCCGCTCCCGACAATCTCCTCGCGCGGAGCCGCCGGACTCGGATCAGCATCCTCTACCGGATCGGGGTGTTCCTCGTCCTTCTGGTGACCATATGCATGATGCTGATAAGCATCCCGAGCGTGCGCAACGTGGGCGTGACGCTGATCGCGTCGGCAGGTCTCGCCGGTCTGGCTGTGGGCGCGGCGGCGCAGCCCGCGCTCAAAAACCTCATCGCCGGCATCCAGATGGCCTTCACCGAACCGATCCGGATCGACGATGTGGTCATCATCGAAGGCGAATGGGGACGGATAGAGGAAATCCACCTCACCTTCGTGATCGTCAAGATATGGGACGAGCGGCGGCTGGTCGTCCCCGTCTCGAAGTTTCTGGAGAACAGCTTCCAGAACTGGACCCGCGAGACGAGCCAGCTGCTGGGCAGCGTCCTGTGGTATCTCGATCCGACGGCCGACGTCGACCGTTTCAGGGCGAAGCTCGAGGAAGTGGTGAAGGCCAACCCGTTTTGGGACGGCCGCTTTCAGAATGTCCAGGTGACCGACACAAGGCCCGAAGCGATAGAAGTGCGCGCGCTGATGACGGCGCGCGACGCCTCCCGCACCTTCGACCTGCGCTGCGATGTCCGCGAGGCGATGCTCGCCTTCGTTCGCCGTGAGATGCCCGAGGCGATCGTGCGCCATCGCACCGTGATCGAACGGCGGGGTGACACGCCGACGCGCGACGGGACCGGGGCGTCCTGAGCGGAATGGCTTTGCCCCCGGCTCGTTACAGCGGCGATCACCTGCGCGCTAATGGATGCTCGTTTCCTGCCGTTCCAGCCGCATCGCCGCGACGGACGCGAGCTTGGCGCAGGCAAGTTGCCCGTCGCGCTCCAGGTGGCCCGCAAGATCGAATAGCATCTGCACCAGATCGCTGGTGGAAACATCGCCGTTCAGGCGTTTCAGAATATGCCGTTCATCCTCTGTCAGCGCTTTGGGCATTTGCACCTCCATGAGCACAGCCCCGGCCTTTTTTCATATTAACATTAACCTGTCCGGCGTCCGAATGTTCCCCTGTCGTTAACCATATTCGGTTCGCAGCCGTGATAATTTCGCCACTTGTCGCAGCGCGGCGTGTCAGGCGAAAATCGCCTCGCGCGGTATGTGGGTGATGCGGCAGGCGAGGTCGGCCTCGCCCGAAGCGACGATGAAGTGGCTGCCGCAATCCACCACCCCGGTCGTGAAGACCACGTCCCTCAGATATAGCTGATGCTCCAGAGGCCGCGTCAGTTCCGCGCTTGGCTCCAGCACGGGGGTATGGCCGGTGCGAAACACGATGCCGGGGTCGTTCCGGTCGAGGAGCGACCAATAGGTGCGGTAGATCCCGACGATCTCGTGCGGTTCAACGCCGTGCCAGAGGCTCAGCCACCCCTCCTCCGTCAGGATCGGGGGCGCGCCGCCGCCCATGCGGGCCGTCGCGACCGTCGCCGCGTGCGGACGGATGCCGGGCTTGCGATACGGCTTCCAGTGGAGCGCGTCGGGCGAGGATGCCAGGTTGATCGAAGGGCCGGAGCGCCATTCGCTCCCCGGCGGATAGGCGAAGTAAAGCTCGCCCAGCGGCCGGGTCTGTGCCCAGTAGTGCCCGTCTATCCGCCCCTCGAATATCACCATGTCCTTGTTCTGATGATCGAGGATGATGTCCTCGAACCTCCAGTCGAGGCCGTTGGCGGAACTGTAAAGCACTGTGGAATGGCGTTCGGGGCTGACCGCGCAGGCGGTCATCAGCCAGCGGCCGTCCACCCTGCTGATCCGCGCATCCTCCACTCCATAGCATTCCAGATTGGAGGAGGGCGCGACTGCCCTGTCGTAATGTAGGGCCACGATCTCGAGACCGTCGGGCGAAAGCTCGACAGGCAGCAGCCAGGAAAGCGAGGTGAGCGCCATCACCTTCCACTGATTGCCGGACACCATGAACTTGCGCGGATCGGCCGTGTCGACCTGCTCCAGCGGCCATGCGTCCAGAACATAACGTCCATCCGCCCACCGAATCGCATGGACATGGCCGTCGCGAACCGGCGTGCGCAACGCCTCGGCGATGCGCGCCATCATCAGCAGATTGCCGTTGGGAAGGCGGGTCAGACCGGGGTTGAAGGCTCCCAGCACATGGGTTTCAACCCCAAGATACCCGGCGAGCGGCGAACGCGAGAGATCGATGTCGTCGGGCGTCAGAACCAGGCGGTCGATCGGGTAGCGCGTCATTCGGGAACTTCCTCAAGCCGGATCGCTGTATAGCGCAGCCTGACGCCGAACGAACCGCTATGATTTCTTGCCACCCGGCCCGGGTTCGGTGGCTGGACGCGGCGGCACGCCTTCCTTCTTCGGGACCTTCAGATCTTCATATTCCACTTCGCGGTTGTGGGGTCGTTCTTCATCGTCCTTCGGAGCGGGCACGAAATCCGGTTCGTCGTCCTGCGCTTCGCCCCAGCTTTGCGGGTGGTCCGGTCGCTGTTTTTTCGGCTTTTCCATCTCGTCCATTCCTTCATTCAGGCTGGAGACGCGCCGCCGCCTCGAACCTCATCCTCGCAGGCGAGCGCAGCCTCTATCATCGACAGCCACATTGCCGGATCGCCAGCGCGCGCCATCTCCTCATCGGGTTCGCGCAACGTCTTCAGGACGGCGACGGCATCGTCGATCCTGTCGCGCCACGCGGCATCCACCTCATCCCCGGCCGATGAACTGGAGCCATGCGCGTTGATGCTGGCTTCCTCGCCCGCCAGCACGCGGGCGACACGTTCAAGGGTGTTCGTTCTTGCGACGTCAACCATGGTGATCCTCGCGGCTCGATGAAACGGTTGTTCTGGACCAACCGCCGATCCGCGGCTTCGTTCCGTGGTGCCTGCCTTGCGGGCGCACAATGAAGATCAGGCCCCGAACGGCATTGTCTGCGCGCTGGGGCCTGACCGTTTCTCGGCCTCGGATGTGCTTCCACTTCCTGAAGACCGATATGGTTAAAACACCCACTCGCCGTCCGGGTTCCGGCCCCGACGCGCCGCGTTTTACTTTTTTCATCTAGCTGCCGACAACCGTGCCGCCGTTCGGGTGCAGCACCTGCCCCGACATGTAGCTCGCGTCCTCGCAGGCAAGGAACAGGAAAGAGGGGGCAACCTCATTGGGCTGGCCGGGACGCCCCATCGGCGTCCCTTCGCCGAAATGCTCCAGCTTGTCGGGCGTCGCCCCGCCCATGGGGTTGAGCGGCGTCCAGATCGGGCCGGGGGCAACCGCATTCACCCGGATTCCGTCGCCGATCAGATTGGCCGAAAGGCTCCGCGTGAAGGCGGTGATCGCGCCCTTGGTGCTTGAATAGTCGAGCAGTTCCTTCGAGCCCTCATACATGGTGACGCTGGTGCAGTTGATGATCGCCGCGCCTTCCTTCAGGTGCGGGCGCGCGGCCTGGGTCATGAAGAACATGCCGAAGATGTTGGTCTGGAAGGTGCGGCGAAGCTGGTCTTCGGTGATGTCGCGAATGTCCTTGTCGGGATGCTGCTCCCCGGCGTTGTTGACGAGCACGTCGAGCCGACCGAAACGGTCGATGACCTCGCCGATCGCCTTTTCGCAGAACGCCGGGTCTCCGACATCGCCTGCGATGGTGATGGAGTCCCGCCCTTCGTTCCTGACGATCCCGGCGGTCTTTTCCGCATCGTCATGTTCGCACAGATAGAGGATGGCGACGTCGGCGCCTTCCCGCGCGAAGAGCGCCGCCACCGCCCGGCCGATGCCGCTGTCCGCCCCGGTGACCACCGCCACCTTGCCTCGCAGCCGGTCTGATCCGGCATAGCGGGGCTGCCATTCGGGTTTTGGCTCAAGCCTGCTTTCATGGCCGGGCAGCGGGTCTTCGTGGATCTCCGGTTCTTTCGTGCTCATGCCGCCCTCCTTGGCTGCAAAGAACAGAGAACGCGGTCGGTCTCGGGGCGATCCCGCCATGCGCCGGCCGGTACTGAAAGAGACGATTATCCGTTTGCCATCGCGCCGATTGCGCGCCATCTGGCTGGCAGGGAGCGTCAGTTGAAATCAGCCGTCGGTAAGTTGAGCGCAAACGCCATGCTGGCGCCGCTGCGCGTCGCTGTGTTCCGCAGGACATGGTCGGCCAGCCTGTTCTCCAACTTCGGCCTGCTCGTGCAGGGCGTGGGCGCGGCCTGGGCGATGACGGAACTCACTTCGGCGGCCGATATGGTGGCGCTGGTGCAGACCGCCTCGGTGCTGCCGCTCATGCTCTTTGCAATGTTCGCCGGCGCGATCGCCGATACCTATGATCGCCGCAAGGTCGCGATGACGGGCATATTGATCGGCCTTGCCGGCGCAGTTGGTCTCACCCTTTCGGCCTCGGTCGGCGTGCTGACCCCTTGGCTGATCCTCGCTTTCACCTTTACCATCGGCTGCAGCGTGGCGCTGTTCGGCCCGGCGTGGCAGGCATCGGTCGCAGAGCAGGTGCCGCCCGCCCACCTTGGCGAGGCGGTGGCGCTGAACAGCATCAGCTACAATGTCGCGCGCAGCTTTGGCCCCGCAATCGGCGGTTTCATCGTCGCTGCGGCAGGCGCGACCGCCGCCTTTCTGGTAAACGCGATCTTCTTTCTGCCGATGATCGTTGCGCTTCTTTTGTGGCGGCGGGTTCAGGAGCCATCGCGGCTGCCGCCCGAAAAACTGATGCGGGCGATTATTTCCGGCGGGCGATATGTGCTGCATTCGCCATCGATAAGACCGATCATCGTCCGTTCGATCATCAGCAGTCTCGCCGGATCGGTGCTGCTTGCGCTGATGCCGCTCATCGCCCGCGATCTGCTGGGGGGAGATGCACGGCTCTTCGGCCTGATGCTTGGATGCTACGGGATCGGCGCGGTCATAGGCGCGTTCTGCGTGTCGCCGCTGAGAAGCAGGCCCGGGGCCGAAGCATCGGTCACCGGCGGGGTGGTCCTCCTGGGACTTGCCTCGTTCGTCGTCGCGTTCAGCGCCTCGCCGTGGTTGACGGGACTGGCGCTGATGGCCGCCGGGGGTGCCTGGATGGTCAGCGTCACCATCTTCAACATCGGCGTGCAGACGATGTCCCCCCGCTGGGTGGCGGGCCGTGTTCTCGCCGCCTTCCAGACGGCGGTCGCGGGCGGGCTTGCCGTCGGCAGCTGGATTTGGGGACAGGCTGCCGAAACCTGGGGCGTGAGCGAAGCGATCACTGTTGCGGCGGGAGCGACCTTGCTGGCGGCGTTCGTCGGGCGCTGGCTCAAGCTTGCCGATTTCTCCCCGGCCGAGGAGGCGGGCCTCGATCTGGCCGATCCTGAAGTCGAACTCGACATTACCGGTCGCAGCGGGCCGATCGTGATAGAAATTGAATACCGGGTTCCGCGAGACCGGGCCCGCGCCTTTTATGGCGTGATGCAGGATCTGCAGCTCAGTCGCCAGCGCAACGGCGCTTATGGATGGGCGCTGGCGCGCGATCTTTCAGACCCGGAGCTCTGGATAGAGCGGTTCCATTTTCCCACATGGACCGATTTCCTGCGGCATCGCAATCGGCCTACAAGCGCCGAGCGGGAATTGCAGGAGCGCATAAAGGCGTTTCATTCTGGATCGGGGCCGATCCAGATTCGGCGCATGCTTGAACGGCCGTTCGGGTCGGTCCGGTGGCGGGACGACGTCAAGGATTCACGCGTCCCGGTCGTCATGCCGGTGGCGGGCGGCGCTGCTCCCTGAGATGCATCACAGGGAATTGCAGAGAAGATTGACAGCGTTCCGGCGCGGTCTAGGGTCAGGATCCATTCTGGAGGCAAGCCCTGAAGCCGGTTAGGACGACAAGCGGGATCGGAAGGATCGGAACCGGCCGGGATGCCTTGCGGCTTGCCCTGTGCGGTGGGCTGGTCGTGCTCGGGTTTTTGGTGCTGATCGGCTGGTCCCTTGGCATGGAAACCTTGAAATCGGTCATTCCCGGCCAGTCCACGATGAAGGTGAACACCGCGATCGGCTTCGTTCTGGTCGGGTTCGGCCTTGCAGCGGCGGGCAGGCGCGAGTCGGGCGCGGCGGTGATTGCGGTCAGCTGCGGCGCTGCCGCCTTCCTGCTCGGCCTGCTCACCATGGTGGAATATCTGGCGCACACGGACATCGGCATCGACCAGGCCTTCCTGCCCGACAAGGGAACGCTGACCGGTTCCGGTTTCCCGGGTCGCATGTCGCCGCTCACCGCCACCGCCTGGATGGGGCTTGGCCCGGCAATCCTCCTGCTCTCGCTGGCGAGGAAGAGCGTGTGGCTCATGGTCGCGCACCTGCTGGCTGCCTATGCGGGGTTCGTCGCTTTCGTGGCCTCGGCGGGCTATGCCTTCGGAGGCACGACCTTCTGGCTGATAAACGACTATACGGCGATCGCCATCCACACCGCGATCGGCCTTCTGGTCGCGGTTGCCGCCGCGCTCATGACCCACCCGGAAACAGGCTGGCTCCGCGAGGTATCGGGGTCGCCAAGCGCCTGGGCCTTGCTCAGCCGCTTCCTGCCGGTCGCGGCGATCTTGCCGATCGCCTTGGGCTTTATGCTGATGCTTGGCGTGGGCGTCGGCGCTTATAATGTGGAGTTCGGCTTTTCGCTGTTCGCGCCGATGACGGCGCTCGCGCTTGTCTGGGTCACGGTGCGGATCGGACGGGAGATGCGCGATAGCGAATTTGCCATGCGGGAGTATCAGGAGCAGCTTGCGGCGTTCATCTCGCAGACCATGGCCGGTTTCAGCGAGGTGGATCTGAATGGCGTCTTCACCGCGGTCAACGACCGCTTCTGCGAGATCGTCGGCCGCACGCGCGAGGAGCTTTTGGGGCTCAACCTGCTCGACATCACCCATCCCGACGACAGGCCCCGCAATAAGATCGTATTTCAGAGGGCGGTCGTGGAGGGTACGCCCTATGCGCATGAAAAGCGATATGTCCGCCCCGATGGTTCGGCCGTGTGGGTCAACAATTCGGTTTCCGTCAGCCGCCGGGCGAATGGCGAACCCTATGGTGTGCTCGCCGTTTCGATCGATGTGACCGAGCGGCGGCGCGCGGAGGAAACGCTTCGCAAGAACGCCGAAAGCGTGCGGCTCGCGATCGAAGGCGCAGGCATGGCGACCTGGGAGCTGGATTCAAGCAGCCTCAGCGGCGAATGGTCGCCCAACCGCTTCGACATTCTGGGCTTTGCCAGAACGCCCGATCTGCGCGGCGGCTTCGAGGACTGGATCGGGCGGGTCCATCCCGAGGATGTCGAACTCGCACGCGGCGCGGTCGATCGGTGCCTGATGGAGGGCGTGCCGTTCAACATCGAATATCGCATCTTCCGCGCCGACACGGGCGAGGAGCGGTGGTTGCAGAGCCATTGCAGCCGCTTCGGCAATGGCGGCGAGGAGGGCGCGCGGCTGCTGGGCGTCTCGTTCGACATCACCGAGCGAAAGCACGCCGAAGCCGCGCTCCAGGAAAGCGAGTGGCGCTTCCGCACCATCTTCGAGCAGGCGAACGACTATATCTTCACCGCCGATCTCGATCAGCGGGTGACGTCGTGCAACCCGGCGGTGTGCGCGGCGCTGGGCTATACCGAGGAAGAGGCGCTGGGCAAATCCTTCGCGCATTTCGTCGGCGCGGACGGTTTTGAACAGACGACCGCGATGCTCAACAGGAAGGTGCAGCGCGGCGGCAGCACGCGGCATACGATCGCCGTCAACACCAAGGACGGGCGCAGGCTGATCTGGGAGATCAATTCCCGGCTGATGACGGACGCCAGCGGCCAGCCCACGGGTCTTCATGCGATTGCCCGCGATGTGACGGAGGCGCGCCAGTTCGAAGAGCATCAGCGGCTGCTCATCGACGAACTCAATCACCGGGTGAAGAACACGCTGGCGATCGTGCAGGCGATGGCGCAACAGACGTTCAAGGGAGACGCCCGGCTCCGAGCGGCGAGCGAGGTGTTTCAGGGTCGCCTGTCCGCATTGTCCACCGCGCACAACATCCTTGTGCGCGACAGATGGTCGCCTGCGTCGCTGACCCAGATCGTGCGGGACGTCGTCAAGCCCCACAGCGGCGCGGACGAGCGGGTCCGTATCGAGGGCCCGGATGTCACCATCCCGCCAAAGACGGCGATCACCCTTGCGCTCGCCGTCCATGAGCTTTGCACGAACGCAGCGAAATATGGCGCGCTTTCAACGCCAGGCGGAGAAGTGCATATCGGCTGGGATGTGATGCGGGCAGACGGCCAGATTCGCTTGCGGATGAAGTGGGTGGAGCGTGGCGGACCCCCGGTGACGCCACCCGCCCGGCGCGGCTTCGGCACCAGGATGATCGAACGCGGCCTTGCCGCCGAACTGGGCGGAAAGGCGGAGATTCTGTTCAAGCCGGAGGGGCTGGAGTGCGTGGTGGACGCCGTTCTCACGGAGGGTCAGGGATGACGGTGCTCAACGGCCGGAAGATATTCGTCGTCGAGGACGAACCGCTGATCCTGATGGCGCTGGAGGATATGCTGGAGGACATGGGCTGTGCGCTTGCCGGGTCGGCGTCCAATCTGGCCCTTGGTCTCCAGCTTGCAGAGGCGGTCGACTGCGAGGTCGCCATTCTCGACATCAACATCAATGGGGAAAGGAGCGAACCGATCGCCGCCCTTCTGGCCCAACGCGGCATCCCCTGCATCTACGCCACTGGATATGGCCGCGCCGGAATTGGTGCGCCGGCCGACGCGCTGGTGATAGAAAAACCCTATAGCCGTGACGTGCTCGCCAGATCGATCACCCTGGCCTTCGCCCAGACCGGAAAGCTATAGCAGCAGCCAGCCGACAGCGAGGCCTGCGCCTGCCACGGCGGCGGCGACCATCAGCGGAAGCGAGGCGGATACGCCACGAGACGGCCCCGCAAAGACGATGGCTATCACCCCCTTCAGCACCGTGTTGACGATAACAGGCAGCATCAGAAGCAGGCCGGCCATATGGGGCGACAGCGCGCCGGACGGCAGATTGCCGACCGTGATGATCCCCGAATCGACGTCATAAAGGCCGATCAGGGCGAGCAGCGTGGCAAGGCCGGAATCCCCGAAACGCTCGATCGCCCATCTCGACGCAAGCACCATCACGGCGACGACGGCCGCAAATCCAAGGGCGGGCAGGACTTCAAACGGATTGCGGACGGGCAGGGCCTTGCCTGCATTCCCCTGGGCGCGAAGGGCAAGCGGCACAGCCCACAGGACGGCGAGCAGAGCGGCGGGCGCGATGACCAAGGCGAACGTGGGAAAGGCGGATGTTGCGAGAATCGCCGTCAGCAGCAGCACGCGAAGGAACATGACGCCGGACGCCGCCGCTATTCCCGCCTTCAGCACCGCTGCGTCTTCCTCCGGGTTGCGCAGCCGCCGCGACAGCTCGGATATGACCGCCGTCGACGATACGGTCGCGGCGATTGCCGCCGCCGCCAGCGTGCCCCGCGCCGCGCCCAGCCGTTTGCCCGCGACATATCCCGCAAAGGAGAGGCCAGTGACGAGAACCACCATCATCCAGAGCTGGCGCGGGTTCCATGCGGCATAGGGGCCATAGGCGTGATCGGGGAGGAGGGGCAGCACGATCAGCGCGATCACGGCATATCGTGCGGTCGCATGCATGTCCGTCTGGTCCAGCGTCTTGAGCCAGCCGTGCAGCTGCTCGCGCAGCGCCAGTATCACCACCGTCGCGCCCGCCGACACCACCGCCACGGTCGTGTAGCCCAGCGTCGCCAGCATGCCGAGGAAGAGGGTCAATATGGCGGTGATCGCCGCCGTTGCGGACCGGTCCGCCGGGTCGCGGGTCAGCCCGGCGCGATAACCGAATGCGATGATCGCGACCACGCCCAGCCCGCCTGCCGCCGCCAGCAGGCCCAGCCGGTTGGCGATAAGGCCCAGAATGCCCCCCAGCAGGCCCAGAAGGGCAAAGGTCCTGATGCCTGCGACACGGTTTCCGTCCGCCTCGCCGCGCAGCCTCCAGCCGCGCTCCACCCCGATCAGAAGCCCGATGCCGAGCGCAAGCGCAAGGTCGCGCAGCGGACCCAGTTCGTTCATCGGCGGTGTTGCGTCCCGGCTCCGTCAGAACCGGGCTTGATGACGCGGTTTGGCACGATGCTCCTTCAACACCTTGCCGGTCGCCCTGTCCACCTCGTTCAGGCAGACGTCATAGGACCAGATGTCGGCCAGATGCTGCAGGACCTGGTCGGCGTCGCTTTCCGCAAGGAGCACGCCGTTCATCACATTATGCTCAAGGATCAGGTGGCGGTCGCCCGCCATGTCGACATCCACGACCTGGATGTCCGGCTCCTGCCAGCCGATGTCATATTGCCGGGCAAGCGCGCGCCGCACCTTGCGATAGCCCCGTTCATTGTGGATCGCGTCCACGCGGAGCGCAGGCTCGTCCTCGTCGTCGACGAGATGGAACAGCCGCCAGTTGCGGATCAGGTGCGGGCTGAGGAACTGGGCGATGAAGCTTTCGTCGCGGTAATTGGCCCAGATGTGCTTCAGCACCTCCATCGGCTCTTTCGATCCGGCGATATCGGGAAACCATTCCCGGTCCTCTTCGGTGGGATCGGTGCAGATGCGCTCTATGTCGGTCATCATCCCGAAGCCCAGCGCATAGGGGTTGATGCCGTTATAGCCGGGCGTGTCGAACATCGGCTGGTAGACCACGTTGGTGTGGGTCTGCAAAAACTCCATGTATGCGCCGTCGCTCAGCCGCCCCTCGTCGTGCAGCGTCGTGACGATGCGGTAATGGACATAGGTGGCCGCGCCCTCGTTCATCACCTTGGTCTGCATCTGCGGGTAGAAATACTGGGCGATGACGCGGGTGATGCGCAGCACCTCGCGCTGCCAGGCGTCGAGGCGCGGCGCGGTCTTTTCAAGGAAATAGAGGATATTCTCCTGCGGCAGATGGAGCAGCGCCTGCCGTTCCGCCGCTGCGGCCGGGATGGCGGAGGTCTGCTCGCCGCGCGGCAGGGTGCGCCACAGATCGTTGAAGATGCTTTCCTGATAGGCATGGCGTTCGGCCTCGCGCAGCGCCTCCTCCTTCAGGTCGCGGCTTTGCGAGCGGGGATAGCGGTGAACGCCCTGGTGCATCAGCGCATGCGCGCCGTCGAGCAGCCGCTCGACCGCGTCATGGCCGTAACGCTCCTCGCAGTTCATGATATAGCCCTTGGCGAATTCCAGATAATCCAGAATGCCGTCGGCGTCGGTCCATTGCTTGAACAGATAATTGTTCTTGAAGAAGTGGTTATGCCCATAGGCGGCGTGGGCGATCACCAGCGTCTGCATCATGGCGGAGTTTTCCTCCATGATATAGCTGATGCAGGGGTCGGAATTGATCACCAGCTCATAGGCCAGCCCGCGCATGCCCTTGCGGTAGAGCAGCTCGTGATGGACGAACTGCTTGCCGAACGACCAGTGCTTGTAGAACAGCGGCATGCCCGTGGACGAATAGGCGTCTAGCATCTGCTCGGCGGTGATCACCTCGATCTGGTTGGGGTAGGTGTCCAGCTTCAGCGTGCGTTCGGCCACTTCGGCCACGGCCTCGTGGACCCGGCGGATGAGGTCGAAATCCCAGTCGCTGCCGTCGAACAGCAAGCCTTTGCCGGCTCCGCTCATGCCTGACCCGCCGTCTCGCGCGCGGCGCGCTTCCGGAACAGCTCGCGGAACACCGGATAGATCTCGCGCCGGTGATGGACGCGCCGCATGGCGAAGCGGCGGTCGGCGTCGGCGACGCCTTCATAGGCGCGCCACAGATCGGTCTGCCGGGGCGTCGTGCCAAGCGCCATCGGATCGCCGTCCCGCCCGACCTCCAGATAGGCGACATATTGCGAGATCGGCAGGATGCCGTCACGCATCAGGCTGGTGGCGCGTGGATTGTCGCTCGCCATGTTGTCGCCGTCGGACGCCTGGGCGACATAGATGTTCCAGTCGGACGGGTGATAGCGTTCGGCCACCACCTGCAGCATCTTGTCCAGCGCGCTCGACACCAAAGTCCCGCCGGTCTCGCGGCTGTAGAAGAACGTCTGCTCGTCCACCTCCTCAGCCCGGTCGGTGTGGCGGATGAAGACCACGTCCACATAGCGGTAGTTGCGCGTCAGGAAGAGGTGGAGCAACGCGAAGAACCGCTTGGCGAGGTCCTTCATATGCTCGGTCATGGAGCCGGAAACGTCCATCAGGCAGAACATGACCGCCTGCGTCACCATGCGCGGCGTCGGCTCATAGCGGCGGTAGCGCAGGTCGATGGGGTCGATGTAGGAAATCCGCCGCTGGCGGGCGAGGATCGCGTCCCGCTGTGCGCGAAGCACGTCGAGCGCGGCTTCGTCGCGGTCCTCCAGTTCTTCCTGCCGGGCGATCTCCGCCTCCAGCGCTTCCAGTTCGCTGCTGGAAGGGCGCTTCAGCGCGATGCGGCGGGAGAGCGAATTGCGCATCGTGCGGGTGATCGACAGCGACGCGGGCGACCCGCTGGTGGTGTAGCCCGCCCGCCTGACGCCCTCATTCTCGGTCTTGGTGATCTGCCGCTTGGCAAGGTCGGGCAGTTCCAGATCGTCGAGGAACATATCCAGATATTCCTCGCGGGTCAGGACGAAGCGGAACTCGTCCTCGCCCTCGCCTGTACCCGCCTCTGAACCCCCGCCGCCGGCGGCTCCCCTGGGCCGGGGAATGGTGTCGCCTTCCACATATTCGCGATTGCCGGGAAAGACGTAATCATGATCGCCGCCCTCGCGCGACCGGTGCAGCCTCGGCTCGTGGATGCCGCCCTGGACGATCGATACCTCGCCCTGCTGGTCCAGATCCTTGATGCTGCGGTCCTTCAGGCTCTCGCGCACCGCCCGCTGGACCAGTGCCTTGGCCCGGCGCAGGAACCTCTGGCGATTGGCCAGGCTCTTGCCTCCAGGATTGAGGCGGCGGTCGATGATGTGCATGGAACGGCCGGTACGCCTCCTTAGCCTGCCTGCTTCACGCGCATATACCATTCGACCAGTCGCCTGACCTGCCGTTCGGTATAGCCTCGCGCGATCATCCGCTCGACGAACTCATCGTGCTTCTTCTCGGTCTCGCTGTCCTTCTTCGAACCGAAGCTGATGACGGGCAGCAGGTCTTCCACCTGGCTGAACATCCGCCGCTCGATCACTTCGCGGATTTTCTCGTAGGACGTCCACGACGGGTTCTTGCCGTGATTGCTGGCTCTTGTCCGTAACGCGAACTTCACGACCTCGTTCCGGAAGTCCTTGGGATTGGCGATCCCGGCGGGCTTTTCGATCTTGGTCAGTTCCTGGTTGATCAGCTCGCGGTCCAGCAGCTGCCCGGTGTCCGGGTCCTTGAAATCAAGGTCTTCCACCCAGGCGTCGGCATAGGCGACATAGCGGTCGAACAGATTCTGCCCATAATCGTGGTAGGATTCCAAATAGGCCTTCTGGATCTCGTTGCCGATGAACTCGGCATAGCGGGGCGCGAGCTCGGCCTTCAGGAACTCCAGATACCGCGTCTCGGTCTCGGCCGGAAGCTGCTCCTGTCGGATCATCCGCTCCAGCACATACATCAGATGCACCGGATCGGCCGAGATTTCGCTGGTGTCGTGGTTGAAAGTGGCCGACAGCGCCTTGAAGGCGAAGCGGGTGGACGCACCCTCCATGCCCTCGTCGACTCCGGCCGCGTCCTTGTATTCCTGCAGGCTCTTGGCCCGGGGATCGACCTCCCGCAGATTCTCGCCGTCATAGACGCGCATCTTGGAATAGAGGTTGGAGTTCTCATGCTCGCGCAGCCGCGACAGCACCGAGAAGCGGGCCAGCATGTCCAGCGTGCCGGGCGCGCAGGGCGCCTTCGCCAGCTCCGACCCGCGCACCAGCTTGTCGTAGATATGCCGCTCCTCGGTCACCCGAAGGCAATAGGGCACCTTGATGACGTAGATGCGGTCGATGAAGGCTTCGTTGTTCTTGTTGTTCTTGAAATTCTGCCATTCCGACTCGTTGGAATGGGCCATGATGACGCCGCTGAAGGGAATGGCGCCGATGTTTTCGGTGCCGATATAATTGCCTTCCTGCGTTGCAGTCAGCAGCGGATGCAGCATCTTGATCGGCGCCTTGAACATCTCGACGAATTCGAGAAGCCCCTGGTTGGCGCGGTTGAGGCCGCCCGAATAGCTGTAGGCGTCGGGATCGTTCTGCGACAGCGTCTCCAGCTTGCGAATGTCGACCTTGCCGACCAGCGAGGAGATGTCCTGATTGTTCTCGTCGCCCGGCTCCGTCTTGGCCACCGCGATCTGGCGCAGCCGCGAAGGCATCATCCGCACCACCGAAAAGCGCGAGATGTCGCCGCCGAACTCGTCCAGCCGCTTTCGGCACCAGGGGCTGACCAACCCGCTCAGGCGGCGGCGCGGGATGCCATAATCGTCCTCCAGCCGTTCGCCCATCTCTTCGGGGTCGAACAGCGAGAGCGGGCTTTCGAACACGGGGCTGACCTCGTCGCCCGCCTTCAGCACATAGATGGGGTTCACCTCCATCAGCGCCTTCAGCCGCTCGGCAAGCGAGGATTTGCCGCCGCCGACGGGGCCGAGCAGGTAGAGAATCTGCTTGCGCTCCTCCAGCCCCTGCGATGCGTGGCGGAAGAAGCTGACGATCCTCTCGATCGTCTCTTCCATGCCGTAGAACTCGGCGAAGCTGGGGTAGGACCGGATCGTCCGGTTCATGAAGATGCGGCCCAGGCGCTGGTCCTTCGCCGTATCGATGATCGTGGGTTCGCCGATGGCCGCCAGCAGGCGTTCAGGGGCGCTGGCGTACATCATGGGGTCGCTTCGACACCCCTTCAGATAATCGGCCAGCGGCATCTCCGCCTGCCGGCGGGATTCGTAAGTCCGGGAGAAGCTTGTAAACAGATCGTCGTTCGGAGACATGTCTCTACCGCCGCTAAGTTACGTCAAAGAATATAAGTGATATCCGCCCCTTTGCACATACCGATTTAGTGACGGGTTTCGGATTTCCCGCCTTTGTGAAACTGCCGATTTACGCAAAGGCCCTGGGCAGGACCGGTGCGGCCCCTGCGCCGAAGGCCCTGCCTTCTTCAATGCTTGTGCTCACGCTTCAGGACGTAACGTCCCTGCTCGAACGCGTTGAACAGCTGATCGATCGCCGGATGATGGACCGGCACATCGCTGTCGTCATGTTCCAGATTCTGCTGGCTCACATAGGCAACATAACTGTTTTCTTCGTTCTCCGCCAGCAGGTGATAGAAGGGCTGCTCCTTTGCCGGGCGAACCGCTTCCGGAATCGATTCCCACCATTCTTCCGAATTGGCGAACTCGGGGTCCACGTCGAAAACCACGCCTCTAAAGGAAAGCAGCCGGTGCCGAACCACATCTCCAACCGCGAACCGAACCGCTATGGGAGACACCGCCGCAACCGCCTTCTGTAACTCCTTCATCTCGACTCCTGGGCCCTGGCTGGGCCGTCACGCTACTGTAACACATGTTTATACCGTGCCTATCCGCTTAAGGCATACACCCACTAGATATGGTATGGTGGGTCCATTGGCCTGAGTAGAGTCGGCAAAGGTCGGCGCCTCGATATCACTGGCGATCCCGAGGAGGGATCGGAAGGCGTTGAACGGGTAGAAGCGGCGATTGAAGCGGAAGTGAACTCGTTGAGGTAGGCTTGCAGATGCTTGGTGCTGACGCCGTGGTGGATGCCGTTGAGCCACGCTTTGAGGTTGAGAACACCAGATGGACGATGGCAGGAACTCTTCGGACACCTCCGGGTCGCCACTGGGCGATGGCGTGATGGTCGTAACCGCCGCCCTGCAACCCGCTATAGCCGCTCCAATCATCGGTGATGACCAGCGTTCCCGGCTCGACCGCGCTCTGTACAAAGCCACCAAGGGCACCGGCACTGCGGTCTGCACCGATGGCCAATCGAACCCTTCCGGCATAGCGTCCGTTCCGGCGGCGGTCCTGGCCAGTGCCAGGCTCCCGGTGACGAACTTCGACGGCGGCGACCACCAGCGTTTTGTGGTGGGTTCCCCGGCCTTCGCCGCGCGTTCGCCCGCCGATCCAGGTCTCATCGACCTCGACATGCTGACCGCTCTGCCCGCCGATCCGATCCTGATCGGGGCGCACCATCGCGGCGCGCAGTTTATGGAGCAGGCCAAAGGCCGTCTCGTACCGGGTCAGGCCAAGCTGGCGCTGCAACTGGACGGCAGATATGCCGGTCGTCTGACTCGCAACCAGGTAAGCGGCCCAGAACCACACGCTGAGCGGGATGTGGCTTCGTTCCATGGCCGTGCCGACCATCAGGCCGGTCTGACGGCGACACGAGCGGCACATCAGGATGACAGGCCGAGTGGTGAAACGAAACGGATCGCCGACGACGCCACAGCGTGGGCACGCAAATCCATCAGGCCAGCGAGCTTTTTCAAGCCAGGACGCGCAAGCGCCATCATCCGGGAAAAGCCGCTGGAACTCGGGAGGGATTTCGGGAACGGCAGCTTGTCGCGGTCAAGAACGTCCACAATCCCCACCCTTTACAACCGCTTTGGGTGGCACCAAGCCGCAGGAAAAGTCAGGCGCGCGCCACAAGGCAGCCACTAGATGTAGTGGGTGTATGCGTCAAGCGGATAGGCACGGTTTATACCTAATTAGGATGGGGAATCCGGCTTTCAATGGCGATTTCGCCGCGCACCACTTGGCAAGCCGGGGACGCTGGGCTATGCGGCCCACGCTTTCAGCCGTTCCCGCGCGGGAACAGATACCTGGCAATTGCGGAGAGGTGGCTGAGTGGTTGAAAGCACCGCACTCGAAATGCGGCATACGGGCAACTGTATCGGGGGTTCGAATCCCCCCCTCTCCGCCACCGCTTCCCTAAGTCGTTGATTTGGTGAAACCCGTTGCAAAACGGGCGCTTATTCGTGCACTCTGCTACAAAGTTTGCTACAAAATTTGCTCAGCAGGGGGCTTGATGCAGCGGATCAAGGATCATCGTTATCTCTACCGGCGGGGGTCGGCATGGGTCTTTCGCCGGGTCGTCCCGGATCGCGTTCGTACCGCCTTTGGCACGTCGGAAGTGCAGGTCACGTTGAAGGCCGCGAGCATCGCCGAAGCGCGGTTGGCAATGCAGCCTCACCTTGAAAGTTTTGAGCGCAAACTGCGGTTGGCTGCGCATGGCGGTGTGCGTGACGACCCGAGCGCGACTCAGCCCGATCCGTCCATGATCGAAATCGAAGCCGTGGTCCGGCACTGGCTCGCCGAGCGCATGCAGCGATTTGCCCGGCAGGGTATCGCACCGGAAGATGAGACCAGTGCGCTGGCCCGCCTGAGCGAACTGCAAAGCTATCGCGAGGATGTGGAAGCCGGGCTAATGGTCGGACGTCCGACGCGCTCTCAGATGAACGAGTGGATCGTTCAGGCCATCAAGGCTCAGCGCGGTTGGTATTTCGATGAGCGTTCGGCGGCGCACCGCAACCTCCGCAGGGTGGTTGGCCGTGCCCAGATTGAAGCCAGCCGCCGGGAAGAGCAGGACATCATCGGTGCGCCACGGGTTATCGGAGATCAGACATTCGCCCCCGACGAATATCGACTCGACGAGATGCAGGACCGAGCCAGACCTAGACGAGCGGTGACATTGCGTTCCCTCTTCGACGGATACGTCAAGGAACGCGATCCAGCCCCGGCGACCATCAAGGCATGGCGAAGGCAGCTTGACGCATTTGTCACCTACCTAGGTCATGAAGACGCTTCGGCTGTGACTACGGCTGATGTCGTCGCATGGAAGGAACATTTGCTGACCGGGGGTGGCGCGGCGGGCAACCCGTTGTCGGCAAAGACTGTAAAGGACACCTACCTCTCAGTCATAAAGACGGTCTATCGCTGGGGGAACGACAACGGGAAAGTGCGGGGCAATCCTGCCGAACGCGTTACCGTTCTGGTCCCTCGCCGCGCCGTCGTGCGGGAGAAGGGGCTGAACGATGCCGAAGCCCAGACCATCCTCGCCGCTACCCTGACCACACCGCCCAAAAAGCTTAGCAATCAGCGTGCACTGGCTCGGCGGTGGGTTCCATGGATTTGCGCCTATACGGGCGCACGGGTCAATGAGGTCACGCAGCTGCGCGCAGAGGACGTTTTCAAGGTCCGCGATGTTTGGGTCATTCGCATCACGCCGGAGGCTGGCAGCACGAAGAGCTATCAGGCCCGGACCGTGGCACTGCACCCTGATTTGATCGAGCAGGGTTTCCCGGCGGCTGTCGCCAAGCGGAAAGGTCCGTTATTCTACGACCCTGAGCGCTATCGGGGTGGATCAAGCGGCAACCCCCAAGCCAAGAAGGTTGGAGAATATCTCGCACGATGGGTCCGTGAGCTTGGCGTAAGTGACCCGGCGGTCCTGCCCAACCACGGCTGGCGGCATCGTTTCAAAACACAAGCGCGTCTTGCGAATATGGATCCTGAAATCCGCGACGTGATCCAAGGCCATTCGCCCCGAACAGTCGGTGAAGCCTATGGCGACACGTTCCCGGAGGTGTCACTGCGCGAGATATCGAAACAGCCCCGCTACTCGATTGGTCGGAGCAGCTGATCTGGCGGAACTTGTAGCGCCGTGGCGAGACGATCCAATGCTCTTACAGTAGGGTTGCGCGTTCCCCGTTCGAGATCGCTGAGGTAACTTCGCTTCATCCCGGTTTCCAGCGCCAACTCCTCCTGCGACAAGCCCCGCTGTGAGCGCAAATTGCGCACATTTTTGCCAAGGAGCTGTACGGCATTCATCCGGGGGATGAACCACACGACAGGCCATCAGTCTGTCCCCCAATCGTGTCGTTTTTGCTTGCGCAAAATTTGCATGTGCACACATGATACGATTCAAAGGGGGGTGAGCCCGTGCCTACGCATCAAGAGATCAGTGACCAGATAAAGACGTTTAACATCGCCAACGCTTGGTTGGTGCAATCGGAGATCAGAGAACTTCCAGCAATCCTAGAGGAGAATGAGCAAATCATTGCAGCCATTCAGGGCGCTTCAAACAGACAGAACGGCCTTTTGGTAGCCACGAAACGGCGCTTGATGTTTTTGCATAAGGGCTTGGTTCGGCTCGCAGTCAAACATTTTGCTCTTGATCAGATAACCTCGATCGAATTTACGTCCGGATTGGCCTTTGGCGAGATTTCCATTTTCACCTCTGGCCATAAGACGACGATAAATCGTTTGGCCGCGGCAGAAACACGCCCCTTTGTCGAGGCTGTGCGGCAACTGACCAGCCCGATTTTCAGCGGCCAGTTGCCGTCGACCAGCCACGCCAATCTAGTCCATTTTGAACGAGTAGGAAGTTCGCAACCTCCGGAGCCCGCCGTTCTCGAGCGGGAGGTTGAGCAGAGCGTAGGGCATGAGAGCGTGCCAGAAAGTAAGTCGGAGGAGCAGACGTTAGCCTTAACCCGCACCGCTCAGCGCAAGGATAAGAAGGAGCAGCAAAATCCGGAAGCGGGTGCGAAGCGCACAGTCGGATTGCCTTTGACAGCGGGCATCGCGCTTCTCCCAGTCGTATTTGCGTGGTTCCTGCTGAGACAGGGTCATAGCACCACTGCGAGATTGATCGGGTTCGGCTGGGCGTTCGTTTGGGGCTTGGCCTACGCGTCTTCGCTCAACAACACGCCTACGCCCGGCTCTGAACCGAATGCCGTCACCAGAAGTGTAACGCGCGAGCCCCTGACCGCCGCTGCTGCTCCGGGTGATGAGGACAAGCAGCATATTGCATCGCGGCCTGGACTGTCAGGTGCTGCGAAACGGATGAAGCTGCTCTATGAGGAACTGGACGGCTTTCGGCGCAATCCAGAGTTTCTGCGCGTCGGATTTAGCTCGTGCTGCCGATATCATAGATGGAAGCTGAATGTTGAAGAACTCGATCGGAGGAGCGGTTCTGCGCTGTTTCAGGAACTCAACATCACTGCTGGGGATTTGCTTCAACTTGGTCAAGAATATGCCCTGAAAGGCGGTGCCAACACACCACTAGCCCAATCCCTCAGTTCGCGGATTGAGCAGGCGGTTTCGCCGACGTCGCCAAGGTCAGGTGGCGGGAGAGCGAAGGAGGAAGGCTGGTGGTGCAGGGACGTCGAAACATGGTTTGCTTCGATGAGGGCTAACGAGGCCGGTGAATATGCCAAGGCGGCAAGCATGGTCTATGAGCCAGCCTGTTCCCATGTGTTACCGAACTCAACGACGGGGCCGGAACTGGAACGTCGCTATTACAATTTTGCTGATGGTGTGACGCGAGCAGGCTTTGTCAGGGTAAGGCTCACGGGCGGCGTAGAGGTTTGGGCTCCGCTTGACGCGATTGAGTTCCAGCCATAGCCGAGCCGCTTGTAACCGCACGCAATTTGAACGTGAGTTTATTTTAAGATTAAGTGACTGAATTTGCTATAATATCGTAGCAATGGAGGTCATGGCATGCACGATAGGGCAAAGCTTTCTCGGTACCTTGAGGACATCGGTCGCACTCGGCTTTCGCCCAACTTCTTCTTCCGGGATTTCCTGCATAGCGAAATCGCGGCGGCCTTTGGCGTTGTGAACCGGCCCGACGATCTTGACCTGGCGATCGAGGCGGGAACTCGCCTTTGCCGCGAGCTTCTCGAACCTCTCCATGCCACGTTTGGCAAGGTGTGCGTTCGCTCTGGCTATCGCTCCCGAGAACTCAACGCCCTTGGGCACCGCCTCCGGCTGGGCTGCGCAAGCAACGCCTACAACTATGCCGGGCACATTTGGGATGCACGAGACGCAGAAGGCCGGATTGGCGCTACCGCAACTGTCGTCATCCCTTGGTTCGTCGATTACCTTGAAAATGGCGGAGACTGGCGCGCAATGGCGTGGTTTGTCCATGACCATCTGCCATACTCCTACCTGTGTTTTTACCCCCGTCTTGGCGCATTCAACATCCAGTGGCGTGAGCAGCCGGAACGCAAGATTATGAGTTGGCGGTATCCTAAGGGCATTTTGACCCAGCCAAGCATGGGATATCTATTCGATGATCATGCCGCTGCATATGTAAACTTCCCACCGTTTGTCGGTAGACGATGAGCCCGGTGCCAAATGACCAATTGCTGATTGGGCTTTGTAGCCGGTTGCGCGCTTCAATGTGGCCGCTTGCCGGTCCCGAGAGAAGGGTATTCCAGTACCTCGTAGGGGGTGTCAAATTGACACCGGGGGGGTGCCAAATTGACACCCTTTCTATAGGTAAACATTCAATAGGTTTACCAAGAGAAGAACATCCCTCGCCTGTCGGCTCGGATTGTGAAGACCGGGAAGGATCAGGGAGATCATCAATCAGATCTCTCACCCGGCAAAAACACACGGCTGTCGATGGGCCTACCATTGGCGCGGCGGTGCCTTGCCCTATAGTCCCTCAACGCCAGCTTGGTTCAGATTATTTTTTACCGTGGGCCGAGCAGCGCCTCCAGGAGGTGCCGGACAGCATTCAGCATGCCCCCGCCCTTCGATCTGGTTGCTGGCGGCCTCAGGAGGCCCATAGAAGCCGTTCCCGGCCTGTCCCGGGGGGATTGGTTAGACGGCGCTCACATCGGTGCCTGTGCCCCCTTCTGAAGCACGACGCGAGGGGGAGGAATTTATCGGCTTACCAGAAGCGATTGCTGATAGATGTATCTGATAATTGCTTGGTAAAGGATTGGCACGTTCGTATAAAATCTAAATGTCCATTTAGGTCTTAAACGGATCAGTTATGATGAAAAACGGCTTCGTAAGCTATCTTCGGGTAAGCACCGAAAGGCAGGGCGCGTCAGGCTTGGGCATCGACGCCCAGCGTTCGGCCATCCGGCGCTATGTTGAACTGTGCGGCGGAGAGATTGCCGCCGAGTTGGTGGAGGTTGAGAGCGGCAAACGTTCCGATCGGCCTGTTCTTGAGGAGGCAATCTCGCTCTGTCGGAGAAAGAAGGCCACGCTTCTGGTTGCCAAATTGGATCGGTTGTCACGCACCGTATCCTTCATGAGCCGCTTGATCGAAACTGGTGTGGATTTTGTGGCAGTCGATAATCCGCACGCCAACAAGCTCATGATCCACGTTTTGAGCGCCTTCGCAGAGCATGAGCGCGACCTGATCGGAGAGCGAACGCGCGTCGCCCTCGCAGCGGCAAAGTCCAGGGGTGCCCGTCTCGGCAATCCAGACATTGCAGCGGCCAGAGCGCAAGCTCGACTTTCCATCCAATCGGCCGCCGATGATTTTTGCGCAAATGTTGGTCCCCTCATTCTCCAAATCCGAGGATCAGGTATTCACTCGCTCCAAGGCATTGCCGACGCGCTCGCTGCGCGAGGCATCCGCACGGCACGCGGCGGTGCATGGCATCCCGCGACGGTCCGCAACGTCGAGCGCCGTTTTCGACAGCATGGAGCTGATTTGCGCAATGACATGTGACGTGCACCAGCGCTGAAGGGTTCGCCGCGCGCGCGTGAGAGCCATCGTAGCTGGACAGATCTGTCAAAAATCGCCGATTTTTTTGCGGATGACTCGCAATTGGTCCTACTCGGTGCAACCCGTTTCATAATCTTGCGACGTTGATTGGCGGCCGGTCTCCGCTTAGGAACAAGATGCTCGACGCTCGGGTAAGCGCTAGGAAACATTGGGGGGTCAATGGCGAAGCTATCGCAGGCCGAACTTGAACGGCATCTGTGGGGCGCGGCGGACATTCTGCGCGGCACGGTCGATGCAGGGGACTACAAGCAGTATATCTTCGGCCTGCTGTTCTACAAACGCCTGTGCGACGTGTGGGATGAGGAGTTCGAGGCCCTGCTGGCGGAGACCGGCGACCGCGAGGAAGCTGCCGACCCGGACGAGCACCGCTTCCACATCCCCAAGGAACATCGCTGGGAGGCGGTGCGCGAGCAGTCCACGCTGATCGGCCAGCGGCTCAACAATGCGCTGGCGGCTATCGAAGATGCCAACCTGCGGCTGCGCGGCGTGTTCGGCGATGTGGATTTCGCCAATCAGGATCGCTTCTCTGACGCCCTGCTGGAAAAGCTGCTGTCGCATTTCGAGAAGCACCGGCTGCGCAATGCCGATGTTCCAGCCGACATGCTGGGCGATGCCTACCTCTACCTCATCAAGATGTTCGCCGAAGGCGCGGGCAAGAAGGGCGGGGAGTTCTATACCCCGCGCTCCATCGTCCGGCTGATGGTCGAGATCATCGACCCGCGTCCCGGCATGTCGGTGTATGATCCCACCTGCGGTTCGGGCGGCATGTTACTGGAGGCGGTGCAGTATCTGAAGGACCGGGGCGAGGATGCCCGGACCCTGTCGCTCTATGGGCAGGAGAAGAACTTCGCGACGTGGGGCATCGCCGAAATCAACCTGTTCCTGCACAACGTGGACGACGCCTTCATCGCCAAGGGCGACACGATCCTGTCCCCCAAGCGGTATGATCCCAAGGCGCGCGAGTTCGTGGAAGGCATCGGGGCCTATGACCGGGTGCTGGCCAACCCGCCGTTCTCGGAAAAGGTGTGGGGCTACGAAGTCTGGCAGAACGGCGACCCGTTCGGACGCGACACCTATGGCTGCCCGCCCAAGGGCTATGGCGATCTGGCCTTCGTCCAGCACATGCTCGCCAGCCTGAAGGATGTCGGGATGCTGGCGGTGGTGGTTCCGCACGGCGTCCTGTTCCGTGGCGGGGCCGAGGGGCGGATCAGGGAGGCCATGCTGGCCGCAGACGTGGTCGAGGCGGTGGTCGGCCTTGCCCCCAACCTGTTCTATGGAGCGGGCATCCCTGCCGCCCTGCTAGTGTGCCGCAAGAAGAAGCCTGCCGAGCGGCGCGGCAAGGTGCTGATGGTCAATGGCGATGCCACCTACAAGCCGGGCAAGGCGCAGAACTTCCTGGCCGATGAACATGTCCGCAGGCTGGCCGAAGCCGTTCATGCCTTCGCCGATGTCGAGAAGCTGGCCCGTGTGGTCCCGGTCGAGGAGATCGCCGCCAACGGTCACAACCTCAACATCAGCCGCTATGTGCAGACCGGCGCGGATGCCGAGGCGGTCGATGTCGCGGCGGAAGTGTCCAAGCTGCAAGACCTGATCGCCAAGCGCAACGAAGCGGAAGCCGTGATGTTCGGGCACCTCAAGAGGCTTGGCTATGTCGGGTGAGGTGCCGGACGATTGGTCATTGGGGCATGTCCTAGACTTTTTCCAACTTCAGCGTGGCCACGACCTCCCGGTGCAGGATCGTCAGCCGGGCACTGTTCCGGTGATCGCCTCGAATGGGCAGGTTGGGTGGCATAATCAGTCACCTCTTGCCGGTCCCGGCGTTGTTACTGGTCGTTCAGGGACCATCGGGAACGTGAGCTTCATGCAGGGGGCGTATTGGCCATTGAATACCACGTTGTATGTGCGTGACTTCAAGGGTTCCGATCCCGAATTCACTTACTATTTCCTGCAGCATTTCCCTATGAAAGATTACGCAACGGGAACGGGTGTCCCCACGCTCAATCGGAATGACGTCCATGCAGTCGATGTGGTGTTTCCACCCCTCGACGAGCAGCGGCGGATCGCCGAGGTGCTGCGGTCGGTGGATGAGGCGATTGCGGCAACACAGACGACCTATGACGCTGCGGTTGCAGCACAGGCTGCTGCTTTCGCGACATTCCTCCAGTCTGGCAATCTCATTGCGGACAGTCTGGCAGTCAACGGCTGGACGACCGGCAAGATAGACGGTGTTCACCGCCTTCCAGCGGGTTGGCAGATTGTTAGGTTAGTCGATATCGCTCGGCTGGAGAGCGGGCATACGCCTGACCGGAAGAAGCCCGAGTATTGGGACGGTGGCGACGTCGAGTGGATTTCGCTTCACGATACACAGAACCTTGAGCGTTCCGACATCGAGCAGACCGAAATGCGCATCACGCAGGCCGGGTTGGCAAACTCGTCAGCCCGCTTGTTGCCGCCGGGCACTGTATGTTTTTCGCGAACGGCCACGGTCGGCAAGTGCGTGATCATGGCCAAGTCAATGGCTACAAGCCAAGACTTCGCGAACTTCATCTGCTCACCAAAGTTGAACAACCGCTATCTCTTGCATCTAATGCGCTGGATGCAACCAGTATGGAAGGCGTTGGCCAGCGGCAGCACACACAAGACGATCTACATGCCGACATTCAAGGCGTTGCAAATCGTCCTGCCTACAAGGGCAGAGCAAGATCAGATCGCGGCAACCATGGATGGTTTCATGGCTGTTGCAGAGTGGCACGCTGCATCGCTGGAGCGCCTGCGATTAATCAAAGCTGCGATCACGTCCGACCTCCTCTCCGGTCGCGTTCGGGTGCCTGAATGAGCGAATACCGCCTCGCCGAGAAGCCCGCGCTGGACGTGCTGGCAGCGATGGGCTGGCAGGTGCTGTCCCCGGCGCAGGCGCTGGCGATGCGCGAGGAGGAAAACCGCGTCATCCTCAAGCCCGTTCTGATCGACGCGCTGCGGACGATCAACGGCATTGGCGCGGCGGATGCCGAGGCGATCTATAACGACCTGTCCACCCTGTCCGACAACGAGGAGTGGCAGCGCAAGCTGCGCGGCGCCTATTCCCGCCGCCTGTCCGGCGAGAACCGCGACAGCCCGATTGCGCTGATCGACTTCAAGAACCCCAGCCGCAACGCCTTCCACGCGACCCGCCAGTTCCGCGTCGCCACGCAGCGCCCGCGCATCCCGGACGTGGTGCTGTTCGTGAATGGTATCCCGCTGGTGGTGATCGAGGCCAAGTCCCCCTTGAAGGCCACGGCCAAGGCCGAGGAAGCCTTCGAGCAGATCAAGCAGTATGAGCGGGACATCCCCCGGCTGTTCTACCCCAATGCCTTCAATCTCGTCACCGATGGCATGGCGACGCTCTACGGCGCGACCGGCGCGCCCTCGCAGTTCTATGCCCCATGGCCCGACGCATGGCCGCGCCACCGAAATGAGTTCCCCGACGACTTCACCAAAGACCTTTGGTGCCTGTGCGAACCGACGCGCCTGCTGGACCTGCTGGCGCACTTCATCGTGTTCGAGGTGGACCCCGAGAAGGGGAACAAGATCAAGAAGGTCTGCCGCTATCAGCAGTTCCGCGCCGTCAACAAGGCGGTGCAACGGGTTGCATCTGGCGAGCACCGCAAGGGCCTGATCTGGCACACGCAAGGTTCGGGCAAGAGCCTGACCATGGTGTTCCTCGCCCTGAAACTCAAAACCCACCTGACGCTCGACGCACCGAGCCTCGCCAACCCCAACATCCTTGTGCTGACCGACCGGATCGACCTTGACGATCAGATCAGCAAGACCTTTGTCGCCTGCGGCCTGCCCAACCCGACGCAGTGCGGATCGGTGGCGGCGCTGCGCGAGGCGGTGAACCGGGGCGGCAACGGGCAAATCCTGCTTTCCACCATCTTCAAGTTCGCCGGGTCGAAAGAGGCGATCCCCAATTCCGCCAACTGGATCGTGCTGGTCGATGAGTGCCACCGCACGCAGGAGAAGGACCTGGGTGCGTTCTTGTCTGCGACGCTGCCCGCTGCCCACTTCTACGGCTTCACTGGCACGCCGATCAAATCGACCGACAAGGACACCTACGCCCGGTTCTCCATCGCCGGGGAAGGCTATCTCGATAAATACGGCATTGATGACGCGGTGCGCGACGGCGCGACCGTGCCGATCCTCTATGAAGGCCGCAAAGCCGATTGGGCCATCAACGAGGCCGAGATCGACATCCTGTTCGACCGTTGGTTCGTGGACCTGCCCGACGACAAGCGCGATGAACTGAAGCGCAAGGGCCTGACGCTGGCCACCATCGCCAAGCACCCGGAACGCATCCAGCTGATCGCGATGGACATTTGGGAGCACTTCAAGACCGTCTGCCAGCCGGACGGCTTCAAGGCGCAGATTGTCGTCGTGGACCGGGAAGCGGTGATCCTCTACCGCGCCGCGCTCTCCGCAGTCATCGCCGCCGATCTGGTGCGCGGCGGCATGGAGGCCGGTGAGGCGCAGGAACAGGCCGATGCCATGATCGCCTGCGTCTATTCCAAGAGCCAAGAGGACAACAAACCGAGCGAGAACCCGGACCTTGCCGCACTGCGCGCCGGGCTGGAAGCGCACTACCTCGATGACGATGCCGAGAAGGACGTGAAGAAGCGGTTCAAGGCGTTCGGCCAAGACCCGCGCTTCCTGATCGTGTGTGACAAGCTGCTGACCGGCTTCGACGCGCCGCTTGAGCATGTCATGTATCTCGACAAGCCGCTGAAGGAGCACAACCTCCTCCAAGCCATCGCCCGGACCAACCGCACCTGCACAATCAAGAAGCCAGACGGGGGCGAGATCGAGAAGCCCAACGGGCGGATCGTCGATTACATCGGCGTCACCAGCCATCTGGACGAGGCGCTGGCGTCCTATCGCTCCGAGGATGTCGAGCACGCGATGCGCGACATCGCCATCCTGCGCAACGACCTCAAGGAAGCCCACGCCAGCTACCGCGCGCAGAAGCGCGCTATGGGGCTGGAGGGCATGGACGAGAAGGCCGCTGCCTACGCCGCCGCCAAGCTGGCCGCATGCGGGCAAGAAGATGACTGGTTCGACCTCCAGCGCCTGACCCGGACCTTCATCAGGGTCTATGCCGACCTGTCGCCCGATCCCGCGATCCTGGACTTTACCGCCGAGGTGAAATGGGCTGCTGCCTTCCTGCGGCTGGCAACGCAGGCCATGGCCAAGGACGAGAGCCTCGACCACCGCAGCTATTCGGCCAAGATCAGGGACATGCTGGAGGCGCACGTGCATGTCATTGGCCTCTCGACCACGATCCGGCTGCGCAACATCACAGACCCCAACTTCGCTGATGACTTCGCCATCGAGGGCAAGGTCGAGCCGGAGTTGCAGGAGGCGTTCGTCCGCAAGTCTGCCGAGCTTCGCCGGACGACCCGCGAACTGGTGGACAAGAACCCGGCTCAGTATGGTCGCTTCTCCGAACGGGTGCTGGAGATCATCCGCCGCTTCGAGGAGGGCCAGCTTGCCGCCGCCGATGGCCTGCGCGAGTTCGAGGGGCTGACCGGTGACATCGAGACCGAGCAGGGCGCGCACGCCGAGCTTGGCATGGACGAGAACGCCTTCTCGATCCTGCGCATCATCGAAGCCATTGTGCCGGAGGCCGACCATGGAACCGTGCAGGGCGCGGCCATTGCCATCGGCGCGGTCTATGTCGATGCCGCCGCGACCCAGCCCGCGTTCGCGCACATGGAAGCCTACCTGCGCAGTCTGCGCCAGCAAGTCCGCCGGATCCTGAGCGAGCACGGCATCGGTGAAACCAAGACCATTCGCGAGAAGGTCGAGGAGTTTGCCATCCACGCCTATGGGGGCGGGGCCTGATGCCGACGCTCCAGATTGGCCGGAAGGAAATCCCCTACGAGCTTCGCCGGTCGCCGACGGCGTCGGAACGCCGCATAACCATCACGCCCGGCCATGTCGAGGTGCTGGCGCTGACCAGCGACAACGACGACGACATCGCAGGCTTTCTGGAGCGCAAGCGTCAGTGGGTGTTCAACACTGTGCGAGAAATGGAGCGGATCACCGCGACACGGCACGCCGTGCCCCGGTTCATCACCGGATCGAAGATACCCTATCGCGGTCGTAAGATGCCGCTCACCGTCCGCCGCACCGATGCCGAGCGGATCGCCATCGCCTACCGCAACGGCTTCATCGTCGATTTGCCGCATTGGGCCGGACAGGAGGCCGACCACCTTGTCGCCAGCGAGTTGCAGCACTGGCTGAAGCAACGCGCCCGCCGCGACGTGAAGGAGATCGCCGCCGATTTCGGCAATCGGTTCGGCCTCGTCCCCCGGTCGATCCGCATCGCCGACTTCGCCCACGGTTGGGGATCATGCGGCCCGGAAGGCAACTTGCTCATCAACTGGCACCTGATATTCGCGCCCCGAAAGGTGCTGGAATATGTAGTGGCGCATGAAGTGGTGCACCTGCGGCATCGGTCACATAGCAAGGCCTTTTGGAAACATCTATCAATGGTACAACCAGATTTTACTAAATCGAAAGATTGGCTCAATAGACACCAAAGAGAATTGGGCGCAGATTTTCTAAGTTCAGATGCAGTTCTGTTCGCCTGTCTTCCCGGTCGGATAGCGCTGTAGTTTGGGGACGGATTTGACCAAGAAACCTACTGTTAACCTTGCTCTCCGACTTTTGCGCAAGGGCATAACCGTCGACACGGCGCTCAAGGCAGATCACGATCTTGAGCCGCTTGAAAGCTCGCAAGGAACGCTGCTGATTGGCCAGAGCGTTGCCAATCCACCCACGTGGACAAACGTTTTGGCGCACTACAGTCCCGAGGTCCGTGCGCGGCTACGCACTCAGAGTTGTTCCGCTGTGCTGTTAGTGGAAGTGGGTTCAGGTAAGGGCAAGCGGCTCTTCGCCTTGTGTTTTGGGCAAGGTCATCATGCCATCGAAGACGACGCAATACAACGCGGGTTTGGTCTGCGAGTGGTGCTTAACAGCGTTTCGCGCAGCCAGCTCCGAACTCTGGACAGCGCCAGTCTTGATACGACAGTCATGCAGCGTCGGGTTCAGGCGAGCCGCGATACCGATTTGAGTGCGTTCGACCTCGACGCTAATCGCAACCTGCTTCGCTTAGCATCAGGCACTCCTAAGATGGATGACTTTGCCAAGGCTCTGGCTGGCAAAGACGCTTTGCACCTCCGCGCCGCTTTCGATCCAAGCAAACTGTCTGAGATGTGTGAAAAGGCCCTCAACCTCTTCCAAGCAACTGACTATAAAAAAGACTTCGCCTTTATTGACCATGTGCAGCCGGTTGCAGACCGAGCGCTCACTGACAGACTGGACGCCTTGGCGTTCAAAGACCTCGAGGCGATGGTCGATGGGAATGTGTCGGACCTCCATCTCGCTATCCCTGACGTCCTTACTCCCGAAGCGAACCTAGAGATCGGTTACTTTGGCAATGGATTGCCCTCCGGTCCCAAGATGGCCTACGGCGAACTCGCAATCGAAGATTATGTGGATGAGCTTCGCAAAGGGAGCTTCACGCAGATTGCCAACATGGCCGAAATCAAGCGTAGCCATGAGGTGCGGGTGATCACAGACGGGGAAGGTGACCGGGATCACAAGCGCAGGCTATATACGTGCTTCGTTCACGAGGTGACGCTGCACAAGGACATATTTGTCTTGTTTGATGGACAATGGTTTCTCATCAGCCGTGATTATCACGCCGAAATCGAGGATGCTTACAAAGTTCTACTCAAGCCAGCGTTTCGGGCGAGCACGACCGCCAAAAACGAGCGTGAGTTCATCGCTGAACTGGGGCCTGAGCATCATCTGCTTTCAATGGATCAGACTAAGGTTTCGCCGAAAGGAGCGGCTGGTGCCAATCTCGAGCCTTGCGACTTCCTATCGCGAAGCAAGCAACTTATCCATTTGAAGGATGGTCACGCTTCCGCTCCTTTGAGCCACCTTTGGAACCAAGGCTTGGTGGCGGCAGAAGCGTTCGTGTCGGATGAGGTGTTTCGGAAGGGTTTCAGGGCAGCAGCGAAAAAGCGCGAAAAGAAGTTCACAAAGAATGGCTTCGCCAAACTCCTGCCCGATGGCCGGTCGAAGCTGATCCCTAGTGAATTCGCTGTTGTGTTCGGCGTCATGCGGCACCTGTATGTATCCAGTGGTACCTTGGGCCTTCCGTTCTTCAGCAAAGTCGCGTTGGGAGCGGTTGCCGAGCGCATCACCCGGATGGGGTTCTCCGTCGAGCTTCACCTAATCGAAAAGCGGTAACGCCTGGTCTTTGGAGCCTGTTCCATCAAGCTCCGGCACCATCAATGCTTGGCTTTGCGACGTCACCTCTCAAGTGTGCTAAAGTCAAACCGAAGGAAGGATTGTATTTACGGGCCTCCTCTGGCGACACAGCCGGAATATAAAACGTCTTCGTATGTCGCCCACCAAAGGTGTCGATCAGTCGTACCTTCACCCTCACCATACCAGCCTCAGCACTAGGAAAACATCCTCCCCAACTGTCATCTTGCTCGAAGTAGACAACGCCATTTGTCGATTGTCCCACTTCCAAGAAGGTTTCGGATGAAACCCCTGAAAGTGTGCTGCGTTGAAAAAGGAAAGGATAAAACTTGAGATTTTCGCCAATCTTGACCTGAAAATCCTCGATCACGACCGCCTGGTTTGTGAGCCAGAACCACCCAAGGCGATAGCGCAACCATTCGAATGAGAATGGTGAGAGGCCCCAGTGGTAACCCACTTGCACGGCATCTATACTGCTCGACGCTGAACCGACGTTGGAAACGTGAAGATAGAGAGCGAAGGCGGAACGATGGACATCGAACTGACCATGCTTTGCGCCAGTCAAGTAGGTGCAGCAGAATGTAGGACCTTCAATCAGCCTCGTGCGAAAGCGAGGCTTTCGACGAAGCGCGCCAAATATCCCGCTGACCCAACCGAGAAGAAGGGTAATGACGAATATTGCGATGCTTACTACGCCTTGGTTGGCGTTGATCCACTCAATGGCGGCGGCGATTTGTGCTAAGGGGCGCATGGCATATTGCTAGACAACTTCGGTGGCATATTGTCCAGCACGCCCTCCCCGAGTGGGACAGGCCGCAATGCTCCTGTGCAAGCGCATCCTGCAGTGTTTGCGGCGCCAGCAACTGCATTCGGTCGCCCTTCAGCGGCGGCTTGGCCGGAACCGCATCTGACAACGAGAACAAGATAGAATTTAGGTCAACGCTGCAAACTGCGCCGCTCTAAACCAGCGCTACAGGCGATGCGTCGCTGTCATGGCTTCCATCTGCACCAAATCCAGCCGTAACGACGCACAGCGTGTCCAGCCTCAATTTGCGAGCATGACAAATCAACGTCACCGACAGAGCAACGGGCAACCGTCCGCCCATAATGGTCAATATTGGCATGTTTGCATTGCAGAGTCGCGCTGCCGACCGTGCGCCTCAGATTTTCTGTGCTGGCATATGAATCGCCGGGTGTGCACCGCCTGCCGGTGCGACATTGGCCGGGCAGTTCCGGTGCGTCGATCCCCTCAAGGCGAACCCGACGGCTCCCGCAGCGCAACGTATCGCCGTCTACGATTTCAGGAGATTGGCATTCGAACGGGGCCGCTTTCGCTTCGGCTTCGGCACTCCAAAACTGGAGTGAAGCCAATCCGATCAGGATGCCGGACGAACCACCCATAACGACGAGTAGCAGAGGTACTGGACCCCAACGCATGGCGCGCGAGGCGCTGGATCGGTTCGGCCTGTCGTTTTTCATTCTCTGCGCATTGTCGGCCCTCCGTTGGCCGTTTGCACCCGGCGCGTGAGTCGCAGTTTCGTCCTCTGCCCGTTTATTCGCCGTTCCCAAAAAAACTGACAGCCTAATCTAACATGTGCCGTGGTGGTTCCCAAGGCGCCGAGAGCCGCCGCCATTGACTTGGCTGAACGCCCGCCAGCGTCTCTTGCTTCAAGCATGTTGATCCTATGCAGACAGATTCAAGCGGCCTTCCTAACGCCTCGGCGATGATGTTGGGCTTGTAAGACATTAAAATTTACGTGCTGGAAAACCCGTGAACGCGCTCGGGGCACAACTCGCCGTCGTCATGACCAGATAGGGCAAGAGTCGCATTCGGTCGAGCAATGCGCCGGTTTCCCTGTTCACAAAAACGACTTGTTCTAAATCATCCGTTTCTTCAAATAGAAGAACAATCTTTGTATGCGAAACGGAGAAAATTGAATTTGTTTCGATGCATGCCCCAGAACACCAGAGTCCAGAATCTAAATCTACCTTATATCGAATTGTTGTATTCAAGTACTTTGATTTATCGGATAGATCCTTAAAATCTCCAACAAAACGTTTTCCAGTACAATGTAGATCAAAGCGCTGTCCTGTGGTTTGCGCATAAACCATGCTAGGCAGCGCTGCTAAGGCAAAGAAAACTAGGCGAAACATGAGCTATTCCAAACATCAGTGGTGTACATGAAATTAGCGCCCCTGATACGGCTCACAGCCAACGCCATCACCATCGCGATCCAAGTGGGGGCCATAGCCCGGACTGCCTCGGTAAACTGGTGCAGCGCCCGCCCCCCGTGCTTCGGCGCAGTTGCGGAAAGCACTACTTGCGCTGCCGGGATTGAATGACTGTCGGGCCGAAGCCGCCAAGCTACTGTCATGATGGCAATGATATGCGCCTGTTCTGTGATTGTTATGGCAACCCGCAGCATTCAGTCCACCCGGATGCGCCAGCGCGGGAGTGGCGCCGACAAGCATAACAAAAAGCAACCATGTAGTAGTTCGGTGCATCGTCGCCCCTAAAGTCGTGCAGATTAGACTGCAATCATTGCTGGCTGGTAAATCACTCATTCTGCGCACATGAGCCGAACCATATGTCCACTCGATCATCGAATGGCGCGCCACAGTCATGGTCAGTTGGAACGTCGAGAGAAGTTTGCAGGGGGTTGTCGAGCGATTTATGAGCGGCCAATCTCCCACCAATGGTCCATTGAATGCTGCCGAATCGTTCAGTGAGTGCTTGCTCCGCTATAAGGTTGCTACAAAATACGCTACAAAAACGAAGTAATATATTAAGTAATCTATTGAAAATAAACAACATTGTACGAGAGGCGGATAATCCCCCCCTCTCCGCCACTTCTGGCCATCAGGAAATGGAAGCTCTCTTCGCTCAGCTCCTGCCGCGCGCCGGGGTGGGCGGGCGCTGGACAAGCGGCTCCAATATCGGGGTGAGGCTCTTGAAGAGCTGCGTCGGAAGCGCGCTGGTGAAGCGGTATTGCGCGGCGTCCGCGCCTTCGACATGCGCCGTCACCGTGCCGTACCAGCGATCGCCGATGAAGAAGACGAAGGTCGCCGTCCGCGAGCGGGTGACCGATCCGATCACTCGGCCGCCCCTGGCGTACCGGTCGGTGCGGTTGTCGCCCGTCCCGGTCTTGCCGCCCACCACCATCGCGGCCCCGCTGGCGTCGTGGAAGCTGTCGCTCGCGCGGCGGGCGGTGCCGCTTTCGACCGTATCGACCAGCGCCCGCCGGACCACGGCCGCGATTTCCGGTCGAAGCACGCGAACCGGCTCCGGCGGATCGGCCTCGACGATCGTCTCATAGGGCGTGTTCGCCGCGAAGCGCAGTCTCTCGATCCGCACCGTCGGAAGCCGGACACCGTGGTTCACGATGATCCCCATCAGTTCGGCAAGCGCGTCGGGCCGGTCGCCCGATGTGCCGATCGCCGTCGCATAGGACGGCACAAGGCGGTCGAACGGATAGCCCATCCGCTTCCACTGGGCGTGGATCGGCACGAACGCTTCCTGCTCCAGCAGCGTTCGGATGCGCCGGTTCTGCGCGGCGATGCGGCTCGATTTGAACAGCCAGCCATAGGATTCCTGCCGCACGTCCGCGCTTGCGGCGACAATCTCCCGCATCGAAGCGCCCGGATGGCGGTAGAGATGGCCCGCCAACCACAGTTCCAGCGGATGAATGCCGCTTACATAGGCGCGGTCGGCAAGCGAAAGCCGGTCGGGGGCATAGGTGTCATAGAGCTTGCGCATCGCGGCGGCATCGGCGGGCTTTTCGGTGGCGAACCGGTCGATCAGCCGGGCGAACTCCGGCTCCGTGATGCTTGGAAGGACGGTGCGATAGGCGGCCGCCAGCCGGGGACGCAGATATCTGGCGCGTTCGGCCACCCGCTCCAGAATGGCGGGCGGGGCAAGGCCCCGATAGTCGCGGTGGAACTGGCGGAGAAACTGCTGCCCTTCCATGTCGGCGAAGCGCCGCAGATACACCATGCGCTGCGGGTGGTTGACGTCGGCGATCATGTCGCCCTTGCGGGCAGTGATCCGCGCGATCTCATGATCTACGATGTCGCGCATCATCCGGATGAAGACCAGGTTGACGCTCTGCTGAAGCGCCTTGTCGACCGGGATATAGCCGCCGTGCCTGCCGAAGTTGGCGAAGCGGTGCGTGCCGCCGGCGGTGAAGAACCGCTCTCCGGTGCTTGCGGAATATTTGCGCTCCATCGCCGCCTGCATCATCCCCGCCATGCCGGGATCGCCATGTTCGATCAGATGCGCCGCCACCCACCGGCTCAGCGGGTCGCCGGTCTCGGCCGTGCGGGCCAGGGCGGCCGGGCCAAGCCGGCGCTGCTCCTCATAAAGCCGCGCGATGATGTCCAGATAGGTGATCAGCGTCCGCACCTTGGCGGTGGACCCCAGCTCCAGCTTGGTGCCGACATTGATGTCCAGCGGCCTGTCCACGCTGTCGGTCTGGATGCGCGGGTGATTGGCCCCCGTTCCGCGCTCGAACAGTGTGAAGCTGTAGGCGACCTTGGCCGGGTCGCCGTTCATCAGCCGTCCGCCCGTCATGCCCAGCGCCTTTAGCTGCTCCGGGTCGTCAAGGCTGCGGAGTAGGGCGGTCACCTCCGCCTGCACGCTCGCGTCCAGAGAGCTGTCGGCGGTCAGGTCCAGCCGGTCGAGCGTGTAGAGGCTCGGCTCCCGCAGCATCCGCATCAGCTCGAACCGCGTGCCGTTGACCGCCTTCACCGAGGACGGCGGCAGTCGCCGGGGCGGGGGAGCGCCGTCTGCAAAGCGCAGCGGCGCACGCAACGCCGCGTCGCGCAGCCTCATCGAGATGACGCCTGCGTTCGCCATGAGCCGAAGATAGCTTGCCGTCAGCGCCTCCAGTTCCGCCCGGCCCCCGCGCAGATAGAAGGACGGCCGCCGCTGGGCGATCAGCAGCGCCAGCACCTGCCTGAATGCGGCACCCGCTTCGGGCAGGTTGGCGTCGCCGTCCCCGGCCTTCCGAAGCAGTCCGTTGGCCCGGTTGAAGTCCGCGCCGAACCAGAGCGCCAGCCCCTCGCCAAGGCCGATCACCTCGCCATGGCCGACGCGCCCGGCAAGGGGAGTGGAATTGAGCACATCGACGACCAGCTGCCTGCGCTCGTCCATTGTGTCCGGACCGTCGCGATAGGCGTGCATGCTTGCCGACACCATCTGGCGCAGCTTTTCGACGGGGGTGCCGGTCCGGCCGCCGGGGGAATGGCGCATCTTTTCAAGCTGGGTCGCGATGGTGCTGCCGCCGGGGCCGGAGGGCATCAGCAGGCCGCCGGTGGCATAGCCCAGCACCGCGCGCCCAAGCCGGTCCCATTCCACCGCCGGGTTGCGGCGGGGTGTGTCGGGGTTCAGCAGTTCGCGGTTCTCGATGAACAGCAATGCGTTCACCACCAGCGGCGGCACAGCGTTGAAATCCGGATAGACGGCCGATGGGTGGCGCGCGGCGTAGTAAAGCCGCCCGTTCGCATCGCGCAGCGTCAGGCCCGCAGTCGATTTCTCTTCATAGGGAGGAAATCCGCCGATCTTCCGGAAGGTCGCCATTGCAGGCGATTGCCGGGCTTGTGCGGTGATATGATAGCCCCGCTGCTCCAGCGCGCCGAGATAATGGGGCAGGGCGACATAGCCGAGCCTGGAATCATATGGCCCATGTTCGGGAAAGCCGGTGTCCGGATCGGAGCCCCTGCGAACGGAGCTGTCCATCGTCCGTGCGAGGGAGGAGAACACCGCGGACTGAAGCAGCGAATAGTGCATCTCGCCATAGGTCGCGAGCGCGAGAACGCCCGCCGCCGCCGTCCAGATGATGGCCGGCCGCCATCTGGCCATGCGCCGACCTGCGATGCGTGCCTGTATCCGCACGATCCGCCAGGCGGGCAGGCTCTTTGCTGCTGCTTCCGGCGGCCATGCCGTCATGTAGAATTACTCCCGCGCCCAACGCTCGATTCACCTCATAAACGGGGCGGTTCGTCTGCGGTTCCATCGTGCTTGCCGGGTCGCGCAAATAGCGGAAGGCAGGTCGTCCGGCGGGCTGGTCCTGAGACGGCGAGCGGTCAGGCCGGCCGCAATTGCTCCAGCCAGGCCCGCATCACCGCTGCGCCCTTGCGGCCTGCGGTCGGTCCCAGCCGGTCGGCGTCGGCCCTGATCGTGGGCGCATCGGTGCCTGCCGAAGCCAGATAGGCGTCTGCTCCGGCGAGCCAGTTCTCAAGCCCCTCGCCGTCCATTTCAGGATGGCATTGCAGCGCAAGGATGTTCGGCCCTCTCGCAAAAGCCTGGTGCGCATAGCTGGGCGTCGACGCCAGCAGGGCCACATTTTCCGGCAGGTCGAAGCTGTCGCCATGCCAGTGGAGGATCGGTGTGTCGCCCACCGCGCCCAGCGGCGAGTCCCGGCCTGTATCGGTAAGCGTGACCGGCGCAAAGCCGACTTCCTTCACCGGGCCGGGATAGACGTCGGCGCCCATCGCGGCGGCCATCATCTGGCTGCCAAGGCATACGCCCAGCGTCGGGCGATCCGCCGCGATCCGCGCCGACAGCCGCGCCAGTTCATGCGGAATCCACGGGTGCCGATCCGTTTCATAGACGCCCATCGGCCCGCCCATCAGGATCAGCAGGTCCGGCGCAAGGAAATCGATGCCGTCGAATGCGGCGTCGTCGACCTCGGCATAGCCGATGGCATAGCCCGCCTGGCTGATCGGCGCGCGGAAAGCCGCCAGATCCTCATAGGGAACATGGCGGATCACCAGCGCGCTCTTCATGCGGTCAGTCGCCGGTCAGGATACGGTCGACAAGCTGCTTCACCGAAGGCACGAACCCGTTCGAATAAAAGGGGTCCTGCTTGAAGCGATAGGCCGCGTGTCCAGCGAACATCAGGTTCCGCTCTATATCGCCGCCATGGGCGATGTCCTGCAGCGTCTTCTGGATGCAGAAGCTGCGCGGGTCAGCAAGCCGCCCGGTCGAGTTCGTCTCATTGTCGGCCCAGGAGGAAAAGCTGCACTGGCTGAGGCAGCCCATGCAATCCGCCTGGTCGGTGCGGATCATCTTCTTTTCTTCAGGCGTGACGAAAACCAGCGTGTTGTCGGGCGTCTTCAGGGCATCTACAAAGCCCATGCCATACCATTCGCGCGCGCGCAGCAGGTCGCCCTTGGTGACGAAGAAGTTCTTGCCGCGAACGCCCACGTCCAGCGCGAACTGGTGATCGCCCACCGCCTCGGTCGAAAAGGCGATCTGGCGGTTCGAGCGGTCCTCGAGATCGCGCAGAAAGGGGTTGCGGACGGCGCTTGAATAAAAGCCGGTCGGCGAGAAGCGGTGCAGCAGCACGTCGCCGGGCTCAAGCTGGGTCAGCTTGTCCTTCCACGTCTCGGGGATCGGGCTTTCCCTGGTCAGGAGCGGCCGCGTGCCGAACTGGAATGCGATGGTGCCGAGTTCGGGATTGCCGATCCAGTCCTGCCATTCGCGGAGGAACCAGACGCCGCCCGCCATCACGATCGGCACATCGTCGGAAAGGCCGCCCTCGCGCATGGTCGCGCGCAATTCCTTCACGCGGGGATAGGGGTCCTGCGGTTTCAGCGGGTCTTCGGCGTTCGACAGGCCATTATGGCCGCCGGCAAGCCACGGGTCTTCATAGACAACCGCGCCAAGCCATTCCGCTGCCTTGGAGTAGGCGCGCTTCCACAGCGCCCGAAAGGCGCGGGCCGACGAGATGATCGGCAGATAATGAACCTGGTGCTCGGCGGCGATCTCGGAAAGGCGATACGGCATGCCCGCCCCGCAGGTGACGCCGGTGACCAGCCCCTTCGTCCGTTCGAGGATGCCTTCCAGCACGCGCTGCGCGCCGCCCATCTCCCACAGCACGTTGATGTTGATCGCGCCCTTGCCCCCGGCGATGTCCCAGGCGCGTTGCACCTGCTCCACCCCGCCGTCGATGGCATAGGCGACCAGTTCCTCATGTCTCCCGCGGCGGCTCAGCTCGCTGTAGACCTGGGGGATGATCTTACCGGTCGGGTCATAGCTGTCGGCGTTCACGGCCGAAATCGTGCCGATTCCGCCAGCCGCCGCCCATGCGCCCGAAGAGGCGTGATTGCTCACCGCAACGCCCTTGCCACCCTCTATCAGTGGCAGCAGTTCCCTGCCGGCATAGCGGATAGGATTCACCCCCTTGAACACTCTGTACCGGCTCCTTCAATCGTCTTTCGCCGGGCTTATAGGCGAGAGTTTATAGAAATGCGCGCTAAAAAGGGCAGGCGTTCAGGCCCTGTCCACATCGGCCAGAAGCGCATCGATCGCCTCTGTCGCAGGGCCTTCATCAAGCGTCGGCGCATGCCCCGTGCGCGGCACCTCGCAATAACGCATTTCCGGCAGTCGCTCCCGCATCTGCCGCGCCGCATCGGCGCTCAGCAGGTCGGAAAGCTGGCCTCTGATCAATAATAAGGGCATGTGCCTCAGGCTTTCAAGCGCCGGCCACAGATCGACGCCGCCTTCGCCGCCCGGCAGGCGGAAAGGTTCGGCGATTTTCATGTCATAGTCGAAGACGATCCGGCCGCCCGATGAAAGCCGGCACAGCCGCTTCGCCATCGCGAGCCAGTCGGCAAGCTCATAGTCCGGATAGACGGTGGCGTTGAGTTCGGCCAGGGCGCGGGCCGCGTGCAGCCATGTCGGCCAGTTCTGGCTCCTGCCCACATAGGTTCTGATCCGCTCCAGCCCCGCCGGGTCCAGCACCGGCCCGACATCGTTCAGCACCGCCCCGGCCAACCTTTCCCTGTCGGTCGCGGCCAGCAGCATCGTGAGAATGCCGCCAAGCGAGGTGCCGACCGCCACCACCTTCTCCAGCCGCAACTCGGCGATCAGCAAGATTATGTCCTGCAGATAGGTGAGCGGCACATAGGTCATCGGGTCCTTGGCATAGGCGCTTTCGCCGCGTCCGCGCAGATCGACGGCGATCACCGGCCAGCGCCCGGCGAGGCGGTTTGCCAGCCCCTCGAAATCGCGGGCGTTGCGGGTCAGGCCCGGCAGGCACAGCAGCGGCGGCTTTCCCTCCGGCCCCGGATAGCGGCGGTAGTGCAGCCGCAGGCCGTCCTTCGACCACCAATATGCGTCTTCATATTCCGCCATTATTTGATTCCCGTTGCCTCTTCCCCATATCGACGCGATGAGTCCGTCAAGCGTCAACCCCATGCCCGCCGATTTTCAGCCGGAAGAGATCATCTGCTCGCTGGGCGCGGATTTCTACGACGCCGTGGAGCCTGCCGGCTTTCCTGCACATATTCTGCGTTTTCGCAACGACAGGGCGGCGGCCGAGACCGGGCTGGCCGCGCTGGACGACGAGGCTTGGATCAGCCATTTCGGCAAGTTCCTGCCGCTTCCCGGCAGCCTGCAAGAGCCGCTGGCCCTGCGCTATCATGGTCATCAATTCCGCTCCTACAACCCCCAGATCGGGGACGGCCGGGGCTTCCTGTTCGCACAGATGCGCGACAAGGCAGGACGGCTGATGGACCTGGGCACCAAGGGTTCGGGCCAGACTCCCTACAGCCGTTTCGGCGACGGGCGGCTCACCCTGAAGGGCGCGGTGCGCGAAGTGCTCGCGACCGAAATGCTGGAGGCGCTCGGCGTCCGAACCTCGCGCAGCTTTTCGGTGATAGAGACGGGCGAGGCGCTTCAGCGCAACGACGAACCTTCGCCCACCCGGTCGGCGGTCCTCGTCCGGCTGAGCCATGGCCATATCCGCTACGGCAGCTTCCAGCGCTTCGCCTATCTGGGGGAGAGCGAGAACATCGCCCGTCTTGCCGATTATTCGCTCCAGCATCTGCTGAACGACCGGCCCGGCGGTGATGATGCCGCGCCCCGCCTGCTCGACCATGCAGTGAAGGGGGCAGCGCGCCTCGTCGCCTCCTATATGGCGGCGGGCTTTGTTCACGGCGTGCTCAACACCGACAATATCTCGATCACCGCCGAAAGCTTCGACTATGGCCCGTGGCGGTTCAATCCGACATGGAATGGCTCGTTCACCGCCGCCTATTTCGACGAGTCGGGGCTATACGCCTTCGGCCGCCAGGCGGAGACGCTGCAATGGAACCTGCTGCAGCTTGCGAACTGCCTCACGCACATCGCGCCGGTGGAGGTGTTGCAGCCGGTGTTCGACAGCTATGCGGAGCATTACAGGCGGGCGTTTTGCGCCGCGATGCTCTGGCGGCTGGGTGTCCGCTCCAGGGGCGAAGAGTCCGACCAGCAGCTTGTCGAGGCGATGGCCGAGGCGCTGTCGAAAACCGGCGTCGGCATCGACCGCTTCTTCTTCGACTGGTTCGGCGGGCGCAGGCATGGACCGGGGCCGGAAGATGCCGGATACGACCGGCCGGAATTCACCGACTTTATCACCCGGCTCTCAAGCTATGCGCCGCGCCTTGGTTCCACCCCTGATTATTTCCACGACGCCGCGCCCTGTTCGATGCTGATAGACGAGGTGGAGGCGATCTGGTCGGCCATTGCCGGTGACGACGACTGGAAGCCCTTCCACGCGAAGGTGGCCGCGATCCGGCGCATGGGGGAAGCGCTCGCCGGCTGATCCGGGCTTACCTTCGCGCCCGCAAAGGTTTACCATCGGTTCATGGCTGGTCTTTCAGGCGCGGAAGCCGCGCTCCTCGAAGACGTCGACGATCAGGCGCAACCGATGCTCGCCATGGTGGAGGCATGGGCCGCGATCAACACCGGCAGCCGCAATCAGGACGGTCTGGCAGCCATGGCGCAGGTGCTCGCCGATGCGTTCGGCTCCCTGCCCGGCGAGGCGGCGCTGCTGGAGCCTCAACCTGCGACCAGCATCGACGCCGATGGGCGTGAGACGCCGCTGGTCCATGGCCGAAATCTTCACGTAAAGGTGCGCCCCGATGCGCGGCTCCAACTGCTGTTCACAGGCCATATGGATACGGTGTTCGCTGCCGACCATCCTTTCCAGTCCTGTCGCTGGACGGGGCCGGGCGTTCTGAACGGGCCGGGCGTGGCGGACATGAAGGGCGGGCTTGCCATCATGCTGACCGCGCTACAGGCGGTGGAACGCAGCCCAGCGGCGGCGGCGATCGGCTATGAAGTCGTCATCAACAGCGACGAGGAAGTCTCCTCGCTTGGTTCGGCCCACCTGATCGCGGCGGCGGCAAGGGGCAAGGCGGCCGCCTTCACCTATGAACCCGCGCTTCCCGATGGCGCGCTTGCCGGTGCGCGACCGGGCAGCGGCAATTTCTCGATCATCGTCACCGGCCGAGCCGCCCATGCCGGACGCAATCCGGAGGAGGGGCGGAATGCGGTGGTTGCCGCCGCCGATCTTGCGGTCCGCCTTGCGGCAGCAGCCGGCGACGAACTGAAGGTCAATCCGGCCAGGGTCGACGGCGGCGGGCCGAACAATATCGTGCCCGATCGCGCGGTGCTGCGGGTCAATCTGCGTCCAGCGACGGCGGAGGCGGAGCAGGAGGCGAAATCGCTCATAGCCCGTCTGGTCGACGATGTTGCCGCGCGCCATGAGGTTTCGGTCGATGTGCATGGCGGCTTTGCGCGTCCGCCAAAGCCGCTGGACGCAAAGGCCGAAGGACTGTTTCGGCTGGTGCGCGCCTGCGGACTGGAGCTTGGCCTCGACATCGCCTGGCGGGCGACCGGCGGGGTATGCGACGGCAACAATATTGCCGCTATGGGCGTTCCGGTCGTCGACACAATGGGGGCAAGGGGCGGCGCAATCCATTCGACCGACGAGTTCCTGATCGTCGAAAGCCTTGTCGAGCGCGCCCGGCTTTCGGCGCTCGCCATCATGCGCATGGGCGCAGGGGAGTGGCGCGCATGAACTGGCGGGTTCGCGCGGCGGGGCTGGCCGATCTTGATGCGCTGTTCGGCTTTGCGACGATGACCGGCGGCGGCTTCACCAACCTTCCGCCTGATCGAGACACGCTGGCGGCAAAGCTTGAGCGATCCGAAGCGGCCTTCGCCCGCCCGGAATCTCCGCCGGAGGATGAGCTTTACCTGCTGGCGCTGGAGGAGGTTGCGACCGGCGAAGTCGTAGGCACCGCGCAGATATTCTCCCGCGTCGGCGTGCGCTGGCCCTTTTACTCCTACCGTCTGGCGACGCTCACCCAGACATCGCAGCAACTTCGCCGTACCTTTCGCGCCGAGATGCTGAACCTTGTCACCGATTTTGAAGGCGCGACCGAGGTCGGCGGCCTTTTCCTCCACCCCGAAAAGCGGCGGGACGGGGTGGGGCGGCTGCTTGCGCGCAGCCGCTATCTGTTCATCGCAATGCACCGCCGGCGCTTTGGCGAAGAGGTGATGGCCGAATTGCGCGGGCGTCTGGACGAAAAGGGCAGCTCACCCTTCTGGGAAGGGCTTGGCGAAAAGTTTTTCGGTATGAGCTTTCAGGAGGCGGACAGCTTCAATGCGCTCCACGGCAACCAGTTCATCGCCGATCTGATGCCCAAGCATCCGATCTATACCGCGTTGTTGAGCGACGACGCCCGCGCCGCGATCGGCCAGGTGCATGACAGCGGCAAGCCTGCACTGGCGATGCTGGAGGAGGAAGGCTTTCGTTATGACGGTTATATCGACATCTTCGACGGCGGCCCTGCCGTATCGATTCGGACAGAGCAACTCCGCACGGTGCGCGAGGCGAGGAAGGCGACGCTTGGTGGAGTGATGCCGCCCGGCTCCGGTGTTCCCGCGATCGTCGCGAGCGGGCGCGGCAACATGTTTAACGCGACATTTGCAGATATTGATGCACAAGGTGACTCTGTGTTGATTGACGCGGCGGGGCGTTCGGCCCTCAGCCTCGATGCCGGAGAAGAAGTGACCTATGCCCTCCGCTGAAATCGTGTCGACGGAGCCAGCGACCGGTGCCGAACTCTGGCGCGGTATGCCGGGGGATGTGGATGCAGAGGTGGCGCGGGCGCGTGCGTCCTGGGCGGACTGGGCCTCGCGCTCGCTTGCCTTCCGGGTGGAGGCTGCGCGCCGCTTCGCCAATGTCGTGCGCCGCCAGCAGGATGCGTTCGCTGATCTGATCGCGCGGGAGACGGGCAAGCCGCTGTGGGAGTGCCATGCCGAAGTCGAAAGCGTGATCGCCAAGGTCGATATCTCGGTTGCGGCCTATGCCGAACGCACCGCGCAGCGGCGGCTGGAGGGCGCGCTTGGAGTCCGCGCCGCCGTCCGGCACAAGCCGCATGGCGTCCTTGCCGTGCTGGGGCCGTATAATTTTCCGGCCCATCTGCCGAACGGACACATTCTTCCGGCGCTGATCGCGGGCAACGCCGTGGTGTTCAAGCCGTCGGAACATACGCCCGCCGTGGGCGAGATGCTGGTCCGGCTCTATCACGAGGCGGGCATTCCCGAAGGCGTCGTCCGGCTGGTGCAGGGGGCCGCGCCGCAGGGGCAGGCCCTTTCCACCCATGCAGGGATAGACGGCCTGCTGTTCACCGGATCGGCGCGCACGGGCATGATGCTCCACCGCGCCTATGCGGAAACGCCCAGCCGGATCCTCGCGCTGGAAATGGGGGGCAACAATCCCCTGGTCGTCTGGGACCCGACCGATATTCATGCCGCCGCGATAGTCATCATCCAGTCCGCCTATCTCAGCGCCGGGCAGCGCTGCACCTGCGCGCGGCGGCTGATCGTGAAGGACGGAGCGCATCAGCCGCTGCTCGATCAGCTGACGCAGCTGATCGACCGGCTCATCCTTGGCGCGCCGCATGACCAGCCCCAGCCGTTCTGCGGGCCGGTGATCGACAACCGCGCCGCGGATGATCTTCAGGAGGCGTTCCTGGGCCTGATGATGAAGGGCGGCCAGCCCATCCGCCGGCTGGACCGGCCGGTGGAAGGCCGTCCGTTCCTCACGCCTGCGCTGATCGACGTCACCAATGTCGCCCAGCGGCCGGACGAGGAGCTGTTCGGCCCCGTGCTCCAGATGATCCGCGTGCCCGATTTCGATTCCGCCATCGCGGAGGCGGGCAACACCCGTTTTGGGCTTTCGGCCTCGCTCGTCGGCGGCGCGCCGCAGCTTTATGATCGCTTCTGGGCCAATGTCAGGGCAGGGGTCATCAACTGGAACCGGCCCACCAATGGCGCGCCTTCCAATGCGCCGTTCGGCGGCGTGGGGCTTTCCGGCAACCACCGGCCAAGCGCCTATTACGCTGCCGATTACTGCGCCTATCCGGTCACTTCGTCCGAGGTGGAACAGGCCCGCGCTTCGATCGGAATCGGGCTGAAGGACGGCTGAGGTGATGCAATGCCCCTCACGGAAATCAACTTCGACGGGATCATTGGCCCAAGCCACAATTATGCGGGGCTGAGTCTCGGCAATCTGGCTTCGTCGCGCCATGGCGGCCAGACATCCCGTCCTCGCGCGGCGGCGCTGGAAGGGCTGGCCAAAATGCGCGCCAACCTGTCGCTCGGCCTCACCCAGGGTCTGCTGCTGCCGCATGACCGGCCCGACGAGCACTGGCTGGCCCAGCTCGGCTATTTGGGGGCGGCCGAAGCCAAGGCCGATCCGGTGATGCTCGCGAACGCCATGTCTGCCTCCGCCATGTGGGCGGCCAATGCGGCGACGGTCTCCCCCGCGCCCGATACAACGGACGGACGCTGTCATCTGACGGTCGCCAATCTCGTCACCATGGCGCATCGCAGCCATGAATGGCTGAGCACGCTGGCGCAACTGCGGCTGGCCTTCGCCGATCAGCGCCACTTCGCGGTTCATGCTCCCGTGCCCCCACCCTTCGGGGACGAGGGGGCTGCCAATCATATGCGGATGGCGGTTGCACATGACGCGCCGGGCGTGGAGATATTCGTCTACGGCGTCTCAGGCGGCGCGTTTCCCGCGCGCCAGCATGAGCAGGCGAGCAGGGCAGTCGCCCGGCGGCACGGGCTTGATCCGGCGCGGACGCTCTTCGTCCGCCAGTCCGGCGAGGCGATCGCGGCGGGCGCATTCCACAATGACGTGGTCGCCGTCGCCAATGAAAGGGTGCTTTTCGCCCATGAGCAGGCCTTTGCGGAAAAGGACAGGTTCCTTTCCGATCTGCGCCGCCTGATGCCCGAGGTGGCCATCATCGAGGTGCCTGCCAGCCGCATAAGCCTTGCCGATGCGATCGAAAGCTATCTGTTCAACGCACAGCTTGTGACACTGCCCGAAGGTGGCATGGCGCTGATCGTTCCATCCGAAGCGCGCGACAACGCCGCTGTCTGGGGCTGGCTTCAGGAGATGGTCGCGGGGAACGGTCCGATGCGGCGGCTGGAGGTGGTCGATGTCCGGCAGTCCATGGCCAATGGCGGGGGGCCTGCGTGTCTCAGGCTCAGGGTGGTCGCCGATCCGGCCGCCGTCGATCCGCGCTTTCTGGCCGATGAGGCGCGACTGGCGCTGGTGGAATCGGTGGTCCATGATTTCTGGCCGGAGACCATCCGGCCAGACGATCTGGCCAGCCCTGATCTCTGGGCGCAAATCCGCCGCGCACGGGCTGAATTGCTGGGCGTGCTTGGTCTGCGAAAGCTGAGCTAGGGTCAGGTAAAAAAAGCATCCGTTGCGCTTCGTGCCGCGTTGCATCATCTGAGCCTCATGGCGAGTTCCCTCGATCCTTCATCGCGCGGCAAGGTGATTCTTGTCGGCGCAGGGCCCGGCGATCCGGGCCTGCTGACGCTGCGGGCAGTGGATGCGTTGCGGGCGGCCGACGTCGTCGTCCATGACGGGCTTATCGATCCGCGCGTGCTGGACTATGCGCCCCCCGGCGCCCAGCGCATTTCCGTGGCGAAGCAGCGCTCCCGCCACACCCTTTCGCAAGAGGCGATCAACGCGCTGGTCGTCGCGCATGTGAAGACCGGCGCAATCGTCGTGCGGCTGAAGGGCGGCGATCCCTTCGTCTTCGGCCGCGGCGGGGAAGAGGTGGAGGCGGTGCGCGCCGCCGGACTTGCGGTGGAGGTTGTGCCCGGCGTGTCGGCTGCGCTCGGCTGTGCGGCCGAGGCCATGCTGCCGCTTACGCACCGCGACCATTCAAGCGCGGTCAGCTTTGTGGCGGGCCAGTGCAAGGGCCTGTCCGATCAGGACTGGTCGGGGCTGGCGGGGCAGGGGCGCACGCTGGTGATCTACATGGGCGTCGCGACGGCGCGCGACATCGGCGACAAGCTGATGGCCGATGGCGTATCGCCAGCCATGCCGGTTGCGGTGCTGGAGCGCGGCACGCTGCCCGGCAGCCGCGCGCTCCGGACGCTGCTTGCCGACCTGGGCGATCTGGTGGAGCGCGAAGGGGTGAAAAGCCCGGCGATCATCGTGGTGGGCGAGGTGGTACTGCTTTCAGACGCCGAGGACAGGCTTCAGGGTTGGGCGGCTGCGGCGCTGAACGAGACAATGGGGAATGATGCGTGAAGATTCTGACGGGCAATGATCTGAAGACGGGGGCCGTCATCTGGTGGACTGGTCAGGGGTGGTCGGTCAACGTGGCCGAAGCGGTGGACGTGGACGAGCACGGCGATGCGATCGCCGCGACCGAGGAAGCCGCACGTCGGGTGAACGCGCCTTATGTGATCGCGGCGGTTCAGACTCCCCAGGGTTTGCGTCCGGCTCATATCAAAGACCGTATCCGCAGCCTCGGGCCGACTGTGCGGCCCGATCTGGCGCTCGACACCGAGCTTGCAGCTTCGAACTGGGTGATCTGAAATGTACCGTTACGACCAATATGACCAGGCGATCGTCGATGCCCGCGTCGATGAGTTCCGCGACCAGGTGGCGCGCCGTCTCGCCGGTGAACTGACCGAGGACCAATTCAAGCCGCTGCGGCTGAAGAACGGCCTTTATCTGCAACTGCATGCCTATATGCTGCGCGTGGCCATTCCTTATGGCACGCTCAGCAGCCGCCAGATGCGGAAGCTTGGCCATATCGCCCGCACATATGACCGCGGCTATGGCCATTTTACTACCCGCCAGAATATTCAGTACAATTGGATCAAGCTGGAGGACGCCGCCGAGATTCTCGCCGAACTCGCGACGGTGGAGATGCACGCCATCCAGACGAGCGGCGAAAGCATCCGGAACATCTCGTCCGATCAATATGCGGGGGCCTCGGCCGACGAAGTTGCCGATCCGCGCCCCTGGGCCGAGCTGCTGCGGCAGGCGACCACCTTTCATCCCGAATTCAGCTATCTGCCGCGCAAGTTCAAATTCGCGGTCACGGCGGCGAACGAGGATCGCGCCGCGATCCGCTTGCACGACATCGGCCTGAAGCTTGTGCGGAACGATGCCGGCGAGCTGGGTTTTGAAGTTTATATCGGCGGCGGCATGGGCCGGACGCCTTTCGTCGCGCCGCTGATCCGGCCGTTCCTGCCCGCCGCAAACCTGTTCAGCTACATGGAGGCGGCGTTGCGCGTGTGGAACCGCTGGGGCCGCCGTGACAATATCCACAAGCAGCGCATCAAGATCCTGGTGAACGATCTTGGCGCCGAGGAGTTCACCCGTCAGGTGGAGGAGGAATGGCAGGCCATTCTTCCCAATGCGTCGGATGTTCCCCAGGCCGAGCTGGACCGGATCGCCGCCTACTTCGTCGCGCCGCCGTTCGAGACCGGGCTTCCCGATGATGTGGATCGCACGGATCCGGATTTCGCCGCCTGGCTCGACCAGAACGTCAAGCCCCACAAGCAGCCGGGCTATGCGATCGTCAATATCAGCCTGAAGCCTATCGGCGGCATTCCCGGCGATGCGAGCGCCGAGCAGATCGATCTCATGGCGGATCTTGCCGAGCGTTACAGCTTCGACGAACTGCGCGTGACGCATGCGCAGAATATCGTGCTGCCGCATGTCACCAAGCGCGATCTTTATGCGATCTGGAAAACGCTCGATGCGGCCGGATTGGCTTCGTCCAATCTCGACCTCATCAGCGACATCATCGCTTGCCCGGGGCTGGATTATTGCAGCCTTGCCAACGCCCGCTCGATCCCCATCGCGCAGAAGATCGCGACGCGTTTCGCCGATCCCGAACGCCAGCGCGATCTCGGAGAGCTGAAGCTGAAGATTTCCGGTTGCATCAATGCATGCGGTCATCACCACGCCGGCCATATCGGCATCCTGGGCGTGGATCGCAAAGGCACCGAAAACTATCAGCTGCTGCTCGGCGGATCAGGGGCCGAGGACGCCAGCCTGGGTCAGATAACCGGGCCGGGGTTCGACGAAGACGGCATCGTGAATGCGGTCGAAAAGGCGACCGATGTCTATAAGGCGCACCGCGAGCCGGGCGAGCGTTTCCTCGACACCTATCGCCGCATCGGCGTCAATCCGTTCAAGGAGGCGATCTATGGCTGATTCGCTGCGTTTTCGCGATGATCCCGTGCACGAGGAGCCGGCCGTTACGCTGGACGCCTTCCTCAGCCAATCCAACGCGACGGCCGTTCGGCTGGAAGCGGGCGACGATGCGCGCAGGCTGGTCCCATATCTGGATCGGATCGCGTTGATCGAAATCGCCTTCCCTCGGTTTCGCGATGGCCGGGGCTATTCCGGGGCGCGTATCCTCCGTGAGGCTGGCTATACCGGCGAACTGCGCGCCCAGGGCGATGTTCTGGTCGACCAGATCCTGTTCATGCGGCGCTGCGGGTTCGACAGCTTCGCACCGGAGAAGCCGTTCGATCTCGAGGTGGTGAAGGCGACGCTGGAGCGATACGCATTCGTATACCAGAAGGCGGCGGACGACGCGGTTCCGGTCTGGAAGCTGCGGCATGGCTGACGCAGCGCGCAGGATCGACACGATCGACGTCCAGCCTGTTTTCACACAGGCGGACGCCGATGCGTTGAATGCGCGCTATGAGGGCGTTTCGGCGCCCGCCATGCTCAGCGACCTGCTGCGTGGCGAGCTTGCCGGGCGGGTTTCGGTGGTGAGTTCCTTCGGCACCGAATCGGCCGTCCTGCTGCACATGGTGGCGGCCGCCGATCCTGCCGCGCCGGTGATCTTCGTCGACACGCTCAAGATGTTTCCCGAGACGCTTGCCTATCGGGACGATCTTGCCGCCCGCCTTGGGCTTCAGAAGTTGCGGATCATTCAGCCGCGCCCGGAGGTCATCGCCAACAAGGACGAGACCGGCCTGCGCTGGTCCTATGATCCGGACGGCTGCTGCGAAATCCGCAAGGTAGAACCGCTCGCCCGCGCGCTGCGGGGCGTGGACGCCTGGATTTCCGGCCGCAAGGGCTTTCAGTCCAGCACCCGCGCGGGTCTGCCTCGCTTCGAGATCGAGGACGGGCGGCTGAAGATCAATCCCCTTGCTGACTGGGACAAGTCCCGGCTGGACGCCTATTTCGCCGAACATGATCTGCCGCGCCATCCGCTGGAGGCCGAGGGATATCTGTCGATCGGCTGCGCGCCGTGCACCAGCGTGGTAAAGCCGGGCGAAGATCCGCGCGCCGGACGCTGGCGCGGCTGGGACAAGGTGGAATGCGGCATCCACGGATCCGGCGGCGACGAGAGCGAACTGCCCGTATTCTAACGCGCCGCGCCACGCCGGTGGCCCGTCCGATCCGTCCGCCCGGACTCAGCGAATCATCGTCACTGTCACCCGAGCATGGTAAAATTTTCGGGGAGAAAAAGTGCCTGTCAGGAGTCGTTGTATGGTCGCGCCGATCATGCGCACGGTTTGCTAGGAGGGCATTGCAATGCAGCTCAGAGACTTGGCCAGGCTGGTGCAGCCGGTCGACAGTTTTGCAGCCGGATCGGTAGGGCGGATCGTTGGACGCTGCTTCGACCAGCGATCCTATATTCTGGAGTTCTCCAGCCACAGCCGGGTCGAGGTGCCGGGCTGGATGGTAGAGGCGGCAGGTCCGGACACGGAACAATCCGCGCCGCTTAACTGAAGCCGTTTCGCCTTATTTCAACGACATCAGATAGTCCGCGACGGCTGCTGCCTTGGCTTTATCCTTTAATCCCGCATAGGCCATGCGGTTACCCGGCACGGCAGCGCGCGGATTGGTGATAAAGTTGATCAAGGACGCGCGGTCCCATTTGATCTTGGCCTTTGTCAGCGCGGGTGAATATTTGAATCCGGGAGTCGTGCCAGAGACCTTCCCACCGATTGCCCACAGGTTGGGGCCAAGCCCGTGGGGCGCGCCCTGATCCACCTTGTGACACGCACCGCACATGGCGAATGCGGGCGGCTTTGGCGCAGGCGCCGCCATTGCGCCATGCGACATTGCCGCTGCGCCGATTATAGTTGCAAACAAGTGACGCAAAATCCCACTCCCGGGCATATCCTACTCCTGCCTTTCCGACAGCCTTTAACAGCCGGGGCTGAATACAGGATGAGCGGCGAGGCAGGCAACGATGATATTCGGACTTCTGAGGCGCTTGCCGGATGTGTATAAGGTCAAGCGGTAATGTTGCTGCGTATCTGTCGATCCCGCCACGGGAGGAGTCGTCGCATGATCAGATCCGAGCTTGTCCAGACGTTGGCAGCCGAGAACCCAGAGCTTGGCGTTGCCGAGGTGGATCGGTTGGTCAGCGTCATCTTTGACGCCATCACAAACCAGCTTGCACAGGGTGGGCGCGTTGAACTGCGCGGCTTCGGCGCGTTTTCAACCAGGGCGCGTGAAGGCCGGGTCGGACGCAATCCGCGAACGGGAGACGCCGTCACCGTCCCGCCGAAACGAGTGCCCTATTTCAAGCCCGGCAAGGAAATGCGGGCAAAGCTGAACGTCTGAGGCCGGAGAGGGGCGAAACAGCCTCTTTCGCTATGCTCTGAGGAGAGGTAACGAAACCAGTCTCGCTCGCGTGCCCGCGTGGCGGAATTGGTAGACGCAAGGGACTTAAAATCCCTCGCTCTTATGAGCGTACCGGTTCGATTCCGGTCGCGGGCACCATTATTTGTCTTCCCTCAAAGCGCCAGGCGGCCGCATCCGCGGCCTAGCTATGCTCGCATAAGGCGACCGTTCGGCCTTGCGAACCCCTATGGGTTGAACTTTCTTCGCGCAGGCGTACCTTGGCGAACCTCGTGTCCAGGCTCAACTCAGCTTGCGAGCTTGAGCGAGGGACGTCGGCGCAGATGCGCGACGACCTGTCCATCCAGGCAGACCATGGTGTCGGCCATTTCCGAATATCGGCGGCCGTCCCGCGTCGCTTCCAGATCGGAGGCGCATTCAATCTGGGCCACGATATTCATGTGCCCGGTGATGGGGTCGCGTTGATAGATGCTGTAAAGCGTCATGTCCGGCTCCCGAAAATGTAAAGACCCGCCAGCCGTTCTTCGCGGATGCGGTATCGTGAAATCATGAAAGCGAACCGAAGTGATTGTTTCATAATAGGACGCGGATGGCGAGTCGATTCGTCGCAAATCGAACGGGCCGACGCCGAGGGAATCAGGCCGCCTGGGTAGAAGCCAGCAATTTCTGCCGCCTGCGTTGAACGGAAGACCCGATTCCCAAGGCCTCGCGATATTTTGCCACGGTGCGGCGGGCGATGTCGAAGCCTTCCTCGCGCAGCATCTCGACCAGCTTGTCGTCCGACAGAATCGAATCGGCATCTTCCGCGCCGATCAGAATCCTGATCCGCTCCTTCACGGCATGGGCCGACACTGCATCGCCGCCGTCAGCCGACTGGATGCCGCTGGTGAAGAAATATTTCAGTTCGTACAGCCCGCGCTCGCAAGAAAGGAACTTGTTGGAGGTCACGCGGCTGATCGTCGATTCGTGCATGCCGATCTCTTCGGCCACCTGCTTCAGCGTAAGGGGCTTCAACTGGCTGACGCCCTGTTCGAAAAAGCCCTGCTGCGCCGTCACCAGCGCGCTCGCCACCTTCACGATGGTCCGCGCCCGCTGGTCCAGCGCCTTCACCAGCCAGTTCGCCGAGGTGAGGCATTCGGAAAGAAAGGCGCGCTGCGATTTGTCCAGCTTCCCGCCGGTCAGATCGGCATAGTAGCGGCGGTTGATGAGCACTCGCGGCAGCGTGGCGGAGTTCAGCTCCACCGCCCAGCCGCTGCGTGTGCGCGCGACGAATACATCCGGCACGACGATCTGCGATCGTTCCCCGCCAAACTGCAGGCCGGGCTTCGGATTATATTCGCGAAGCTCGCGGATCATCTCGGACAGATCTTCCTGATCGACACCGCATATCCGCCGGAGGGCGGAAAGTTCGCCTCTCGCCAGCAGTTCCAGATTGTCGAGCAGCCGCGCCATCGCCGGGTCGAGGCGGTCCACCTCGCGCGCCTGAATCGCAAGACATTCGGCCAGCGACCGCGCGCCGATGCCCGAAGGGTCGAAGGTCTGGATGACCTTGAGGACGGCCTCCACCATTGCGGGACTCGCGTCCAGCCGATCGGCGACATCCTCCACCGAGTCCGTCAGATAGCCGGTTTCGTCGACAAGATCGATCAGATGGGCTGCAACCAGCAGGTCCGCGCCCTTGAATCTGGCTCCGGCCTGGGCGGTCAGATGATCGTGGAGCGAGATCGTGGTTGCGATCGCCGTCTCGTAATCCTCGTCCCCGCTGAAGCCGGAAACCGGAGCGCCGTCCAGATTCAGTCCGCCGTCCAGTCCATAGCCGCCGGTATCGGCCGAACTGTCGTGATGGAATGTTTCGGCGTCGTAATCCACGTCGAGCGGCGCGTCGGCGCCGCCATCGCCGGTTTCGATCAACCGGTCGGCGGTAAGCGGCTCATCGTCGAAGCCATCGGTGTCATAATCGGCGTCCCCGTCGCCCGCGGCCATCCGATCCGGGTCTCCGTCATCGCCCCCCCGGTCGTCCTCCGTCTGCACCTCCAGCAGCGGATTGCACTCCAGCTCCTCTGTGACGAACGCCTCGATCTCGAGATTGGTCAGCGCGAGCAGCTTGATCGCCTGCTGCAACTGGGGTGTCATCACCAGTTGCTGGCTTTGCCGAAGGTCGAGGCGGGGTCCAAGAGCCATCGGCTGTCATCGCCCTAGAGGGCGAACCCCTCGCCAAGGTAGAGCTTGCGGACTTTTTCATCCGCGACCAGCGCTGCCGGGCTCCCCTCGAACAGCACATGGCCATCATAGATGATGCAGGCCCGGTCGACGATATCGAGCGTTTCACGCACATTATGATCCGTGATGAGAACGCCGATGCCCCGGTCGCGAAGCTGCCGCACCAGATCGCGGATGTCGGCAATGGAGATGGGGTCGATCCCGGCGAACGGCTCGTCGAGCAGGATGATGGAAGGGGTTGCCGCAAGCGCCCGAGCTATTTCCACCCGCCGCCGCTCGCCCCCCGACAGCGCCATCGCCGGGGCCTGGCGCAGACGCTCGATATGGAAATCGCCAAGCAGCTGGTTCAGCCGTTCCTGTCTTTTGACGGAATCCTCCTCGGAGATTTCGAGGACGGCCATGATGTTCTGCTCGACCGTCATGCCGCGAAAGATCGAGGTTTCCTGCGGCAGATAGCCAAGCCCCAGAACGGCGCGGCGATACATCGGCAGATCGGTGATGTCGGTCCCATCAAGGAATATCCGGCCGTGATCCGGCTTCACCAGTCCCATCACCGAATAGAAACAGGTCGTCTTGCCCGCGCCGTTCGGCCCGAGCAGTCCGACGACCTCCCCCCGCTGGACAGACAGCGAAACGTCGCTGAGCACCTGCCGCTTGTCATAGGCCTTGGCCAGCGACACGACCGCAAGGCCGTTATCGCTCACCTCCTGATGCGCCGAGGGGTGGTCCAGGGTTTCCACATCGCTCATCGAAAATAACGGCCTTCATCCATGCTGGAACGGTCCCCGCACTGCAATTTGGCAGGGTTTGTGCATGTGCGACATGTTAGCCGCCGCGCGCGGCGGATCGCAAGCCGTCTTTCGGATTAGCCGGACTAGTCGCCGCTTCGCTGCGGTACGACGAACCGGCCCGACACCCGCCCGCCGTCGGGGCTTGCGACATTCCCGCCGTCCAGCGTCGAACGGCCGGTGTTCAGGTCCATCACCAGCCGTTGTCCACGAACCTGCGTGTCGCCGCGGTTGAGCGAGACGGAGCCGATCAGCGTGATGATCCGGCTGTTGAGATCGTAGATGCCATAGTCGCCGCGCGCGGATTCCGACGGGCTGCGCACCTGCACGCCGCCATCGGCGTCGATCCGCAATATCTCCAGCCCCTGGCCCGATGCGTTGCGATAGGCCACCCTTAGCCGCGCCGCGTCGATCGCCAGATTGCCCTGCCGCACCTTCACATTTCCGGAAAACACGGCCCGGTCCTGCCGGTCCTGCACCTCGATGCGGTCGGCGTCCACATCCACCGGCTGCTTGCTGTCATGACCCTTCAGCACGGAAACGGCCTGCCCCATGGCGGGCGCCGCCAGGGCAAGGAAAAGGCCGGAAATCAACAGTCGCGCACGGAGAGGGCGGAAAGACGGAACGTTCATGATGCGGCTCATCTGACCTTGTTCTGGACGATATGCAAGCGGGCCCGGCCTTCAAGCGTCACCGTCCGCTCGCCGATGTCGGCGGCGATCCGGTCTGCCGAAAAGGTGCCCAGCGGCATCGATCCGGTCACAGGCCCTTCGCTGTGGGCGGTGCGGCTCGCCAGATCGATCTGCACGTCGCGGGTGTTCAGGGCATATCCCCCGGCGGCGCGCACGGCGACCGGCCCATCGACGTCGACGGTTTCGGATTCCATGTCGTACAAGCCGGACTTGGCGACGATATGGGCAGGCCCATCCCGCATCTGGATACGCGCGGCCATATCCTGAAGCTTCACCACCGGGTCGCGCGACGTCTGCTGCACGGCTGATCCGGCTGAAATGACGAAAGGCTGGCCGCGCCGGTCCTCGCCCCGGTAGACGGCCTGGGCGATCTTCAGCCTCTCGCTGGCGATCGCCACGCGATCCTTCGCCAGAACGAAGGAGAAATCATGCCCGCCCATCACCGGCCAGGCGAGCATCGCCACCCCGACAACGCCCGCCAGGGTGGGAAGCAGCCATTTGGCGGTTCCCACCATCTTGTGATAGCCCGTTCCGGGCAGGGCGGACTGCTGCCGGGCCGTCAATTCTCTGGCTGGCCGCGTCGCCATGGATCAGATGTGCGCGAAGATATCGGCTTCGGGCCAGCCGGCGAGGTCCAGCTCGGCGCGGGCGGGAAGGAAATCAAAACATGCCTGGGCCAGTCCGGCGCGATGCTCGCGGGCGAGCCTTTCGTCCAGCTTTTCCCTGAGGCGGTGAAGATAGCGGACGTCCGACGCCGCATAATCCTGTTGCGCTTCCGACAATTGCGGCGCGCCCCAGTCGGACGATTGCTGCTGCTTGGAAATCTCCGCGCCCACCAGTTCGCGCACCAGATCCTTCAGGCCGTGGCGGTCCGTGTAGGTTCGCACCAGCCGCGAGGCGATCTTGGTGCAATAGACGGGCGCGGCCACGACGCCGAGATAGGCCTTGATCGCGGCCAGATCGAAGCGCGCGAAATGATAGATCTTGAGCCGGGCCGGGTCGGCCAGCACCGCGCGCAGATTGGGCGCGGCGAAATCGCTTCCGGGTGAAAATCGGACGAGATGCTCGTCGCCATTGCCATCCGCGATCTGGACCAGGCACAGCCTGTCGCGGGGCGTGACGAGGCCCATGGTCTCGGTATCGACGGCGACCGGCCCGGGAGCAAGCACGTCCCCGGGCAGGTCTTCTTCATGGAAATATACGGTCATGCAGATCGCATAAGCCGCAAACGCTTAACGCTCAATGGCTGGACGCGCCTCTGCCTCGTTTTTCCCGCGCGCGGCGCGCGAAAATGTTGAGCGCCTCGACCCCGGCGGAAAAGGCCATGGCCGCGTAGACATAGCCCTTGGGCACATGGAAGCCGGTGCCTTCGGCGATCAGCGTCATGCCGATCATCAGCAGGAAGCCCAGCGCCAGCATGACGACGGTCGGGTTCTTCGCGATGAAATTCGCGAGCGGCGTGGCGGCGGTGAACATCACCGCGACGGCGACAAGCACCGCGATCACCATGATCGGCACATGGTCCGTCATGCCCACCGCCGTGATGATCGAATCGATCGAAAAGACGAGGTCCAGCAGGATGATCTGGAAGATCGCGGCGTTGAAGGTCAGCCCCGCCACCTTTTTGGTGTCGAACACATCCTCGTTCGGATCAAGATCGACGCTGTGATGGATCTCCTTAGTCGCCTTCCAGACAAGGAACAGTCCGCCCGCGATCAATATGATGTCGCGCCACGAGAACCCGTGGCCGAACAACTCGAACAGCGGTTTCGTCAGCGTGACGATGAACGCGACCAGCGACAAAAGGCCAAGCCGCATCAGCAGCGCCAGGCTGATGCCGATCTTGCGGGCGCGTTCGCGTACATTCTCGGGAAGCTTGTTGGTGAGGATCGAAATGAAGATGAGATTGTCGATTCCGAGCACGACCTCCATCGCGATCAGGGTCACGAGCGCAATCCAGGTGGCGGGTTGCATGAAAAGGGTGGCGAGATCTTCCATCGACGCAAGTCTCCATCTTCACTCGAAAGTGCGGGCTCCCGATTGCATTGGAGAAAGGATCGGCGCAAGCTCTTGCTGGAAAAAGACTTGTCCAATGGGGGATAGCATGACCGACAGCGTTCCGCCGCCCGCCACATCGACGAATGCGGGTTTCGACCTCAACCGGCCGACCATCGTCGCGCTGTTGTATCTGGCGAGCTTTCTCACCGGCATTACCGCCCTGATCGGGCTCGTCCTCGCCTATGTCTGGAAGAACGAGCCGCACGAGCCCTGGGAGCCGAGCCATTACAGCTTCCACATCCGCTCCTTCTGGTACGGTCTGCTGGGCGCGATCATCTGCGGCATATTGACGCTGATACTGATCGGCCTTCTCGGATATGTCCTCCTGGCGATCTGGCTGGTGGTGCGTACCGTGCTTGCCTTGCTGAAGGCGCAGCGCAAGGAAGCGATCCCCAATCCGGAGACGCTTTTCTGGTGATTTTCGCCGCCGGGACGTCCCTTCCGGGCGGTGTGGAAAGGTCTGTGAATAAGTTCTCGCAGCCTTGGACTTTTTAGGTTACGCTGGGATTCGGCTCGAAAAAGATTCGAGCAGGGTTGAGCGCGCGCGCCCGGCGCGGCAGTCTTCGTTAGACTTGGGGCGATATTTAGAGAGATTTCTACCACATGGGTTTTGATAGAGGGCGGCGCGGATCGCGCGGTAGTGACAAGCGTGATCGGTTCGGCGACGAAGGTGGTTTCGACAGCGGGCCCCGATTTGGCGGCGGCGGCAACTATGGCGGTGGCTATGGTGGTGGTGGCGGCGGTGGAAACTATGCGGGCGGCGGCAACTACGGTGGCGGCGGCGCGGGTGGTTTCGGCGGCGGTGGTGGCCGGCCTCGCGGTGGCGGCGGCTTCGGCGGCGGCGGTGGCGGCATGCCGGGCACCGTGATCGGCACCGGCAAGGGCACGGTCAAGTTCTTCAACCAGCAGAAGGGCTTCGGCTTCGTCGTCCGCGAGGATGGCGGAGAGGATGTCTTCGTCCACATTTCCGCAGTCGAGGCGGCCGGCCTGACCGGCCTCGCCGAAGGGCAGCCGCTTGAGTTTACCCTGAGCGAGCGCAACGGCCGCGTGTCGGCCATCGAACTGAAGATCGAGGGCGAACCGCTTCCCATCGAGGAGCGCCCGGCCGGACGCTTCGGCGACCGTGATCGCGGGGGCCCCGCCGGCGGCGGCGGCCATCAGCGGCAGACCACTGGCGAGCGCGTCGAGGGCACGGTGAAGTTCTTCAACGCGATGAAGGGTTTCGGCTTCATTCAGCGCGATGACGGCCAGCCCGATGCATTCGTCCATATCTCGGCGGTCGAGCGGGCCGGGCTGCAGGGCCTGGACGAGGGTCAGCGCCTCAGCTTCGAGCTGGAGATCGACCGGCGCGGCAAGATGGCGGCGACCAACCTTCAGGCGCTCTGATTTCCTGACTGACGATTGAAGAACGCCGTCGGCCGCATCTGCGACCGGCGGCGTTTTCATGTGCTCAGCCCTGGGTGTTGGTGTCGGCTACGGGCACCAGCTTGATTTCCACGCGCCGGTTCTGCGCGCGTCCGGCGTCCGTGTCGTTGGACGCAACCGGCTGCGTCTCGCCGAAGCCCTGGGTACCGATGCGGGCGCGCGCGACGCCATGGGTTGCAAGATAGCCTGCCACGCTTTCCGCCCGGTTGCGCGAAAGCGTCATGTTATAGGCGTCGGCCCCGGTCGAATCGGTATGACCGTAAACGTCCACATAGGTCTGGTTGTAGGAACCGAGCGTGCTGGCGATGTTGTCCAGCGTGGTGCGGAATTCCGGCTTGATCGAATAGCTGTCAGTATCAAATGTGATGCCCGACGGCATGTTCAGAAGCAGCTCGTCGCCCTGGCGGATGACCTCGACATCGGTCCCGGCCGTCTTTTCGCGAAGTTCCTTTTCCTGCTTGTCCATATAGGCGCCGATCGCCGTGCCAGCGATGGCCCCGATGCCCGCGCCGACGATCATTTCGGTCCGCTTGCTCTTGCCGCCGACGACCGCGCCGGCGCCGGTGCCCAGCGCCGCGCCCGCCAATGCGCCGATGCCGGCCTTTGAAAGCCGCCTGTTGCCCGTTTCCGGATTTGTCGTGCAGGCGGTCGTCGCGACCAGCGACAGCACGGCCGCGCTTGCGAGAACGCGCGAAGAAATGGACATTATCCTTGCTCCCATCGATTGATCCGGATGCGGTATGAACCGACCGCCACGGTATAAGTTCCATGACGGACATGAACCGAAAATGAGCAAGGGACTTGTTAAGGCGTTGCGTTTCGCTCTAATCCTTCGGCATCATGCCTGACCCTTCCAGTAGTCTCGCGCCATTTCCCTGGTTGGATGTGGCGGTGATCATCGGCCTTGTTTGCCTGAACGGCGTATTCGCAATGTCGGAGCTGGCGATCGTGTCGTCGAGGAAGGCCCGGCTGAAGGCGCTGGCGGCGGGGGGGCGCAAGGGTGCGCAGTCGGCGCTGCTGCTCTCGGCGGAACCCGGGCGGTTCCTGTCCACCGTCCAGATCGGCATTACGCTCGTCGGTATCGTCGCGGGGGCCTATTCCGGCGCCAGCCTCGGGCGTCCCGTGGGGGATCGCCTGCTGATGCTGGGCGTGCCGCCCGCCTGGGCGCATGAGGCTGGCTTCATCCTGGTGATCGCGCTCACCACCTATGCGTCGCTCATCATCGGGGAGCTGGTGCCGAAGCAGTTCGCGCTTCGCGCGCCGGAAGGGATCGCCTGCGTCGTGGCCGGTCCCATGAAGATGCTGGCGCGGGCAACGGCGCCGCTCGTGTGGCTGCTCGATCGGTCCAGCGCACTGATTTTTCACCTGCTCGGTATGCGCCGGGAATCCGAGAACCATGTCACTGCGGAGGAACTGCACCTCATCGTCGCCGAGGCGCAGAGCGCGGGCGTGATCGACGAAAGCGAGCGCGCGATGATCTCGTCGGTGATGCGGCTGGCGGACAGGCCGGTGCGCGGGCTGATGACACCGCGAACCGACGTCGACTGGCTCGATGTCGACGCCGATGAGGAGGAAATACGCGCGCGGCTGGTGGAAACGCCCCATACCCGGCTTCCGGTCGCCGAAGGATCCGTCGACGCCATCGTCGGCGTTGTGCAGGCGCGCGACCTGGTGGGGGTGTTGCTTGATCGCAAGCCCGTCGTGCTTCGTCAGCTGATGCGGCCCGCGCCCATCATACCCGACCGCATGGATGCGATGGACGCGCTTGCGGTCCTGCAGGGCGCTGCGGTGCCGATGGCGCTGGTCCATGACGAATATGGTCATTTTGAAGGAATGGTGACCCCGGCCGACCTGCTCGCCGCGATCGCCGGTGAATTCGCGTCGGACGCCGAGGCGGGGACCGATCCGCCGGCCGTCGAACGGGAAGACGGAAGCTGGCTGCTCTCCGGCTCGCTGTCGGCGGACGGAATGGCGGACCGGCTCGGCATTCGTCTGCCGTTTGAGCGCGATTATGAGACAACGGCCGGTTTCGCGCTTGCCCAGCTACGGCACCTGCCCGAGACAGGCGAAAGCTTTCAATATGGAAGCTGGAAGTTCGAGATCGTCGATATGGACGGACGCAAGATCGACAAGCTGCTCGCGCAGTGCACCACAGATCGGGTGGAGGAGCCGGACGAGGCGTAACCCGTTTCGTCCGGAGCCGGTGGTTGGCCCGTGCGTTACTTGTGCCCGAAGCCGCTCAGGATCACGCCTATCGTGCTGCGGACGATGGCCAGTTCGATCTTCCAGCTCGCATCGCGGATGTAGTTGAGATCATCGCCTACCTTGGTGGCGACGCTCCGCGCGCAGGCGGCATAGCCGCTGCGGACCTGGGCCAGACCGGTGATGCCGGGGCGCACCAAGTGCCGGTTCGAATAGTTGGGAATGTCGTGGCAGTAGACCACGGCATGGGGATAATAATCGGGGCGCGGGCCGATCAGGCTCATGTCGCCCCTCAGGATGTTCCAGAACTGAGGCAGTTCGTCGACGCGAAGCCTGCGCAGCAGGCTGCCGAGCCGGGTGATCCGCTCGCTTTCGATGCCATCATAGGGGCCGCGGTCGATGCGGTGGGCCTCGGTCATCGAGCGGAACTTGTAGGCGGTGAACGGCTTGCCGTGCATGCCCATGCGTTCCTGCCTGAAGAGCAGGCGACCGGGATTGAAGAGCGGGTTCAGGATGGCGATGACCATGGCGACCATGGCGACGAATGGAAGCGCGATCAGCGCGCTGCCGATGTCCACCGCCCGCTTCGATGCCCAGAAAATATGCGTCCCGCCAATGCTTTTTTCGTCGACCTTGGGCTTCGTCTCGATCTCGCGGTTCACCAACCAATCGAAATCGGGAGCCAGATCGTCCGCCGCCAATCCGGAGTCGCGGACATCGACGTAGCTATGTAGACCCCTCATATACGCAGCATACCCTTTGATCCAATTGTGACGTTTGAACCCTGCCGTCGCGGACCACGTTATTCTTACAAAATCTTCTGACCGAAAGCGTTCTACGGACATCTACTCTTGAGTGCTATTCACGCTCGCACATGCAACAATTTCCCCGCCCTGTCGTCTGTTGTCGACTAACGGTCCTAGATACGCAATGCTACAAAAAAATGGCGATCTGCGGCCAAATCCACGAGATCTGCGACAGAACAGATCGACGACGATGCGCGAGGCCGCGCCCTTTCCTTGTGCATCTGCGTTGCCTCAGTTCATGGCTTGCTATGACATTTTGGGTTAACAAAGGGTCAATTCTCGACCCGCGGCGCCGGCTTCAGACAAAGCTGTAGGGATCGACGTCGACAGCAACACGAACGCCTCGCGGCCATTCCAGTTCCCCAAGCCAGCCGCGGATCGCAGATTGAACATCGAGGTTGCGCGGGGCGTGAACGAGCAGCCGCTGGCGGTGCCGGCCGCGCAGCAGGGCCAGCGGCGCGGGAGCGGGACCAAGCACGGTCAGCCCCTCGATCCGGGGCGCGGCCGCGCCGATCATGCGCGCTGCCGCCGCCGCTTCCCGCTGGTCTTCCGATGAGACGATGATGCCCGCCAGCCGGCCATAGGGCGGCATCGCATGTCGTCTGCGGCTTTCGGTTTCGGCGGCGTAAAAGCCTTCGCTGTCGCCCGACACCAGCGCCTCGATGACCGGCGCTTCGGGCTGGTGGGTCTGAAGCAGCACGCGGCCGGGTTTCTGGCCCCGGCCCGCCCGTCCGGCCACCTGCTGGATCTGCTGAAAGGTCCGTTCGCTGGCCCGCAGGTCGCCTCCGCCGAGGCCGAGGTCGGCATCCACCACACCGACCAGCGTCAGGTCGGGAAAGTGATAGCCTTTCGTCACCAGTTGCGTGCCGATCAGAAGGTCGATTTCGTGCGCCTCGACGCTGCTGACGAGCGCGGCGGCCTTTGCCGGGGACCAGATCGTATCCGACGCGACGATCGCCGTTCGTGCGTCGGGAAGGATCGCGGCGATCTCGTCGGCGATCCGCTCCACCCCCGGCCCGCAGGCGACCAAGGTTCCCTCCGACTGGCATTCGGGGCAGGCGTCCGGCACCGGCATCGAATGACCGCACTGATGGCACTGGAGCCGGCGGAGCAGACGATGCTCCACCATCCACGCCGTGCAATTGGGGCATTCGATACGGTGTCCGCATGTCCGGCACAGCGTCAGCGGCGCATAGCCCCTGCGGTTCAGGAACAGCAGCGCCTGATCGCCCCGCCCGAGCGTCTCTTCCAGCGCGCGGACCAATGGCGGCGACAGCCAGCGTCCCGGCGGCGGCGGGAAGCGGCGCATGTCGACCGCCTCGATCGTCGGAAGCTCAGCCCCGCCATAGCGGGACGGCAGTTCCAGATGGGCATAGCGGCCGCGTTCCACCTGCACCCGCGTTTCGATGGCGGGCGTCGCGGTTGCAAGGACGACGGGCACATTTTGCAGCTGCGCGCGCATCACCGCCACATCCCGGGCGTGATACATCACCCCCTCTTCCTGCTTGAAGCTGGTCTCATGCGCCTCGTCGACCACGATCAGGCGAAGGTCGGGATAGGGGAGGAACAGAGCGGAGCGCGCGCCCACCATCACCCGCGCCTCGCCGCTTGCGGCCGCCCGCCACGCGCGGCGGCGCTCGGTGGAGCGCAGGTCCGAATGCCAGGCGACGGGCGGTGCGCCGAACCGCGCTTCGAACCTGCGCAGCCATGGCTCGGTGAGCGCGATTTCGGGCACCAGCACCAGCGCCTGCCCGCCCTTCTCCACGGCCTCGGCGATCGCTTCGAAATAGACCTCGGTCTTGCCCGATCCGGTCACCCCGTCCAGCAGATAGGGCTGGAACCCGCGCGCCGCCACGGCGTGGCGCAGGGTTGCCGCCGCGCTCGCCTGTCCGCTCTCCAGCAGGGGCGGCGCATGGCCCGGATCGGGCGGCGGAAAGCGTGTATCCAGGGCCACTTCCACCGCCTCGATCGCACCCGCCTTGACCAGCCCGCGAATGACGGAGTCCGAAACCTCGGCCGCCGTCGCAAGCTCGCGCACCAGGCCCTGCCGGCCCTGCAGCCGCTCCAGCGCCTGCGCGCGCTGCGGCGTCAGTCTTTCAGGAATCACGCCCGTCACGCGATATTCGATGCTCGTCCGCCCGCCGTCGAGCGCGGACGCCGACGCCAGCACCATTCGCAGAACGGCCGCATGGGGGGCGAGGTAATAGTCCGCCACCCATTCGACGAGGCGGCGGACCGGCGCCGGCAGCGGGGGCAGATCATAGACGCCCGCCACCGGGCGCAGCCTTGCGTCGTCAACCTCAGTTGCGGGCAGTCGATCCGCCTCCCACACCACCCCCGTGATCAGCCGTGGCCCGAGCGGCACCTGGACGATCTGGCCCGGCTCCAGCCGCCTGCCGCCGGGCGTCGCATAGTCCAGTGGCCCAAGCCCCTGCTGGAGGACGATGACTCGAACGCGGGATCGCTGGCCCGGGCGGCCGGAGGACGTGTCACGGGACATGGCGCTCTTATAGGAATCGCATGTGCCAAGCGCGAGGGGTATAGAGCGGCCGAATCAAATCCCACGGAGCCGCGCCATGAAGTTTTTCGTCGACACCGCCGATGTGAAGGAAATCGCCGAACTTGCGCAGACCGGCCTGCTCGACGGCGTGACGACCAACCCCAGCCTGATCCACAAGTCGGGCCGCAACTTCCTGGAAGTGGTGAAGGAGATCGCGGGCATCGTCGATGGTCCCGTCTCGGCTGAAGTGGTCGCCACCGAATTTGATGAAATGATGCGCGAGGCCGATGTCGTGCGCGCGCTTGCGCCCAATATCGCTGTCAAGCTGCCGCTGACGATGGACGGGCTCAAGGCCTGCAAGCGGCTGACCGACGACGGGACGCTGGTCAACGTCACGCTTTGCTTCAGCGCCAATCAGGCGCTGCTCGCGGCGAAGGCGGGCGCAAGCTTCATCTCGCCCTTCGTCGGGCGTCACGACGACGTGGGCTTTGATGGCATGGCGCTGATCGAGGACATTCGCCTCATCTACGACAATTATGATTTCGAGACGGAGATTCTGGTGGCGAGCGTCCGTCACCCGATCCATGTCCTGGAAAGCGCGCGCATCGGCGCGGATGTGATGACCGCGCCGCCCGCCGTCATCAAGGCGCTGTTCAACCACCCGCTGACCGAAAAGGGCCTCGCCGCCTTTCTGGCGGACTGGGAAAAGACCGGCCAGATCATCGGCTGAAGCGGCCGGCGACTTTTACCCATCGTCTCTTAACCATTTCTCGGTTAGCTTTGCCGGATGGGCGATGTGGTCAACTTTCGCGATAACGCGCTGATCGAACTGCGCGGCCGCGTTGCGGCGCTGGGCGAGGCGAACGCCGATCTGGTGGCGTTCGCGCGCGGGCATTCGGGCGCGGTGGCGCAAATCCATGCGGCGGCGCTGTCCGCGCTGGATGCCGAGGGGCTGGATCATCTCATCCACATCATCACCCAGGACTGGCCCGACAGCCTTGGTCTTGACGCCGTGGTCATCGCCTTGTCGGCCGGGGAACGCGCCGTCCGCGCGGGCACCAGCGGCGTGCAGATGGTCGCGCCCGCCTATATCGACGTGGCGGTGGCCGGCCCGCCTGTTGTGATGCGCAGCGTGGAACAGGGAGATGGCGTGTTCGGCCCCGCGTCCGAACTGATCCGCGCGGAGGCGCTGATCCGGCTCGATCTTCCGCCGCCCTTGGGCACCGGGCTGCTTGCGCTCGGCTCGCGCGAGGCGCACGCCTTTGAAAGCGGCCATGGGTCAGAGCTTCTCGCCTTTCTTGGCGGTGTCGTGTCTCGCGCGATAAGCCGGTGGCTGCTGGACTGACGCTCGGCCAATCGCAGGGCGCGCGCGCGCTCGCCGCGCGCTGGGAGCAGTGGCTCGCGGCCAATCGCCGCAGGTCGGCACATACCGTCCGCGCCTATGTGGCGGCGGTGCATCGGCTGATCGCCTTTCTTGAGCAGCACCGGGGGGAGGCGATCTCGCCCTCCACCTTCGCCGATGTGAAGCTGCAGGACATTCGCGCCTTTCTGGGCCAAAGACGTGTCGGTGGTCTCGCCAACGCCTCGGCATCGCGGGAATTGTCGGCGGTGCGCGCCTTCTTCGGCTGGCTTGCGGAAGAGGGGCTGGCGTCGCAGGGCGTGCTCGACGGGCTTCGCAGCCCCCGCGTGGCGAGGCGGGTGCCGCGTCCGATCGCACCCGCCGACGCAATCGAACTCGCCGATGAGGCAGGCAATGCTGCGTCGGCGCCATGGATCGCGGCGCGCGATACTGCCGTGCTGCTACTCCTTTACGGCTCGGGCCTGCGCATTTCCGAAGCGTTGTCGCTGAGCGGCGCTGCCCTGCCGCTGGGCGAGGTTCTGACGGTCACCGGCAAGCGCGCGAAGACCCGGCTCGTCCCGCTGCTGGAGCCGGTGCGCGATGCTGTGGAAGACTATGTCCGGCAGAGCCCGTGGCCTGTCACCCGCGGCGAGCCATTGTTCCGGGGCGTGCGCGGTGGCCCATTGTCGGCCGATCTGGTGCGGCGCGCGGTCCGTGCCGCCCGCGTGCGGCTGGGCCTGCCCGACAGCGCGACTCCGCACGCGCTTCGCCACAGCTTTGCGACGCATCTGCTGGCGCGTGGGGCCGATCTGCGTTCGCTGCAGGAACTGCTGGGCCATGCCAGCCTCAGTTCCACCCAGGTTTACACCGCCGTCGATGCGGCGCATCTGCTGGACGTCTATCGCAACGCCCATCCGCGATCGGGCTGAAGCCGGGCTTTATCCCCTGCGCCTGAAGCGGTGCTTGATGTTCCAGGTGGCGACGCGCCAGAGATACCAGGCGACCAGCGTCACGATGATCGCATTGGACGCCGGGCTGATCCACTCGTCCACCTGCTGATAATTCTGCCCAAGCTGATAGCCGGCCGTCGCGAGCAGCGTGGTCCAGATGGCGGTGCCGAGCGTCGACCAGAAAACGAAGCGTGAAAAGCTCATCTTCAGCAGGCCGGCCGGCACCGACACCAGCGAGCGCACGGTCGGGACGATCCGCCCCAGAAACACGAATGCCGCGCCAAAGCGGTCGAACCATCGCTGGCCGCGCTGGATCTCGTCCCAGGTCATGGTGATCCACCGCCCCCAGCGCTCGACCCATGGCTTGATCCGGTCCAGCCCCAATGCGCGGGCCAGCAGATACCAGAAGGTGTTGCCCAGCATCGCGCCCGCCGTGCCCGCCCCGATCACGCCCGGCAGCGTCAGTTCGCCCTGCGCCGCCTGCAGCCCTGCAAGCGACATGATGATCTCCGATGGAATCGGCGGAAAGACGGTTTCGGCGAACATCAGGAAGCCGACGCCCAGATAGCCTGAATCCTCGATGGTGCGGACAACCCATTCAGCGGCCATGAGACGCAGCCTTTCTTTCAATCGCTTCCCAGATCAGCGCGGGCGTGTCGGTTCCGTTGAACTTGTCGATCGCGACGATGCCGGTGGGCGAAGTGACGTTGATCTCGGTCAGATAGCCCGCGATCACGTCGATCCCGACGAAAACCAGACCGCGCCGGGCGAGTTCCGGGCCAATGGCGGCGCAAATCTCTTCCTCGCGGGGGGTGAGGGCGGTCGCCTCCCCCTTGCCGCCGACGGCAAGGTTCGAACGGATTTCGCCCGCCTTCGGCAGCCGGTTGACACCGCCCGTCGCCACGCCATCCACCAGCACGATCCTTTTGTCGCCCAGCGCCACGTCGGGCAGGAACTTCTGGACCATGAAGGGTTCGCGCCAGACCTGTCCGAACAGCTCCACCAGCGCAGCCAGATTGGCGTCCTTGCGCCCTATGTGGAACACGGCGGAACCGGCGTTGCCGTAAAGCGGCTTCACCACCACCTCGCCATGTTCGGCATGAAAGTCGCGGGCATCCTCCAGCCTGCGGGTGACGAGGGTAGGGGGCATGAACTGCTGGAAATCGAGGACGAAGAGCTTTTCCGGCGCATTGCGGACGGCGGCGGGGTCGTTCACCACCAGCGTCCTGTCCTGCACCCGCTCCAAGAGATGCGTGGCCGTGATATAGGCCAGGTCGAACGGCGGGTCCTGACGCATCAGCACCACGTCCACATCCTCGCGCAGGTCCAGCGTCACCCGCTCGCCGAAGCTGAAATGGCCCCCTTCCACCCGTTGCACCGTCACCGGCCGGGCAGGCGTGGAGACAGTCCCCTCGCGATAGCTCAGATCGCCGGGGACATAGTGATAAAGGCTGTGCCCGCGCGCCTGCGCCGACAGCATGATCGCAAAGGTGGAATCCCCGGCGATATTGATCGTTTCCAGCGGGTCCATCTGAACCGCAACACGCAAGCCCACGGCAGTCTCCCTGATCGCGCTCACCACCCGTTAGGCGAGTGTGCGGCCAATGTCACCCGTGCCAGATGTTGATGACATGGCGGGGAAAGCGCCCGTTCACGATCAGGATCGCGTCGATGCGAATCTCGTCGTCCGGCCGGGCATAGCGCGGCGCCAGCATCCCGGCTGCCGCGACCACCCTGCGCAGCGCGCGTTCTTCCACCGCCCAGGCGGCCGATGTGCGGTCGGCGCGCCGCTTGACCTCGACAAAGGCGACGGTGCGGCCGCGCCGCGCGATCAGGTCTATCTCGCCCCGCGCGCAGCGCACCCGCTGCCCCAATATGCGATAGCCCTTGAGGCGGAGCCACCATGCGGCGAGCATTTCGGCCCGTCGTCCTCGCGCTTCGCGACCGGCGCGATCGGTCAATTCTTCCTGTCTTTCAGCAGCAGCGCGCGCTCATAGACCTGCTTGCGCGGCAGGTTCAGGCTTTCTGCCACCGCCGCCGCGGCGTCCTTGACGCTGAGCGTGGCGAGCCGGTCGAGCAGCAGCGCATCCAGATCATCCGCCGATGGAGGCGGCGCCTCCGCCGGCGGGCCGACGACCAGCACGATCTCCCCCTTCGGCTGGCTTTCGGCATAGCGGATCGCAAGCTCGCCCAGCCGTCCGGTGACCACCTCCTCGAACTTCTTGGTCAGCTCGCGCGTGACCGCGGCCTCGCGGTCGCCGAGCACGGTTGCCATCGCGGCGAGCGTCGCCGCCAGCCGGTGCGGGCTTTCATAGAAGATCAGCGTCGCCCGGATGCCTGCAAGTTCGGCCAGTTCGGTCTCCCGCGCGAGCGCCTTTGCAGGCAGGAATCCGGCGAACATGAAGCGGTCGGTCGGCAGACCCGCCACGGTCAGCGCAGCGATGGCGGCGCAGGGGCCGGAGATCGTCGTCACATAATGGCCGGCGGCGCGCGCCTCGCGGACCAGCTTGAAGCCGGGATCGGAAATCAGGGGCGTTCCCGCATCCGATACCAGGGCGATCGCTTCGCTCGACAGGCGGTTCAGCAACTCCGGCCGCATCTGATCGGCATTGTGATCGTGATAGGGGATCATCGGCCGCTTCGCCCCGATGTGGCGCATCAGCGTTGCGGTGACCCGGCTGTCCTCCACCGCGATTGCGCTCGCCCGTGCCAGAATATCGGCGGCGCGCGGGGAAAGCTCCCCCAGGTTGCCGATCGGGGTTGCGACAATGTAGAGACCGGGCTTTAGGTCGGATGTCTGACTCATAAAAAGGCAATTCATTGATGGCGCAGCCGCAACGTATACGGCAATGGCTCTCTGCCCGGACGATAGCAACCCTTGCTGTGATTTCGATCCTTGCGGCATGTACGCCCGGCGGACGTGACGCAAGGCCGGGACAGGCGGGGCCGCCCAAGCCGGTGGAAAAGCCGACCGGGCCGGACGAGGCCGATCGCCAGAAGGTCGCCGTGCTGGTGCCGACGACCGGACCCAATGCGGCGCTTGGCCAGTCGATCGCGAACGCGGCCAATCTGGCGCTGCTCGATTCCGGCAACCGCCGGGTCCGGTTGACGGTCTATAACACGGCGGGCGGGGCTGCGGCTGCCGCCCAGCGTGCGCTCGCGGAGGGCAACAGGCTGTTCCTGGGGCCGCTCCTCGCGCCGGATGTGCGGGCGATCCAGGGCATGAGCCGGGCGGCCAATGTGCCGATCCTCACTTTTTCCAACGATGCATCGCTGGCTGGCGGCGGCACCTATGTGCTTGGTTTCCAGGTCGATCAGTCGGTCGAACGGGTGGTTTCCTTCGCGCAGGGTCGCGGTGTCGATCGCTTCGCCGCGCTCGTCCCGGCCGGGGCCTATGGCCAACGCGCCTCCAGCGCCATGATCGATGCGGTCGAGAAAAGCGGCGGCCGCATGACGGCGATCGCGACCTTCACCCGCGACACGCGCTCGCTCACCAGCGCCGTTCGCAAGCTGACGGGGGCCGATGCGCCCGCCGCGCGCGCAAGGGTGCGCCCCGATGGGACGGTGGCGCGCGTCGCTCCCGAAACCAAAGGCGTCCCGTTCGACGCCGTTCTGGTCGCCGACAGCGGCAAGATCGCCTTGGCGGCGCTGCCGGTGTTGCAGAAGAATGGGGCGCGCGGCGTTCGCCTGCTCGGCACCGAACTGTGGAACACGGAGCCGGGGCTTTCCCGGGTGCCGGCCATGCATGGCGCGTGGTTCGCGTCGGTGCCGGACGACTATTTCCGGCAGTTCGCGTCGCGCTATCGCTCGCGCTTCGGCGGTGAGCCCTATCGGTTGGCGAGCCTTGGCTATGACAGCGTGCTGCTGGTGAACCGGGTTGCGGCAAAATGGCAGGCCGGCGCGCCGTTCCCGCAGGCGGCGCTGCGCGACAGCGGCGGTTTTGCGGGCGTGGACGGCGCGTTCCGCTTCGGCGGATCGGGGGTCGCGCTCCGCGCGCTTGAAGTGCAGCAGGTGGGGGCAGGCGGGTTCAACGTGGTTTCGCCCGCTCCGGCCAGCTTCAAGTGATTTCGCGGTCGCTGACCAGTTCGGCGATCAGCGCGTTCAGCACCAGCATACCGGCGGGCGTGGCCTTGAGCCGCGCCTGACCCCCATCGATAAGGCCATGCGCCGCCAGCCGCGCGCGCGCATCCCCGGCGATCAGCCGGTCGAGCGCTACTCCGGTGCGGTGCTCGAACAGCAGGGGATCGATGCCGTCGGCCAGTCGCAGCCCCATCAACAGGGCCTCGCGAGCGCGGTCGGCGGGCGTCAGCGGGCTTTCCTCCACCAGCCCATGACCTTGCGAGGCCACGGCATTTATCCAGTTCTCGGGCTTGCGGTGGCGGACGGTTGCCGATCCGCGCCGCCGCCCATGCGCGCCGGGGCCGATGCCCGCATAGTCGCCATAGCGCCAATAGGTCAGGTTGTGGCGACTCTCCTCGCCCGGCCGCGCGTGGTTGGACACCTCATAGGCGGGCAGCCCGGCCGCCGCCGTCAGTTCCTGTGTCAGGGTTAAGAGGTCGGCCGCGTCATCGTCGCAGGGGATCGTCAGTTCTCCCCTGGATGCAAGGGTGGCGAAGCGGGTGCCCGGCTCTATCGTCAACTGGTAGAGCGAAAGATGGCTTGAGCCGAAACCAAGCGCGCGGTTCAGTTCCGCCCGCCATTCCGCCTGCGTCTGGCCGGGGCGGGCATAGATCAGGTCAAAGCTCACCCGGTCGAACGCGGATTGCGCGACATCCAGCGCCTTCAGCCCTTCGGCGACATCATGCGCCCGGCCAAGGAAGCGCAGCGCCTCATCGTCCAGCGCCTGAAGGCCCAGCGAAGCGCGGTTCACCCCGGCGGCCGCAAAGGCGCGGAAGTTGGACGCCTCGACGCTCGATGGATTTGCCTCCAGCGTGATCTCCAGTTCGGGACCGGCCTGCCAATGACCTGCCGCTGCATCGATCAGGGCTTCGGCGATGGAGGGGGGCATCAGCGACGGCGTGCCCCCGCCGAAGAAGATCGAGCCTAGCCTTCGGCCGGGAAGAAGCGCCGCCTCATGCGCCAGATCGGCGAGCAGCGCCTTGCGCCACCCGGCCATGTCCACCTCGGCCCGGACATGGCTGTTGAAGTCGCAATAGGGGCATTTGGAGACGCAGAACGGCCAGTGGACATAGAGCGCGAGCGGCTCCTGCGCCTGCTCAGAAGCAGGCGGCGACAAGCTGGCGGAAAGCGTCGGCACGGTGGCTCATCGCATGTTTTTCGTCCGGCTCGATCTCGCCGAACGTCTGGTTACGGCCGATCGGCTGAAAGATCGGATCATAGCCGAAGCCCTTCGTCCCGCGCGGCGGCCAGACGATCAGTCCGTCTACGCGGCCTTCAAAGCTTTCGATATGGCCGTCGGGCCAGGCCAGCGACAGCGCGCAGATGAAATGGGCGTCATGCCCGGCGTCCGGCCCCGCCTTTTCCATCGCTTCATGCACCAGCCGCATGGCCATGCCGAAGTCCTTGTCCTCGCCCGCCCAGCGCGCTGAGAATATCCCCGGTTCGCCGCGCAGCGCTTCCACGCACAGGCCGCTGTCGTCGGCAAGCGCGGGCAGGCCGGACAGGTCCGCCGCCTCGCGCGCCTTCAGCTCGGCATTGGCGATGAAGCTCGTTCCCGTCTCGGGCGGCTCGGGAAGGCCAAGCGCGCCGGCCGACACCGTTTCGATGCCGAACGGAGCAAGGAGGTCGCCGATCTCGCGCACCTTGCCCTGGTTGTGGCTGGCGATCACCAGCCTGCCGGGGGCGAGCTTGCGGGTCACGCCACCGCCTTCAACTGCGCTTCAAAGATATTGGCGCAGCCGATCCGCGCCAGACGCAGCAGGCGCAGCAGTTCTTCCTCGCTGAACGGCGCGCCTTCGGCCGTCGCCTGCACCTCGACGATGCCGCCATTGCCGGTGAGGACGAAATTGCCGTCGGTGTGCGCTGCCGAATCCTCCACATAATCGAGGTCCAGCACCGGCGCGCCCTCATGAATGCCGCAGGAAATGGCGGCCACCTGCGTGGTCAGCGGGTCGCGCTCGAACACCGCGCCATTGGCCTTCAGCTTTTCGATCGCGAGCTTCAGCGCCACCCATGCGCCGGAAATGGAGGCGGTGCGCGTGCCGCCATCGGCCTGGATCACGTCGCAGTCGACCGTGATCTGACGCTCACCAAGCGCTTCAAGATCGACGACGGCGCGCAGCGAGCGGCCGATCAGCCGCTGGATTTCCTGCGTCCGGCCCGATTGCTTGCCCTTGGCCGCCTCGCGATTGCCGCGCGTGTGGGTGGCGCGGGGCAGCATGCCATATTCGGCCGTCACCCAGCCCTGGCCCTTGCCGCGCAGCCAGGGCGGCAGCCGCTCCTCCACGCTTGCATTGCACAGCACATGCGTGTCGCCGAACTTGATGAGGCACGAGCCTTCGGCATGGCGGGTGAAACCGGGGATCATTTCGATCACCCGCATCTGGTCTGGCGAACGGCCTGACGGACGCATGAACGCTCCTGTTTTTCGAGATACGGCACAGCGTCTAGCCGTGGTCGCCCTCGGGGTCCAGCAAATGCGGTTCGCTCAATAGTCCTTCGAATAGCGCAGATTGACCGAGGTTCCCGCGACGCCGCCGGTCTGGGTGAGGATGCTGAGCGCCTTGGAGAGCGCGACCTCGAGCTGGGTGGCGGTGAATCCGCGCGCGTCGGTGATGATCTCCACATAGACATCGTTGGTGATGTACTGCCCGGCGGCGACGGCCGTCTCGCGTCCGGTCGCCGGGTCCGATCCAAGGATGCGAAGCCGGTCGATGCCCGCCGCCGATTGCAGCTTGCCGAGCGGATTCAGCCCCCCGCCGCCGCCCCGCAGCGAGTTGAGCGAGGCTGCAAGCTGGATCGCCTGGGTGGCGGAAAGATTGGTGACGCTTTCTCCAAAGAGGATTCGGGACATCACCTCGTCCTGCGGCAGGCTTGGGGTGGAGGTGAAGGCGATCTGCGGATTCTGCGCCCTGCCGGAAATGTTGAGAATGGCGTTGACGTTCTCCACGCTGGTGCTCGCCTGAATGCTGATGACGGGATTATTGATTTCGCCGCCGGTGAAATCGATTTCTCCTTCGTCCAGCGTGAACCGGCGGCCTGCAAAGCCGTAGGTGCCGCGCAGCAGGTCAAGGCTGCCGGTGATGCGGGGATCGGCCGTGGTGCCGGTGATCCGCAGATCGGCGCTCCATTCGGATTCCATGCCCATGCCCGACACGAAAATCTGGTTGTCGGCGCGAACCGCTATGTCCAGATTCCAGATGGATGGCGCGGAGCCGCCTGAATCCGGTTCAGGGGTCACGGGTTCGCCCCTGCGATGCACGCCCGACAGCCGGGCGACCTCCGCGCTTCCTTCGCGCACAAAGCGGTAGCGCAGTTCGGGGAGGCGAAGCTTGCCGGAAATCAGTGCGCCCTTGTCGGGGCTGTTGGTCACCGCCAGCAATCCGCTCACCACAGTGCCGATGTTGTCGCTGCGCGCCAGCCGGGCGCGGTTGAGGCTGGCCTTGATGTTGATGGGAAAACCGTCGGCGGCGGCAAGCCCGACCGTTCCGGTGGCGTTCACCGTGCCTTCGCCCGCGCGCCCGTTGAAGCGGTTCAGGACCAGCCGGTCGTTGGTGAAGCGGCCGTCCAGCTCTATGGCTGAAACGCGGGTGCCGAACGTCTCGTTCTCATAGACAAGCGCGTCGGCGCGCACCACGCCGTTCAGGCGCGGGTTCTGCGGTGAACCGCTGAAATCGGCCGCAAGGGCGATTGGCCCGGTCAGCTGCTGGTCGGGCTGTCCGGCAAATGAAAACAGCACGGCGGCAGGCCCGTTATAGCGGACGCCGCCGTCCAGCGCGCCTGCCGCGAGATCGCTTATCCACCCGCCTCCGCCGCGCGCGGCGTTCACATTCGCGACCAGTCGCCCATAGGTCGTGCCGCCACGGCGGATCAGCGCCCGCGCTTCCGCCCGACCGGCCGGAGCGAGCGTGCCAAGGAGCTGGATGTCGACCGGCTCGGAGACGGTGGTCAGGCTCGACCGGGTGAAGTTCGCGATCCTGACTCGCGCGTCGGCGGAAGGAAAACCACTTCCATTCTGGGAAAAGTCGATGCTCCCGGTGGCGCGCCCGTCGATGCCGAGGCCGGGAACGAAGGTGTTGATGATCGCAAGGTCGAAATCCTCGAACCGGCTTTGCAGCGCCGTGCGATCACCCAACCGGCCCGCCAGCCGGACGCTGCCCTGCGGCAGGACAAGGGTTGTGGGTTCTAGAAGAAAGCCCTGGGTGTCCCGGCGTATGACAGCCGGCTGGCGGAGCCGGAAATCAATCCGGTCCGCGCTGCCCTTCAGCGCCACCACATAACGGTTGGGAGAAAGCGCCGCGTTGGCGGCGATGTCGAAGGACATGCCGCTGCTGCCGTCGGCGACCAGTTGCGCGCGGCCCCGGCCGCCGCTGTAGTCCACCTTCGCCCGCGCCTTGCGGATGACCCATTCGCCATAGGTCGCATTGGCAAGGCGGATGTCGGCGTCGATCTGCGGCGTGTCCCGGAAGACCAGCGACGCATCGATCAGCGCTCTTCCAATGGTGATGTCGAGATCGCCCGGCAGCCGGGCCTTGGTGGCGGTGGCATCGATATAGGCGGCCTGCGCGTCTCCCACGCCTGCAAGCCGGGTCGTACCTTCGATGCCGGAACCCTTCATCCGAAGCGTTCCGGCGAACGGCCCGGCGGGCGTCTGGCGGATGCTGCCGTCCAGATCTACTCCCGCAAAGCGGGCGCGGCGAACGTCGATGGTCAACGGCTCGCGCCCGGACTGGATCAGCACATCGGCCAGCAGCGGCCCATAGGCGGTGTCGCCCTCGGCATCGACATGATAGCCGGTCGCCTCTCCCTCAACCCGCGCGACAAGATTCCGGAGGCCAACGCCAAGCCCCGGGCTTTTCGCCCGCAGCACCGCCTGCGGCCGTCCCACCGTGCCGCGCACTGCGAGCGCCAGCGGGCCATATTGGGTGGAGCGCGCCGACACATCCAGCCTCACTGTGCCGCCCGGTTCATAGCGCCCGCTGCCGGACAGGCGGAAATCCGGGGCGCGGCCGCTCAACTGCGTCAGCGTGATCGCGCCCTCCGGCGTCATTCCGATGCGGCCCGTGAACACGGCCTCGCCGCCGAACAGGTCGCGGACGGTTTCATTCTCGATCTTTGCGGTGCGGACGCCGAAGCGCCCGTCCACGCCGAAGCCACGGTCGCCGACTGATTCGATATCGATATCGGCAGTGAGGTTGACGGTGCCGAACCCTTCGATCCGATAGTCGTTGATGCGCCCTTCCAACATGCCGCGATAGACGCCTTCGCCAAGGTCGGCGAGGACCACGGCCGTGGCGTTCATGCGGTCGCTGTCGATTTTCAGATTGTCGCTGATGAGGCGGCCGGCGGCATAGGCGAAGTCGCCGCTGACGCGCACATTCCGGAGGATTCCGCCAGCCGCGGCGTTGAGGCCGGTGATCCGGGCGGCCCGCGCGTTCACCGGAATGACGACCTGCTCGGCGTTGACCTCCGCCCGGCCGCTGGCGCGCAGACCCTCCACCCCGGTCCCGTCGAACACCAGCCTTGCGGCGTTGACGTCATAGGCGATGAAGGGCGTTGCGAAATCTCCGTCCAGCACCAGCCGGGCGCGCACATCCCGGCCGGAAAGATTCTCCGCCATGCTTCCGGGGGAGAGCAGTCGCATGTCCACGGCAAGATTGCCGAAGCGGTTGCGCGCGAGGTCCACCAGCCCGTTTGCGCTGAGCGCGATCGCATCGGACCGGAGCCGCAGGCGAAGGTCGGCGCGGCGTTCCTCAAGCCTGGCCGCGAGGTCGATTTGCAGGGCAGGGGAGGTGAGCCTTGCCACCGGCCCCTCCAGCAGCAGGCCGGGGCGGGCATCCCCCTTGACCGCGAAACTGCCGTCCCGCGCGGCGATGGCGATATCGGCAAGCCGTTCGTCGCCGGAGCGGGCGCCGAGGCTTCCCTGCCACGCTTGCCAGTCTCCCTTGCCTGAAAGCGTGGCCGCGACAGGCCGGTCGAAACCGGCAAGACCGGCGATCAGCCCGTCCGCAGGCGCATTCAGGACGCCATCTATATCCAGCCGGTTGTCCTCTGGTGAGGCATCGAGGCGCAGCGTCAGTCGGTCCCCCCCAAGCGCCTGTGCGTTGGCGGCGAGCCGGGCGCGGCCGTCGGCAATGTGCGCCTCGCCCTCAAGCGACAGCTCATGGGTGCGGCCCGTCACCGCCCGGCCGATCAACAGCCGGTCGACCGTCAGATCGCCGACGTCGATATCCAGATCGGGCAGCAGCGGCGCGTCAGGGTCGGACGGGACCGGCTTCAGCTGCGGCGGGCGGACCAGAACGACGAGCGGCGAGGTCAGCTCGTTGATGAGGATGTGGTTGCGCACATAGGCGAAGGGCCGCCAGTCCAGACGCACCCGGGGGCTTGCAAGGAACACGCCCTGCGGGTCCCGCACCACCAGATTGTGGATCGTCATGGAACTGTAGATCGATCCCTCGATCCGGCCGATCTGCACGCTCAGCCCCGACGCGGTTTCGATCTTGCCGATCTGGCGCACCAGCATGCGCTTGCCGGGGTCGCTGTTCAGATAGATCGAAAGGCCCGCGACCAGCACCGCCAACGCACCGAGCACGGCGGCCGCCCATATCGCCAAGCGCCGCCAGCGCGATGGCGCGCGGCCATCCTCCCCTTCTTCGAAAGGCGTGGGGGCCATGCTGATGTCGTCCTCGCTCATCAGAAGGCCTGCCCGATGCCGATGTAAAGCGTGTACCGGGATTCGCCCGGACGGCGCTTGATCGGCATCGCCACATCGACCCGTACCGGTCCGAAATTCGTATAATAGCGGCCGCCTATGCCGACTCCAAAGCGGATGTCGGAAAATTGCGGATAGCTGCTTCGATACACCTGTCCGGCGTCGACGAACGGAACGATGCCGAAGTTGCCGAAGCGGTAGCGCGCCTCAAGCGCGAATTCGTTGACCGAGCGGCCGCCCAGCGGATCATTGTCCATGTCGCGCGGGCCAAGCTCTTGATAGCCGAAGCCCCGCACCGATCCCCCGCCGCCCGCATAGAGCCGCCGCGAAGGCGCGATGTCGGCGCGGTCGGAACCGATGATCGAGCCAAGCCGCGTCCGCGCGGCAATCACCAGATCGTTCGAAACGCCGTAATAGCCGCTCAGGTCGAATGTACCGCGAACATAGGGAGTGACGCCCCCCTGCAACGATGCCTCCGGCGAAAGGCGAAGCCGGGCGCGCAGACCATTGCGCGGGTCCAGCAGATCGTCGGACGTATCATAGCCAAGCTCGCCCGGAAGCGCGCCGATCAGATATGTCAGCCGCTTCGTGTCGCCGGTGGTCTCGTTGACCGTGGTCTGGTCCGACGCCAGAAGCTCGAAGCCATAGGACCAGGTCCATCTTTTCTGGAAGATCGGCGTGGACGAGCGCGAGATGGAGCCGCGCAGCGCGGCCGTATAGGCGCTGTAGCTCTTGTAATCCTCGTGCAGCAGTTCCAGCCCCGCCTGCACCGTCCGGTCCCTGCGTCCGGCGTTGGACCGCCTGAATGTGGCTGAAAGCCCCTGTTCCTGCGTTCCGGCGACAGCGCCCAGGATAAGCGCGCCTTCAGGGGGAAAGAGGTTGCGGTGCGTCCAGCTTCCGCCCACGCGGAACCCCTGTCCGGTGCCATAGCCCGCATCGGCCGCCAATGTTCTGGTCGGTCCCGCCTCCTGCAACACGCGCAGGTCGACATATTCGGTTCCGTCCGGCGCCTTGCGTCCGGTCTGGACCGGCTGCACGCCGATGCTTGAAAACAGGTTGGTGGCGACAAGCGCCTTGCGCAGATCGTCGACCTTGCGGCTGTCGTACAGTTCGCCCTCATCGAAGCGGGCGATGGTGGCGACATGATCGGCGCCAAAGGCGAGATCGCCCTCGGTGACGATGTCGCCGAAGCTGCCGCGCGGGCCGGGCTCCACGGGAAGGGTATAGTCGCCGGTCATGGTTGCGGGATCGAGCGCAATGTCGCGATCGCCAAGTTCGACGAACGGATAGCCTTGCTGGGGAAGGATGAGGCTGATGTTCGCCTCGGCGGCGAGCACACGCTCGGCGAGGATCGGGTCACCCGTTTTCAGCGGCAGCGCATCCCGGATCAGGCCGGGAGGCTGAACAGGCGGGGAGCGGATGGCGATGTCGCCCAGCGCATATTGCTTTCCCGGAGTGACGGTGATGACGGCGCGCATCGGCTCGTTCCTCGGGCCCGAAGGCCGTTCCATGGCGGAAGTGACCGAGGCGTCGAAATAGCCGCGCGAGTGGAGCAGCCGCATCGCAAGCTCTTCATCGGCCTGCGCCCGCGCCTCTATCATCGCGGCCGTCTCGGCGCTGCCGTCGCCGTCCTCCAGTGCGCTCAGGTCGCGAAAGCGGTCGCCGAGCCCCGTGCCTTCGAAACCTTCCACCCGCAGGCGGTAGCTGACTGCCGGGGGCTGGTCGCTTGCAGCCTGTTGCTGCCCGGCCGGGGCGGGCGTGACGTCGAACACGGGCAGGGGCGTCAAGGGCGCGGACAGTTCACCGTCGACCGGCGGCAACGGTTCGGCAAGGGCAGGCGGATCCTCCGCCGTCGTCGGCGCGGGCCCGGCAGTGGAAGCATCTGCGTCAAGCGATGGCAGCCGTTCCTCGAACTCGTCGTCGGGCAATATCGGCGCGGGCTCTGCCGTGGTCCCTGCGTTGACGGTCTGGGCCGAAGCTGTGGAGATTATAGACGAAGCCAGAAGGCAGAAAACGATCAAAAGACCAGTTCTGGCGCTGCTGGATTGCATAAGACCTCGTCACCCACACTGCCCGCCAGCTCGCCGGTACCGGCTTTACACGCTCTCATCATCGGCTCCCATGACAATGTGAACCGTTTCGCCCATCAACCTAAATGCGCGGCGCAGGTGCGAAGTTCCCGGCATTTTCCGGGCAGGCGTATCGTGTCGTCACACGGCTTCAGCGCGCCGCCGCGCCTGTCAGGTGACGCAGTAACATCGTCCGGTTTGCGTGATCGCATCCACGACCCCTAAAATTCACAACCGTGGAGGAAGTGTTGCGTCACGACCGTTCCCACCAAACAGGCTTGTCAGCGACCATCAGAAAAGGCACACACGCACGTCATTGCGACAATGCCGTCCTCATCCTGATCGCTGCAGGATGCTCAACGACAGCACCGCGCTGCTCCAATTCTATGCGGAAGAATTACTTTGGGAAGCGAACCGAATCTTCTTGAACGCCCGCTATTCTCATTGATCTCTGATGCTGAGCGGTTGACGACTGAATCATTCGGCCCGGTCGTGACCTATTCACGCAAGGTGTTCATTCCGCTCACCACGCTCTGTCGAGATGTCTGCCATTATTGCACGTTCGCGAAGGCACCGCGTCAAATCCGTTCGCTCTATCTAAGCCGCGAGGAGGTGCTGGCGATCGCCCGCGCGGGCGCCGAGGCGGGATGCCGTGAGGCCTTGTTCACGCTCGGCGATCGTCCCGAGGCACGCTACGCTGCTGCGCGGGGTGCGCTGGCGGCCATGGGTTATGAGAGCACGCTGGCCTATCTTGGTGCCATGGCGAAGGCCGTGCTCGACGAGACCGGGCTGCTGCCGCATCTCAATGCGGGTCTGATGGGCGATGCCGACTATGCGGCGCTGCGTCCGGTGTCAGCCTCGATGGGCCTGATGCTGGAGACCGCGTCGGAGCGGCTGTCGCAGAAGGGCGGTCCACATTATGGTTCGCCTGACAAGCTGCCGGCGCGGCGGCTGGAGGCGATCGAAGCGGCGGGCCGGGCGCGGGTGCCGTTCACGACCGGCCTGCTGATCGGAATCGGCGAAACACGCGCCGAGCGGATCGAGGCGCTGCAGGCGATCCGCGACAGCCATGCACGCCATCGCCATATCCAGGAAGTGATCATCCAGAACTTCCGTGCCAAGCCCGGCACGAAGATGGCCGACCATCCCGAGCCGTCGCTGGACGAGCATCTGTGGACCATCGCTGTGGCTCGACTGATCCTTGGACCGGACATGGTGATTCAGGCACCGCCAAACTTGCATGCGCCCGACGAGCTTGCCGCGCTGCTGCGCGCTGGCGTCAACGATTGGGGGGGCGTGTCTCCCGTAACGCCCGACCATGTGAACCCCGAGGCGCCTTGGCCGCATCTCGATTTGCTGGACAGGGCGACTGCCGCGGCGGGCCGGGTGCTGCGCGAACGGCTTGCGATCGGACCTGGCTTTGCACGCGAACCCGAGGCGTGGATGGAGCCTGCGCTGGCGAAGGTGGTGCGCCGCTCTGTTGATGCGCGAGGGCTGCCGGTCACGGACGGCTGGCATCCGGGCACGGCCTTGCCGATGCCGGTCGAGCGTTGCGAGGGCGTCACCGTCCGGTCCGGCCGGATACGGGAAATCCTGGCGCGCGCGCTCGAAGGTGGACGGCTTGAGGAGGGGGACATCGTCCGGCTGTTCGAAGCCGACGGACCCGACATTGCACTGGTCGCCGGTGCGGCCGACGAATTGCGGCGGCAGGTGGTTGGCGATGCGGTGACCTACGTCGTCAACCGCAATATCAATTACACCAATATCTGCCTTTACAAATGCGGCTTCTGCGCCTTTTCGAAAGGGACGGCGAAGAACCTGCGCGGTCCAGCCTATATGCTCGATCTCGAGGAGGTGGGGCGGCGCGCCGCGGAGGCCGCTGATCGGGGTGCGACCGAGGTCTGCCTGCAGGGCGGCATTCATCCCGATTATGACGGGAACACCTATCTGAACGTGCTGCGCACGGTGCGCACGGCGGCGCCCTCGATCCACATCCATGCCTTCTCACCGCTTGAGGTGACGCATGGTGCGAGCACGCTGGGCCTGTCGCTGCACGACTTCCTAACAATGCTCAAGGAAGAAGGTCTCGCAACCCTGCCGGGAACGGCAGCCGAGATTCTCGACGATGAAGTGCGCGCGATCATCTGCCCGGACAAGGTGAACACGGCCGAGTGGCTGGAGGTGATGTGGACCGCCCATGCCGTCGGCCTGCGGTCGACGGCCACGATCATGTTCGGCCATGTGGACCGCTATGCCAACTGGGCGCGGCATCTGCTGGCAATTCGTGATTTGCAGGCCGAGACCGGCGGCTTCACCGAATTCGTGCCTTTGCCGTTCGTGCACATGGAGGCGCCGATCTGGCGGCGCGGTCAGGCGCGATCGGGGCCAAGCGCACGAGAGACTTTGCTGATGCATTCGGTCGCAAGACTGGTGCTGCACCCGCTGATCTCCAACATTCAGGCGAGTTGGGTGAAGCTGGGCGAGCAGGGCGTGATCGCCGCGCTGCAAGCGGGCGCAAACGACCTTGGCGGCGTGCTGATGGACGAATCGATCACGCGCGCGGCCGGCGGGATAAACGGCCAGGCCTGGGACGCGGACCGCATGACGGCGATCGCCCGGACGGCAGGTCGCTTTGCGACGCAGCGCACGACAGTTTACCAACCGGCCGCGGCGCTGATGACCGCCGCCGAATGAAGAGGATGCTATGACGAACGAAGCAGTGATCGCCGTAGTGGGCGGTACCGGCAAGCTGGGCGCGGCGATCGCGCGGCGGCTGGCCAAGGCGGGGCGCACTGTGATCATCGGTTCGCGCTCGGCGGAAAATGCGCAGAAGGCGGCGGCTGAACTCGGCTTCGGGATTAAGGGCAAGAGCAATGCGGATGCGGCGCAAGCGGGCGACATCGTGATCGTGACCGTGCCCTTCCAGGCGCAGGACGCGACGCTCGCCGAGATCAGGCCATTCGTCCAGGGCAAGATCGTGGTCGATACCACGGTGCCGCTGGTCCCGCCGAAGGTGATGCGGGTGCAGCTTCCCGAGGAAGGCAGCGCCGCAGTTCGCACACAAAACGCGCTGGGCGAGGGCGTGACCGTCGTCTCGGGCTTCCACAATGTCGCCGCGCACAAGCTTGCGACGGACCAGGATATCGGATGCGACGTGCTGGTCTTCGGCGACGACAAGGCCGCGCGAGCGCAAGTCGTCGAACTCGCCAATGACGCCGGGCTGCGGGGCATTCATGGAGGTGCGCTCGTCAATTCGGCGGCGGCCGAGGCGCTGACCTCGATCCTCATCTTCATCAACAAGACCTATAAGGTTGACGGTGCCGGCATAACCATCACAGGAACGCTGACCGACCCTGAGGCCTGAAAGACCGCATGATCCAGATTCATCCGCTCCCGGCCATTGGTGAGGTCCGCCCCGGGGATGATCTAGCGCGGACGCTCGCCAATGCCGTCCATGCGGCGGGGATCATGCCCGTTGCATCGGATGTGCTGGCCGTCACCCAGAAGATCGTGTCCAAGTCCGAAGGCCGCTTCGTTGACCTCGATACGGTGACGCCCGGCCCAAAGGCGCTGGAGCTGGCCGAAGTTACGCGCAAGGACCCTCGCCTTGTCGAACTCGTGCTGGCGGAATCGCAAAATGTGGTGCGCGCGGTGCCGAACGTGCTGATCGCGCGCCATCGATCGGGCCATGTCATGGCCAATGCCGGGATCGACCGCTCGAACCTTGGCCCCGGCGACGGTGACAGGGCCCTGCTGCTGCCGGTCGATGCCGATGCCTCGGCGGCGCGGCTGCGCGATGCGCTGGCGGCAATCTGGCCTGAGCCGCCAGCGGTGCTGATCACCGACAGCTTCGGGCGGCCCTGGCGTTATGGCGTCACCTGCGTGGCGATCGGCGCGAGCGGGATGCCATCGCTGGTCGATCGCCGTGGCGACGTCGATCGCGACGGACGAACGCTTGAGGTCACCCAGATCGCGCTGGGCGACATGATCGCGACCGCCGCCGGCCTTGCAACCGGCGAAGGCGCTGAAGGCGTACCGGCGGCGCTGGTGCGTGGGTTGAGCTGGACTGTGGCGGACACCCCGGCCGCTGCGCTCGTGCGGCCGATCGAGGAAGATCTGTTCCGTTGAGCGGCCACGTCACCATCCTGACGGGCGGCGTCGGCGGGGCGAAACTGGTGCTGGGCCTCTGCCACGCCATTCCGGCGGGATCGGTAACGGCCATCGTCAATACAGGCGACGATTTCCAGCACCTCGGGCTCTCTGTCTCGCCTGACATCGATACGCTGCTCTATACGCTGTCCGGCAAGGCCAATGCCGCGCAGGGCTGGGGCCGTGAAGCCGAGAGCTGGGGCTTCATGAGCGCGGTGCGATCCCTGGGCGGCGAGGACTGGTTTCAGCTCGGTGATGGCGATCTCGCGCTGCATGTGTTGCGGAGCCAAAGACGGCGGCAGGGCGATCCGTTGTCCACGATCATCGCGGATTTTGCATCGGCATGGGGCATCGCGGCGCAGGTTCTGCCCATGACGGACGATGTCGTCGCGACCAAGGTCGAGACCGACGAGGGAATGCTCGATTTCCAATACTATTTCGTGCGCCGTCGCTGTGAGCCGATCGTCCGCTCGATTCGCTTTGAAGGCGCGACCACGGCAAGGCCGGGGCCGGGTGTCATCGAAGCGATTTCGAACCCCGATTGCGAAGCCGTGCTGATCGCGCCTTCCAACCCGTTCCTGAGCGTCGATCCGATCCTGGCGGTGCCGGGTATCAGGGAAGCGTTGGCCGGATCGCGCGCGCCGGTGATTGCCGTGTCCCCAATCGTCGGCGGCAAGGCGGTGAAGGGCCCAACCGCCAAGATGATGAAGGAGCTTGGGCTGGAGACCAGCGCGGCCGCGGTCGCCGTTCATTATGCAGGCGTGATCGATGCGATGCTGGTCGACGAACGCGACCCGCCGCAGGATCTGCCGATCCCCTCGGCGCGGGTCGACACGCTGATGACGACTCTTGACGATCGCATCCGCGTGGCCCGCGCAGCACTCGGACTCGCCCGCGCGGTCCGGTCATGAGTTGGACGGCGGTTGTCCCGCTCAAAACGAGCGGGGAGCGCAAGAGCCGCCTGGCCGCCCTGCTTTCTGCGGAGGAACGGTCTGCGCTCAGCGTCCGGATGTTCCACCATGTCGTCGACGTTCTGACGCAGGTCCCTGCGATCGGCAGGATCATCGTTCTCGCAGACGAGTGCCCCGCCGATTGGGATGGCGACTGGATGGCCGATGGCGGCCGTGGCCTCAATCCCGAACTCGAACAGGCCCGCAAGCTTGTCGCAGGCGACCTGATCGTGCTGCACGCCGACTTGCCGCTGTTGACGCCCGAGGACGTGACGGCGCTGATCGAAGCTGCTTCGGAAAGCGGGCTGGCGATTGCGCCCGACCGGCATCGAACCGGCACCAACGGCCTGGCCTTGAAAGCGGCGACAAGGCTCGAATTCTCCTTCGGTGCCGACAGCTTCCGGCTGCATCGGCTGCAGCGTTCCGATTGCATGGTGGTCGAGCGGGACGGTTTCGCACTTGATCTCGATACGCCCGACGACCTGAAGGCCCTTGCTGCGGCGAGATGATCACTTGACCACCGTCGTTCTCATGACGTCCAGGAGCGGCTCCGGCACCGGCGCGCTGCTCTTGCCATGGAGGATGCCGATCTTGCGGGTCAGATCGAACCCGCAAAGGCGCGGCCGCGCCACCTCGGGGTCACGATAGCTGTCCGGCATGACGGTGATCCCCAGACCGGCGCGCACCAGCGCCAGCGTCTTGTCATCATTGGTCGTACGGAAGCTGAACCTCGGACGCACGCCGCGCTCGGTGAAATACCGGCTCGTCTCCGAAAGCACCTCGCAATGGCGGCGCACCATCATCGTCTCCTGCGCCAGGTCTTCAGCCTTCAGCGAACCGGCCCCTGCGAAGCGGTGCCAGCGCGGCAACGCCAGCGAATAGCCCTCGGTGTAGAACAGCTCCTGCCGCCATTCTTCATTCGGGCGCAGGACCGTCAGCGCGAGATCGATGCGTCCCCTCCCCAACCGTGCGATCAACTCGCGCTCGCTACCCTCCACAATCTCGATCTGCGTCGGGTCGTCCCGCCGTCGGTGCTCGGCGACAAGGCGTTCGAGGGTGGGAGTGGGAATGGTCGAGAGCACGCCGAGCCGGACGACGCTGGTCTCGCTGGCGCCGACAGCGCTGCGGACTGCGAGGTTGAAGTCGTTTTCAATGCGGCGGGCATGCGGGAGGAGGCGCGATCCGGCTTCCGTGAGATGCACGCGTTGGCTTGTACGATGAAAGAGCGTTGCGCCGATCAGCCTCTCGAGCTTGCCGATGCCCACCGAGAGCGTCGGCTGGGTGACGTTCGCCTGCGCCGCAGCCTTGGAGAAGCTGCCAGTGTCCACGACAGCCAGAAAATAGCGAAGGAGGTAGCGGTCGATCATAGACACCATCTATGCCCTGTCGCCAAATCTTTCAATTTTTGTCGTACCGTGATTAGCGGTAGCATGTGAGGGTCAAGACTTACGCGAGACACAAGAGCCATGTCGTTCCCCAATCTGGATTTCGCGCTTGGAGAGACGGCGGACATGATCCGCGAGACGACCCGGCGGTTCGCTGCGGATCGCATCGCGCCGCTGGCGGCGAGGATCGACGCCGAGGACTGGTTCCCGCGCGGGCTCTGGCCGGAGATGGGCGCGCTTGGCCTGCACGGCGTCACCGTGGACGAGGAATGGGGTGGCCTCGGCCTGGGCTATCTGGAACATGTGGTGGCGCAGGAGGAGGTGGCGCGCGCGTCCGCCTCGGTCGGTCTCAGCTATGGCGCGCACAGCAATTTATGCGTCAACCAGATCCACCGCTGGGGCAATGACGACCAGAAGCGGAAGTATCTGCCCCGGCTTGTCTCGGGAGAGCATGTCGGCGCGCTCGCCATGTCGGAAGCAGGCGCCGGATCGGACGTGGTCTCGATGAAGCTCAAGGCCGAGCGGAAGGGCGATGGCTATCTTCTGAACGGAACCAAGTTCTGGATCACCAACGGCAGCGAGGCCGATGTTCTGGTCGTCTACGCGAAGACGGGCGAAGGCTCGGGCGGCATCACCACCTTCATCATCGAAAAGGGCATGAAGGGCTTTTCGATCGGGCAGAAGATCGACAAGATGGGGATGCGCGGCAGCCCCACCGCAGAGCTGGTCTTTTCCGATTGCGAGGTTCCGGAAGCCAACGTCATGGGGCCGCTCAACGGCGGCGTCGGCGTGCTGATGTCGGGGCTCGACTATGAACGCGCCGTGCTCGCCGGTATCCAGCTCGGCATCATGCAGGCCTGCCTCGACGTGGTGCTGCCCTATGTGCGCGAGCGCAAGCAGTTCGGCCAGCCGATCGGCGGGTTCCAGCTGATGCAGGCGAAGGTGGCCGACATGTATGTCGCGCTCAATTCCGCCCGTGCCTATGTCTATGCGGTGGCGCGAGCGTGCGATGCGGGGCGGACGACGCGCTTCGATGCTGCGGGCGCGATCCTGCTGGCGAGCGAGAATGCGATGAAGGTCGCGCTGGAGGCGGTGCAGGCGCTGGGCGGCGCGGGCTATACGAAGGACTGGCCGGTCGAGCGCTATATGCGCGACGCCAAGCTGCTCGACATCGGGGCGGGCACCAACGAGATCCGGCGCATGCTGATCGGGCGGGAGCTGATCGGCGCATGACTGTCGTCACCACCGCGATCGACCGCGAGGGCGAGGGCTTTCGCGCCAATGAAACACATAACCGCACGTTGGCCGAAGAGCTGCGGTCGCGGGTGGCGGAGGCCTCGCTCGGCGGCTCCCAGCAGCATCGCGACCGCCATGTGGCGCGCGGCAAGCTGCTGCCCCGCGACCGGATTCATCGCCTGCTGGACCCGGGCAGCCCGTTCCTGGAGATCGGCCAGCTCGCCGCCAACGGCATGTACGGCTCCAGCCCCGCCGCCGCAGGCGTCATCGCCGGCATAGGCCGGATCAGGGGGCGCGAATGCATGATCGTCGCCAACGATCCCACGGTGAAGGGCGGCGCCTATTTCCCCACGACGGTGAAGAAGCATCTCCGCGCGCAGGAGATCGCCGAGCAGAACCGTCTGCCATGCGTCTATCTGGTGGATTCGGGCGGCGCGAACCTGCCGCACCAGGCGGAGGTCTTTCCCGACCGCGACCATTTCGGGCGGATTTTCTACAATCAGGCGCAAATGTCGGCCAAGGGCATTCCGCAGATCGCCTGCGTGATGGGAAGCTGCACGGCGGGCGGGGCCTATGTTCCGGCGATGTCGGACGAGACGGTGATCGTCCGCAACCAGGGCACGATCTTCCTTGCCGGTCCGCCGCTGGTGAAGGCGGCGACGGGTGAGGAGATCACGGCGGAAGCGCTTGGCGGGGCAGAGACGCATGGCCGCCGGTCGGGCGTAGTCGATCATGTCGCCGAGAATGACGAGCATGCGCTGCTGATCGTGCGCGACATCGTCGGCACGCTTCGGCCGCCGAACCCCGCCAGCGTCAACCGGGCGACATCCCTGCCGCCCCGTCTCGATCCGCAGGAGCTTTACGGAATCATCCCGCCCGATGTGCGCGCGCCCTATGACGTGCATGAAGTGATCGGGCGGATTGTCGACGACAGCGCGTTCCACGAGTTCAAGGCGCTCTACGGCACGACGTTGGTCTGCGGCTTTGCGCATATCTGGGGCATTCCGGTGGCGATCCTCGCCAATAACGGGGTGCTGTTCAGCGAGAGCGCATTGAAGGGCGCGCATTTCATCGAGCTTGCCTGCCAGCGCGGCATTCCGCTGCTGTTCCTCCAGAACATCTCCGGCTTCATGGTCGGCGGCAAATATGAGGCAGAGGGAATCGCGAAGAACGGCGCAAAGCTGGTCACGGCCGTCGCCACGGCGCAGGTGCCGAAGATCACCGTGCTGATCGGCGGCAGCTTCGGCGCGGGCAATTACGGCATGTGCGGCCGCGCCTATGGCCCGCGTTTCCTCTTCACGTGGCCCAATGCGCGGATCAGCGTGATGGGGGGAGAGCAGGCTGCCTCGGTGCTCGCCACCGTCCACCGCGACGCCGACAAATGGACCCCGGAGGAAGCAGAGGCCTTCAAGGCCCCGATCCGGCGGAAATATGAGGATGAGGGCAACCCCTATCATGCCACCGCCCGGCTGTGGGACGACGGCGTGATCGATCCTGCCCAGACCCGCGACGTCCTTGGCCTCGCCTTTGCCACTACGCTGAACGCGCCGATACCGGAACGGCCGCAGTTCGGCCTGTTCAGGATGTGACGATGATCCGTTCGCTTCTGATCGCCAACCGGGGCGAGATTTCCCGCCGCATCATCCGCACCGCACGGCGCATGGGAATCCGCACCATCGCCGTCCATTCCGATGTGGACGCCGCCATGCCCTTCGTCAGGGAGGCGGACGAGGCGGTCTGCATCGGCCCTGCCGCTGCGCGCGAATCCTATCTCGTCCAGGCAAAGCTGCTGGACGCGGCGACAAAGACCGGGGCCGAGGCGATCCACCCCGGCTACGGCTTCTTGTCGGAGAATGCCGGGTTCGCCGAAGCCGTGCAGGCGGCGGGGCTGGTCTGGGTCGGCGCGCCGCCCGCCGCGATCCGCGCCATGGGCCTGAAGGACGCTGCCAAAAAGCTGATGGCCGACGCGGGCGTTCCGGTCACGCCGGGCTATCTGGGGGAGGACCAGTCCCCCGAGCATCTGCAGCGCGAGGCGGACGGCATCGGCTATCCCGTCCTCATCAAGGCGGTGGCTGGCGGCGGCGGCAAGGGCATGCGCCGGGTGGACGCGGCGCAGGATTTCGCCGAGGCGCTCGCATCCTGCAAGCGCGAGGCGGCGGCCAGCTTCGGCGACGATCGCGTGCTGCTGGAAAAATATGTCGTCAATCCCCGGCATATCGAAGTGCAGGTCTTCGGCGACAGCCATGGCAATGCCGTTCATCTGTTCGAACGCGACTGCTCGCTCCAGCGCCGCCACCAGAAGGTGATCGAGGAAGCACCGGCTCCCGGCATGGACGCGACGACCCGCGCCGCCGTGTGCGCGGCGGCGGTGAAGGCGGCGAGGGCGGTGGACTATGTCGGGGCCGGAACGATCGAGTTCATCGCCGACGGATCAGATGGCCTGCGGCCCGACCGCATCTGGTTCATGGAAATGAACACGCGGCTTCAGGTCGAGCATCCGGTGACAGAGGCGATCACCGGACAGGACCTGGTCGAATGGCAGCTCCGCGTCGCAGGCGGCGAGCCGCTGCCGTTGCAGCAGGACCAGCTCGCCATTCATGGCTGGGCGATGGAAGCGCGCCTCTATGCGGAAAATCCGGCGACCGGCTTCCTTCCTTCGACAGGGCCTCTCCAGCGCCTTCGCTTTCCGGAGGGCATCCGCATCGATAGCGGGGTCGAGGAAGGAAATGACGTATCGCCCTATTATGATCCGATGATCGCCAAGCTCGTCGTTCACGCCCCGACGCGCCCCGCCGCCGCACAGGCGCTCGCGAAGGCGGCCGGTGAAACGCAGGTGTGGCCGGTCAAGACGAACGCGGGTTTTCTCGCAAGGGCCGCGCGCCATCCCGACTTTGTCGAAGGCAATATCGATACGGGCTTTATCGAGCGCCACGCCGACCAGTTGATCCCGCCGGCAGAGCCCGACGAGGCTGTGGTTTCGGCCGCAGCGGCCGCGATCTTGGCGCCGGAGACGGGGCCGTGGGGCGGCGTTTCAGGCTTTCGGTTGAATGCGCCCGCCGATCGCCGGGTGTCGGTGGAAGTCGGCGGATCGGTGTATCTCGCCGAGGCGGCGGACGACAGCGTTCCGCTCCACGACATCGACGGCATGCGGATATTGTTCGCCGACGGGACAGGCTGGGCGGTCGACGAACCGCGCGCCGGCCATGGCGGTGTCGCCGGAGGTGTCGCCGACGGTGCCCTGCTTGCGCCAATGCCCGGCAAGATCATCGCCGTGGATGTGGCCGAGGGGGATCACGTTACCAAGGGGCAGAGGCTGCTCGTCATGGAAGCGATGAAGATGGAGCAGGCCATCATTGCGCCCTTCGACGGGCGTGTTGCCAGCCTGTCGCCGCGCGTGGGCGATCAGGTCAGCGAGGGCACGCTCCTCGCCAGGATTACCGGGGAGGAGGACTGATGGCCGGAAAATACTTCGACGAATGGACCGTCGGCGAGCGCATCCAGCATGAAATCCGCCGCACGGTCACCGAGACCGACAATCTGCTGATGTCCACGCTCACCCACAATCCCCAACCGCTTCATCTGGACATCGAAGCCGCAAGGGCGAGCGAATTCGGACAGATTCTGGTCAACGGAACCTTCACCTTCGCATTGATGGTGGGGCTGTCGGTGGGCGACACCACGCTCGGCACGCTCGTCGCCAATCTGGGCTATGACAAGGTCGTGATGCCCAAGCCCGTCTTCATCGGCGACACGCTGCGCGCGGAAACCGAAGTGACCGAATTGAAGCCCAGCAAATCCCGCCCGAACGCAGGCATCGTTACCTTCACGCACCGGCTGGTCAACCAGCGCGATGAGGTGGTCTGCCAATGCCTGCGCTCCGCCCTGATCCAGCGACGCCCGGCATGAGGCTGCGCTCGCTTCTCTTCGTCCCGAGCGACCGGCCCTAACGGACGGAAAATGCGCCTGAAAAACTAACCTGCCGTGTGGACGACTTTGCCCGGGTCACCTCATGTTGTCGAACGGATGCGTTGCAGTCAGCTTAGCTGGCGCCAGGCCAGTTCGGCCAGTTCGGGGAATACACGGGCGCGGTCTTCAGCTTGCTGCGACGAAGCCGTGCCGCGGATCACCCGGCCCTTGATGCCATGGAAGATGGCGGCCAGCCGGAAGAAGTTGAAGGCGGTGTAGAAGCGGTAGTCGGGAATGGAAGCCCGGCCGGTTCGCGCGCAATAGGCCGCAATGTAATCGGCTTCGGACGGAATGTTCAGCGCAGCGAGATCGGCGCCTCCCAACCCCGCGACGATATGCGGCGGCATATGGTACATCATGGCGTTGTAGGCGAAATCCGCGAGCGGATGGCCGAGCGTCGACAGTTCCCAGTCGAGCACCGCGACGATGCGTGGCTCCGTCGGGTGAAAGATCATATTGTCGATGCGGAAGTCGCCATGGACGATTGCCGTCTCGTCGCCGGGCGGGATGTTGGCGGGCAGCCAGTCGATCAGCCGGTCCATGGCGGGATCGCGGCCCGCCTCGGTGTCCTCGAGATACTGCTTTGACCAGCGGCCGATCTGCCGCTCGAAATAATTGCCGGGACGGCCATAGTCGCCAAGCCCGACCGCCGCATAATCGACATTGTGAAGTGCTGCGATCGTCGCGTTCATCGCATCGAAATAGGCGGGCCGCTCGGCAGCCGAGACCTGCGGGATCGTCGCGTCCCAGAAGATCCGGCCCTCGACCAGATCCATGATGTAGAACCATGTGCCGATCACGGAATCGTCCGTGCAAAGCGCATGGACGTGCGCGACGGGAAAGCTCGCCTTCTCAAGGCCCGTCAGCACCGCCACCTCGCGATCGACTGCATGCGCCCCCTTCAGCAACTGGCCCGGCGGCTTGCGGCGCAGCACATAGGAGCGTCCCGGCGTCACCAGCTTGTAGGTGGGGTTGGATTGTCCGCCCTTGAACTGCTCGACAGACAAAGGCCCCTCAAAGTCCGGCACATGATCGGCCATCCAGCGGCTGAGCGCCGCCTCGTCGAAGGCGAAACCCGGCCGAACCTGGGTGGTGCCTTCATTCGCCTCCTGTGCATCCCCGCTCATTGAGGGTTCGCCTTTGCATGGTCGCGCTTGATCTTCTTGGCGAGCGACCATTTGTGGACTTCGGTCGGGCCGTCATAAATGCGGAAGGCGCGAATCTCGCGGAATATCTGCTCGACCACCGTATCGCCCGACACGCCGGTGCCGCCCATCACCTGGATGCAGCGGTCGGCGACCCGGTAGAGCGCCTCCGACACCGCGACCTTGGCCATCGAGCTTTCGACCGTGCCCAGCGACCCGCCATCGAGCACATCGGCGCACCAGTCGATCATCAGCTCGGCCTGTTTCAGGTCGATCATGTTTTCCGCCAGCATGAAGCCGACGCCCTCATGATCGACGAGCTTCTTGCCGAAGGCCTCGCGGCGGCAGGCATAGTCGGAGGCGATCTCCTGCGCGCGCATGGCGCTCCCCAACCAGCGCATGCAGTGCGACAGACGCGCCGGCGACAGGCGGACCTGCGCATATTTGAAGCCCTCTCCGGCGGCTCCCATCATCTGGTCGGCGGGTACACGCAGATTGTCGATCGTCAGCACCGAATGGCCGCCCGGCATCGAACTGTCGATCGTGTCCAGTACCCGGTCGATCCGGATCGCGGGATCAGGAAGGTCCACCAGGAACATGCAGGCGCCGTCTTCCGACTTCGCCATGATGATTCCGACTTTCGCGCCCTGCGCGCCGGTGATGAACGCCTTGCGGCCATTGATCACCCAATGATCGCCATCGAGGCGGCACGTCGTCTTCATCATCGACGGGTCCGATCCTGCGCCGCCCTCTTCAGCCGGTTCGGTCATGAAGAACGCCGAGCGTGCCTCGCCCGCCACCAGCTTGTCGAGGAAGCGTCGCTTGTGTTCGGCCGTCCCGATCTTCCCGATCAGATACATATTGCCCTCGTCCGGGGCCATTGTGTTGACGGCGACCGGCCCCAGTGGCGACAGGCCGGACTTCTTGAGAACGATCGCCGTTTCGCGCTGGCTGAGATGCGATCCGTCGGCGACGATATGCGGCGTCATCAGCCCTGCGGCGCGGGCCTTCGCGCGCATCTCCTGAACCAGTTCCTCGGTCGGGCCGTGCGCTGTGAGGCGCGGATCGCGCTCATAGGGAATGACCGTTTCCCGAACGAAACGCTCTATCTTCGCCGCAATCGCTTCCGCGCGCTCGGTCATCTTCCTTCTCCGATTATAATGTGCTGACCAGATGCCCGCCGTCGACCTCAAGCACCGTCCCCGTCATGTAGGAGCCGGCATCGGAGGCGAGCAGCAATAATGGCCCATCCAGCTCTTCCGGTTGTCCCAGGCGGCGTTGCGGAATACGCTTGATCATCGCTTTTCCTGCATCGGTATCCCAGAAGGCCGCGTTCAGTTCGGTCGAGATATAGCCGGGCGCGAGCGCGTTGACGCGCACGCCGAAGCGCGCAAGTTCGAGCGCGGCGACCTTGGTCAGCTGGATCACGGCTGCCTTGGATACGGCATAGGAGGCCACCCCGGCGGCCTGCCGCAAACCCAGAATCGACGCGATGTTGATGATCGAACCGCCACGGCCATGCGCCCGCATCGCCTTGCCGGCAAGCTGCGTGAGCAGGAACATGCCCTTTACGTTGGTGTTCACCACGGCGTCCCAATCCGCCTCGGAATGGTCGAGGAGCGCCGACTCGCGAGCGATCCCGGCATTATTGATAAGGATATCGACGCCCGCGAGCAGCGGTTCGGCGGCGGCTATGCTGTTCGCATCCGATATATCCAGTGCGGTGACGGTGCAGACGCCGCCGGTCGAGCGAACCTGCGATGCCACCGCCTCCAGCGCCTGCTCCCTGCGGGCCGCAATAATCACCGTTGCTCCGGCTTTCGCCAGCAGCTGTGCAAAGTGCGCGCCGAGACCGCTGGACGCCCCGGTGACGAAGGCGGTCTTGCCTGTCAGATCCAGTAGATCGCGCATATTGACTCCATTGGCAGCTATCTTAAGATTATGGATCAAGATTGTAGAACAATCAATAGGAGCGGTATTGGCCGGGGACGCTGAAATGCAGGAGTACGGGCTAAGCGGAGAGCCCGGCGGGTCGGCTCGCCAAGTGTTTCTTGGCATTCTGCGTGATCTCGAAACAGGCCGCATGGTTCCTGGTCAGCGCCTTGTCGAAACCGAACTTGCATCGCGCCATGGGGTAGGGCGCAACGCCGTTCGGGAGGCCATGCAGCATCTCGCTGCGCGCGGCGTCGTCGACCTCAGCCCTAACCGTTCTCCTGCCATCCGGAAACTCGATCTTGCCGAGAGCATGGAGGTGCTTGACGTCGCCTCGGCGATGACCAGGCTCCTCGTGCGCGGAGCAGCGGCCGCGTACCGGCCCGAAATCGCCGCGCTACTGCAGTCTGCCATGGAAGACCTCGCCGGGGCGGCGTCGGCGAGCGAGCCGGGGCATTTTGGCGCTGCCAGGCGGCGGTATTATCGCAGCCTTCTGCTGATCGGCGGAAATCGCGAACTGCAGCGCATATTTCCCGCCATCGGAATCCATATCATCCACGCGCAATATCCATCCGCCCGGCTGCAGGGCATCCGCCTTGCCGATTATCAGGCGATCGCCCGGGCCGTGGCCGCCGGCGACCCCGATGCCGCTGAAGCCGCGGCGGCGGCCCATGTCGAGGCCGTCCGCGGCATTGTCCGTGAACTTGCTTCGGCAATGGACGTGTGACGGTTCATGTGCTGGTGCCTGGTTCGGGGAGCGGCTAGCTAATCCGATAGGCGTTCGCGGCGGTGTCATGAAACATCGCCCGCTTTTCTTCGGGGTTGAAGTCCGCAACCATCCGCTTGAACCCGTTCCAGAGCACGCCGTAGGACACGCCCAGCATGTCCACCGGAAAATTGCTTTCAAACATGGTCCGGCCCGGGCCGAACATGTCGATCGTCCGCAGCACATAGTCACGCTGCCGGGACGCCAGCTCTTCCGAACTGGGAGGACGGTCGCGGCCAATGAACGACAGGCCGGTGAAGGCCATGTTGAGCGCGCCGACCTTAACGAAAACATTGGAGCAGGTTGCGAGTTCGGCCATCGCAGCGCTCCAGTCTGAAAAGACCTCATCCCCCTTGCCCGCGAAGCGGCCGATCTGGATAGGCGATGCAATATGGTTGAGTATGATCCTGGTGTCCGGGAAGGCGCGCGCCAGATCCGTCAGTTCGGCGATCTGGGGGTGGAGAAGCCAGGCATCGAAGCTCAGCCCCAGCGGCGCAAGTTCGGCAAAGCCCTCTCGGAACCGGGCTTCTCCCAGCATTTCCGGGTAGCCGTCTTCGTTGAACGGTGCATCAGGATCATATGCGGTTCGCACGCGTATGCCGCGGAAGCGCGACGGAGATGCCTGCATGTGCGCTTCCAGAACCTCGAGCACGGCGGAGCCCATGGAGAGCGGTGCGTGTCCGACGATGGCCGCGCACACTCCAGCGTTCCGGCCGCCTCGCCTGATCCCTTCCTGCGCAATCGCTTCGGCATGATCGGTTCCGCCGACGAAACGAAGATGTTCCGGCCCATCCGGCCGGAGGCTGATCTGCGAATCGACATAGACGGTTGCTACGATGTTGTGTCCCGTCGTGGTTTTGTCTCGAAGCAGGCTGTCGATCGGATAGCTTGGGAATATGGGCTTTGGCGGGGTGGCGTAACAGTGATGATGGGCGTCGATGATCGGCAGATCGGGTTCGATCGCCTCTTCATGATGCATGGCCAGCCACTTGCTGTTGTCCGACATTCCACCTCTCCTCAGTGGTGATGAGACTAACGGGGAGCCGCGGCGACGCCAGAGCAGTTTGTCCGGATCGAGCGCCGGAAGCGGCCTGAGACAGAAGCAATGTCCTTTCCTGTCAATGGCCCTCCGCCCCGTTGCAGTCGAAATTGTCTGGGAGCGATATACGGATTGAACCTGTACAATCCCGTCTGGCCCAACCCGCCCTCAAATGTCGAAATACGCATTGCGGAGGGATGCGGTGAATAGAAGAACAGGTGCGGGCGGCGGCTCTCGCGCATTGAGCGAACTGGCATTTGCTGCGGTGACAGTGTTGTTGGGCACTGGGATGGCCTTGCCGGGAGCGCGTCTGCTCTGGCTGGGCGGTTCGCCCTATTATCTCGCAGCCGGTGTCCTGTTGATCGTCGCCGGTATCATGCTCTGGAAGCGGCGTAATGCGGGTGGTTGGCTGTTCCTGCTCATATGGCTCGCAACACTGTTGTGGGCCCTGTGGGAATCCGGCCTCGATGGATGGGCGTTGCTTCCCCGGCTGGGCCTGCTCACTGCAATGGGCATTCTCCTGATGTTGATCCGCCCACCCTTCAAAATCAGGGCGAAGCGTCTCGTCGTGGTAACCGGAACCGCCATTGTTCTTGGTACGGGTGCAGCCGTTTACCTATCAGGTACATCAGGGAATGCGTCCCTGGTAACGCCCGCGCGTCCGGTGGGCACAGTGAAGACGGATGGCGATTGGCGCCACATTGGCGGGACATTGGGCGCCGATCGTTTTTCGCCCCTCGATCAGATCACGCCTGCCAATGTCGAAAATCTGGAGGTTGTGTGGACGGCTCATCTGGGAATGCCGTCGGGCGAAATTACCGGCACCATCGAAGCCACGCCGCTGATGGTGGGCGAATCTCTCTATATCTGCACCATGGACAACAGGGTGCTGTCGCTGGATGCGGAAAACGGAAAGATCAGATGGTCGTTCGATCCGAAGATCGATCCAGCCGGCGTCGCCATGGGGGCGTGCAGAGGCGTTGCCTATCACAGGCAGGCAGGCGCTTCAGGCACATGTGCCGCGCGGATATTCGTAGCGACGCTGGATGCTCGAATGATAGCGGTGGACGCAGAAAGCGGTCAACGTTGCAACGGCTTCGGCGTGAACGGCGAGATCAGCCTCCTCCAAGGGATGGGCGACGTCCCCAAGGGATATTATTATCAGACATCTCCGCCAGCGGTGATCCGTAATCGCCTGGTTATTGGCGGGAGGGTGGCGGACGGCCAGTCGGTGAATGAACCTTCGGGTGTGATCCGAGCATTTGACGCGGTCACGGGCGAACTTGCCTGGGCATGGGACATTGGACGGCCTGAAAACAGGGGACTTCCGCCTGAGGGGGGAAGCTACACCCGTGGAACTCCCAACGCCTGGCCTCCCATTTCAGGCGATGAGCGACTGGGGCTGGCTTTTGTCCCGCTTGGCAACCCCACCCCCGATTATGTCATTTCTCATCGCTCCCCGGAAATGCGCGAATATGGAAGCGCCATTGTCGCGCTGGATGTCGAGACCGGTGAGGAACGCTGGCATTTTCAGACCACGCACCTGGATGTTTGGGATTATGATCTGCCGGCGCCTCCCACCCTCGTGGATTTCCCGACGGCTCAGGGGCTGCGCCCCGCACTGATCCAGCCGACAAAGCGCGGAGAATTTTTCGTGCTAGACCGGGAGACCGGAAAGCCGTTGGTCGAAACGGTGGAACGGGGCGTGCCGTCCGGCGCGGTTCCTGGCGAAACCTTGTCGCCTACGCAGCCCTATCCGGTGGGGATGCCCTCCATGGGAACGCCGTTTCTCACGGAGGCGCGCATGTGGGGCGTCACCATCTTTGACCAGCTATGGTGCCGGATCCGTTTCAAGGAAGCGCGCTATGAAGGTGACTTCACGCCGGTGGGAACCGATCCGACAATTGTGAGCCCCGGCTATTTCGGAGGGAGCAACTGGTCCGGAATAGCGGTTGACCCGGAACGGCATGTCATGGTCGCCAATGTCATGCATTTCCCGATGTACAATCGGCTGATCCCCCGCACGCAAGCCGATCCGGCAGTTTTTCAACCCGCCAGGGTGGGCAAGCACAAGATCAGCGGCGAGAACTGGGCGCAGGCCGGAACACCCTATGCCGTCCGAACCCAGCCCTTTGTCTCGCCCCTCGGCATCCCTTGCAATCAGCCGCCATATGCCGAGATCGCGGCGATCGATCTTGAAACGAGGAAGACATTATGGCGTCAACCGCTGGGGACGGCGCGGGATACCGGACCGTGGAATATCCCGTCCCATCTGCCCTTGATTGTCGGTGTTCCCGCCATGGGGGGCGCGCTTGTGACCCGTTCCGGACTGGTTTTCATCGCTGCCACGCAGGAGCGGGCTTTTCGCGCCTTTGATGTTCAGTCGGGACGCCTGCTCTGGAAGACGAGGCTTCCCGCGGGCGGACATGCAAATCCGATGACCTACCGGTCCCCGCGCAGCGGCCGCCAATTGGTCGTGATACCCGCCAGCGGCCACCCACGTTTTGGAAACGGCAGCGCCGATCTGCTGATCGCCTATGGGCTGCCCCTCCTTGGCGGGAAGTGAGTCTCAGGCGGCAGCGGAGGGGGCCGGCTGCGCGCCACGGACGACCCGCCCGGAAAAGACGCCTGTGGCGTTGTCATTGCGCCGGGTAAGCTCACCGTTCACAATGGTCGCGACATAGCCTGTGGCGGGCTGGTGCAGCCGCCTGCCGCCGGCCGGAAGGTCGGCCACCATCTCCGGCGCGTGAAGGGTGAGTGCGGCGTGGTCGATGAGGTTTATGTCGGCCTTGTAACCGGGCATGATCCGGCCGCGGTCATGCAAGCCGACAGCGTCTGCCGTTTCCGACGACAAGGCGCGGACCGCCTCTTCAATCGTCAGCCCGTCCGTCGCTCGATCGCGCGCCCAATATGTGAGCATGAATGTTGGCAGGCTGGCGTCGCAAATGACGCCGCAATGCGCGCCGCCGTCCCCCAGCCCGAGCACGGTTCGCGGATGGCGCATCATGGCAAGCGCGGCGTCCAGATTGCCGTCGTTGTAGTTCGCGCGCGGAAGGAGAATCACATTTCGCCCCTCGCGCTTCAGCAACATATCATAGGCAACCGCCTGGGCGCTTGAGCCTTCACGTGCGGCGATTGCCGCGATGCTCTGATCCAGGGGCGGCTGATAATCAGGCGTCTCCCCCAGTTCGAACATCCACTCGAACCGGACGAGATGCGCGAGAAAAGGCAGTCCGTTATCGATGGGTTGTTCGGCCAGTATGCGGGCGCGACGTTCCGGTTGCCGCATGGCATTCACGCGCTCTTCGAGTGGCAGCGACGCGATCTCCATATAGGCTGGATGGAAGGAAAACGGATGGAAAGAGAGGTCCAGCCCGAGCAACATCCCGACCGGCCGCCCAAATACCTGCGCGCTGATCGGCACTTCGGCGCTGGACGCTTCATCCAGCTTTTCGAGCATGCGTTTCCAGACATGAGGATGATTGAGCGGCTGCAGAAGCGAAAAGCTGATTGGCCTGCCTGATCGGGTTGCGACGCGGCGAAGCAGGTCGAAATCTTCGTCCACCCCCTCTTCGTCCAGATCCATCACGGCCTGAAAGATGCCACGCCGTTCATCCCGCAACACCTCAGCCAGTGCATGAAGCTCGGCCTCGGTGACATCGTGGGACGGGATTAACTCGCCTTCCGGCGTGCGGTGAACAATGGTTCGAGAGGTCGCGATGCCCATGGCGCCGTGCTGCAGCGCCTCACGCAGCAAAGTCTGCATTTGCACCAGGTCCCCCGGCCGCGCGGGTTCCCTGTTCGCGCCGCGTTCCCCCATGGCATATACGCGCAGGGCTGAATGGGGCACATAGGCGGCGATATCCATGTCGTGGGGAATGGCCGCCACTGCATCCAGATATTCTGGAAAACTCTCCCAATTCCATTGCAAGCCCTCGGTCATCACGACTTCGGGGATGTCTTCAACCCCTTCCATCAACTGGATCAGCCTTTCCCTGTCGGATGGCCGGCATGGCGCAAAGCCGATGCCGCAATTCCCCATTACGACGGTGGTCACGCCGTGCGCCGATGACGGGCTGAGCGTGTTGCTCCAGGTCGCCTGGCCGTCATAGTGGGTATGGATATCGACAAATCCCGGTGTGACGAGAAGCCCCTCAGCGTCCAGTTCCTGACGGCCCGCGGACAGGGGCGATTTGCTTACGCTCTCAATCCGGCCTGCGACAACTCCGACATCGGCCGTGAACGCGGGTTGCCCAGTGCCATCGACCACCGTTCCGTTTCTGATGACAAGGTCGAACATGGTGGCGCACTCCCGGCATATGGATGACCGGTGATGCACGGTGCCGCGCCGCCTTCTCAAGAATAACCGGGCGCCCTGCTTTCAGAGTCTCGGCTCTATTCCCCTCCGGGCAAGGGCGCTTCCCGGCTGGCAGCACCCTGTTCGTCCAGTGGCCTTCACCCCGCACGCATAGGCTCTTGTTTGGAAACGCAGCTAATCCGCAACGCACTGGCGTCGGTCGCAGGCCTCATTACACATTAGCCTCAAGCCAGGGTCCGAAGTGGCCTTCGGATCGGCGCGGCCGATCCCTTTTAGACGTTCTGGAGTGACGAGTGACGGCGAACCCAATCAGCATCCGAGGCGAGGCGGAAATCCTTTCGGGCACCCAGGCGCTCGTCCGCGGCATCATTGCGCAGGCAGAGGATGACCGCCGCAAGGGGTGGAACACCGCCGGTTTCGTTTCCGGCTATCGAGGCTCGCCCTTCGGCAATGTCGATCTTGAACTCTGGCAGATGGAGGAGGCGCTCAAGGCGCATTCCATCTTGTTTCAGCCGGGCCTGAACGAGGATATGGCGGCGACGGCCTGTTGGGGCACCCAGCAGGTGCCGCTGATGGAAAATCCGCGTTACGATGGCGTATTCGCCTTCTGGTACGGAAAAGGGCCGGGGGTCGACCGGTCGGGCGATCCCTTCAAACATGGCAATCTCGCCGGCACCTCGCCCAAGGGTGGCGTGGTCCTTCTGGCGGGCGACGATCATGGGGCGAAGTCGTCGAGCACTGCGCACCAGTCAGAACATGCGTTCGTTGCCGCCTCCATCCCGGTTTTCAATCCAAGCTCGATAGAGGAATATTTCGACTACATTCCGACAGCGGTCGCCATGTCGCGCTTCGCCGGAACATGGATCGGGTTCAAATGCGCGACGGAGATTGTCGAGGCATCCGCCGTATTGCCATTGGAGCGTTCGCCGCGTTCGCTTGCACTGCCGGAGGTGGAATCCCCAGCCGGCGGCTATCACATCTCCAACCAGTTTGCGCCGCTGGCTCAGGAAGAAAGTCTCTATCGTTACCGGCTGCCTGCGGCGCGCGCGTTTCTAGCGGCGAACGGTTTTGACCGGGTGACGCTCGATTCCCCACGCCGCTCCCTTGGTATTGTTGCGCCGGGCAAGGCGCATGTGGACGTTCAGGAGGCCCTTCGGGTCCTGGGATTGAATGCGGAGCGTTCAGCAGAGCTGGGCATCAGAATCCTGAAGCCGATGGTGACATGGCCGTTGGACCCGGTCGCATCGCGCGCCTTCGTCGAGGGGCACCGCGAAGTCATCGTCGTTGAGGAAAAGCGCTCGCTCGTCGAATGGCAGCTCGCTCAGATGTTGTTGGCTGTGCCCGATGCCTTGCGGCCCGCGCTGTCGGGCAAGACAACGCCGGAAGGCCGTCCCTTGCTTCCGGAATATGGTGAACTGAGCGCAGCCAACGTCGCGCTTGCGCTGGCTGACCGGTTGGAAGCGGCCGGATTGCTGGACGCGCCGCTGCGCGAGGCGCGGGAGCGTGTAAGTGCCGAGCTTGCGCAAGCGAGAGGCGTTGGCCCTACAGCCCGTGCGCCGATGTTCTGTTCCGGTTGCCCGCATAACCGTTCGACACGTGTTCCTGAGGGAAGCGAGGCTCTGGGCGGCATCGGCTGCCACGGCATGGCCATGTGGATACCGGAACTGCGGACCCGGCCGTCCACCCATATGGGGGGCGAGGGAGGAAGCTGGCTGGGAATCGCCCCGTTCGGCGGTCCTCGCCACATATTCCAGAATATGGGTGACGGCACCTACGCCCATTCCGGTCTGCTCGCCATACGCGCGGCAATCGCCGCGAACGTCAACATCACCTACAAGATTCTGTGCAACTCCGCCGTCGCAATGACGGGCGGGCAACCGGTCGAGGGATCGCCCGATGCGGGCGCGATTGCTCGCCAGACGTTGGCGGAAGGCGCGCGCAAGGTCGTGCTGGTCAGTGAAGACCCTGAAGCCTTCACGGGCATGCCGCACGAAATAGAGGTGCATCACCGCGACGAACTGATGCGTATACAGCGCGAGTTGCGTGACATCGAAGGCGTGACGGTCCTTGTTTACGATCAAGGCTGCGCGGCGGAGCGAAGGCGGCTACGAAAAAAAGGAGAATATCCCGACCTTCCGATCCGCACTTTCATCAACAGCGATGTCTGCGAAGGCTGTGGGGACTGCAATCGCAAGTCGAGTTGCGTCAGCGTATTGCCGTTGGAGACCGAACTTGGTGTCAAGCGCCAGATAGACCAGGAAAGCTGCAACAAGGACTATACCTGCATCGAGGGTTTTTGCCCTTCGTTCATCACTGTCACCGGCGGACAGCTCAGAAAAGGTGCAGCGAAAACAGATCTTGTCGAAGACCTTGGACAGCGCCTTCAGACCCCTGAGTTGGCGGCTCTCAAGGCCGACACCTTCAACATCGTCCTGGCCGGCATTGGCGGAACCGGGATCATCACCCTTGGCGCGACGCTCGCCCGCGCCGCCTGGCTCGAAGGCCAGCAGGTGCTCACCTTCGACGTCACCGGGGTATCGCAGAAAAATGGCGCTGTGTTCAGCCATGTGCGTTTTCTCGGTACCGGGCGCGAAGAGGATTTTCGGCCACGGGTGCCTCGGGAGCAGCTCGATCTTTTGATCGGTTGCGACGCCATAGCGGCGACGGCTTCCGAGGTGGTGCAGCTTCTGGCGCCCGGGCGGACCCATGCGGTCCTCAACGCAGAGGTTGTTCCAACTGCGGCATTTCAGCGAGACCCCGGTTTTGACACCTCTTTCCAGCGTTTTGATCGCGTGATCGGCGATGTGCTGGGTGCGGATGCGGTCGGTCGCGCCAATCCCGGCCCCGGCGTCTTGCGAATCCTCGGGTCCGGTCCGCTGCTCAACATCTTCATGTTGGGATTCGCCTGTCAGCAGGGACTGCTGCCGCTAAAGATGGAATCGCTGGAGCGCGCCTTTACCGAAGGCCGGGGCGGCAATTCAAACCTGCTCGCGTTCCGCATGGGGCGGATGGCGGCGCAGGACCCTGCAACGCTTGACGAATTGACTGGTGCGGAAACTCCGCCGGTTCCACTCGCGGATCTGCCGCTGGAAGATGTGATACGCCGCTGCCGTGAACTGCTCACGACCTATCAGAACGCCGCTTACGCGGATCGCTATGAACGGTTTGTTCGCAAGGTGGCGGCACAGGATCCGCAGGGCGACTTTACCCATGCGGTTGCACTAAACCTGTTCAAGCTCATGCGTTACAAGGATGAATATGAGGTCGCGAGGCTTCATGCGTCCAAGGACGTGCGGCGTCGGCTCGACAGGCTGTTCGAAGGGTCGTATCGCCTTAATTACCATCTGGCGCCGCCATTGCTCTCATTTCGCAAGAACGATGCTGGTGAACCAAAGAAGATCCGTTTCGGCGGATGGATGCGCCACGCATTCAGCTTGCTTCGTCACTTCAAGTTCTTGCGTGGGACGTGGTTTGATCCCTTTGGCTTGAGCGCCGACCGAAAGCTGGAACGTAAATTGATCTCCGATTACGAAGAGTGGATCGAAGATATTCTCCCCCGCCTCGAAGACGTCGATTATGAAACCGCCGTTGCGATTGCGGCCTTGCCCGACGAGATACGCGGCTATGGGCCGGTAAAGGAGCGCAGCGTCGAGGCCGCTCGGGAAAAGCAGCGGGAGCTGTTTGCCGCCTGTGAACCGGCTCGAGAAGAGAAGGCCGCATGAGCCGGACGTTCGAGACGATCAAGCTTGATGTGGAGGGCGGCGTCGCCACGATCACTCTCGCGCGTCCAGAGCGAATGAATGCGATAAACGCGACGATGACGCTGGAACTGATAAGCGCGCTCGACATCGTCGACAAGGATGACGAGGTCAGGGCCATCATTCTTACGGGCGAGGGAGAAAAGGCGTTTTGCGCCGGCGCCGACATTTCCGGCGGCGCTGCGACATTCGACTATGCAAAGCGTGACCCCGGCATTCGCGCGGAGGCGGAACGTGGCGGCACCTATCGGGACAGCGGTGGCAGGGTAGCGCTGCGCATCTACAATTCGCTGAAGCCGGTGATAGGCGCGATCAACGGTGCGGCAGTCGGTGCGGGCGCCACGATACCGCTTGCGTGCGACATCAGACTTGCATCCGACACGGCGCGCTTCGGATTTCCGTTCGTCAGGCGGGGCATTGTTCCGGAATCGGCATCAAGCTGGTTTTTGCCTCGCATCGTAGGCATCTCCACCGCGCTGGAGTGGGTCCTTTCCGGGCGTTTGATAAGTGCCGCAGAGGCCCGGGAGCGGCGGCTTGTACGATCCGTCCATTCGCCCGCCGACTTGCTGCCGGCGGCACGAGAACTGGCGACAGAGATCGTCGCCAATGCAGCTCCGGTTTCCGTGGCGCTGACGAGGCAGATGTTATGGCGGATGCAGGGCAGCCCTCATCCGATGGAGGCGCATCGCCTCGATAGCCGCCTCGTCCAGGCGCTGGGCGCATCGGACGATGCGCGCGAAGGTATCAACGCATTTTTGGAGAAGCGTTCGCCCCATTTCCGGCAGCGGGTATCGACCGACCTGCCGGAGGGTTTCCCGTGGTGGACGGAAGAGCAATTCTGAGGATCAAGCAAAGGAAGGCGGATATGGCGACGGATACCCAAGGCAAATGCCCGGTCGCGGGCATCGATATCAACGAATTGATGTCCCGCGAGTTCGCGACCTGTCCTTATCCCAAGTTTGCCGAGCTTCAGGCCGATGCGCCCGTTCATCAGGTCGGCGACAAGCCGTGGTATCTGGTGACCCGTCATGACGAGTGCATGCGTGTCTTGCTGGACCCGGAACACTTTTCCAGCGAACATGACGAATTCGGACCCGCGCTGAAGGCGATCGGAATAGCGCCGACGCCGGAACAGGTGCAGCGGATGCAAGAGCTTGGCGGCAATCGTGGCAATATGGTTGATGTCATTCCTCACCGCGACCCGCCAGTTCACACGCGGCAGCGCAAGGTCATCACCAAGGCGGTGACGGCTCGTTTCCGGCGGTGGGAAGAGTTCATCGAACACCAGTCCGCAAAGCTGCTGGACCGGCTGCAGGGCCGCAACGAAGCGGATCTGATCGCCGAAGGTGCGGCGCCGCTGCCGATTGCCGTCATCGCCGATATTCTGGGGATACCCGATGAGTATCTGCCGAAGATAAAGCAGTGGTCCGATGATTCCAGCCAGACCTCGGGGCGCTTCGCAAGCGACGAAGACTGGATGAATCTTGCCAAGGCCATGTCGGAACAGCGCGCCATGTTCGCGTCCGAAGTCCGAAAGCGCCTGCAAAACCCGTCCGACGATCTCATCGGCAGGATCGCGGCGATGACACGGGAAGCCGTCGATGAGGAAACGGGCGAGGGACCGCTCGATTTCGACGAAGGTGTGGAACTGCTCACGCTGGCGATGTTGGGCGGTAATGAAACCACGACGCAGTTGATCGGCGCGGCCATGTTCTATCTAGCCACAGAGCCGGGTCTTCTCGATCGCGTCCGTGCAGACCCGGCCATCATTCCGGGGATCGTGGAAGAATCCCTGCGTCTGACCGCGCCGGTCTTCACGATGATGAGGTTCTGCAAGAAGGACGCCGACATCGGTGGTGTGTCGATCCCGGCAGGGTCCATCGTTTCGGTGTGCTTCAATCAGGCCAACCGCGATCCTTCCATTTTCCCGGAACCGGACAAGTTCAACGCCGATCGCACCAATACGCGGCGGCATCTGTCCTTCGGCCAGGGGATACATGTCTGCCCCGGCGCGCAACTGGCCCGTCTTGAAACCAGAATCTGGATCCAACGTCTCGCCGAGCGGATCAAGCACATGGAACTCGCTGGTCCCGAGGCCGTTCGCTACGATCTTGCGAGCCTGGCGGTACGCGGCATGACAAGTCTGCGCGTTCACTACGAGCTTTTCGATCGCGCGCGGACAGGGCAGGTTGGAGAAGCGGCGTGAGCCTGGACCTGCTGGGCTACAGGGGCAAGACGGTTGCAATCACGGGTGCCGCGACCGGCATGGGGCGAGAGGCGGCCGAACTGCTGATCGCCCTGGGCGCGCAAGTTCATGCAATGGATATCGCGCCGATCGACCTTGAGGTTGCTCAGGCGCTTTCCGTCGATCTTTCCGATCCGGTGTCGATCGACGCGGCAGTCGCAAAGCTGCCGGAGCAGGTTGATTGTGTGTTCGGCTGTGCGGGAATATCCGCCATGTACCTCGGCCGAACCTTCAGTCCGGTCCACGTGAACCTCGTCAACTTCGTGGGCGCGCGGCACCTTGTGGAAAGCCTTGTGCCACGGATACCGAGGGGTGGCGCCATTGCGCTTATCGCCTCGATGAGCGGCAGCGCCTGGCGCGATAATCTTGCGAAGATCGATGAACTGCTCGCCACGCCCGATTTCGCCTCGGCAAAAAAATGGCTTGAGGCCCATGTCGATGATCCGGCGGTGCTGGGCGGCGATCCCCGCCTGAACATGAACTACCGCTTCTCCAAGGAGGCGCTGGTTGCATATATGAAGCGGCAGACCTGGCCGCTTGCCGAACGACATATACGCATCAACACCCTGAGCCCCGGACTCACGGTAACGCCGATGATGTCGTCGTTCGATGCGATTTCCCAAACCGGCGACCCCGATCTCAAGGTGATCTGGCCGGCCGTGGGGCGTCCCTCAAATCCGCGAGAGCAGGCCGAAGCCTTGCTGTTCCTGAACAGCGAGATGGCGCGGTACATAAGCGGCGTCGATCTTCTCTCCGACTACGGTTATCGGGTTAGAGAGCAGTTGGGAATGCCGACCGCGATCGAAGAGATAAAGCAGCTCCAAAGGGCCTGAACGATCCTCAAGCCCTCCAGGGTTGGGGGTGGGTTCAGAGCACCTCTTCCATCGCGCTGATCGAGTCCAGGTCCACCATGGCCTGGCCCATGCGTTCAAGATTGGCGAGTGATATGTGATTGGGCTGCATATCGGGTTGCAGCACTCCGGCGCCGATCGTCGTCAACCAGAAGTAGAGCGGGTGAAAGGTCTGACGCCGATATTCAGCCCAGATTTCCTCGTCGCTCGGCAATTCCTTGACGCCCCCATTTGCGAGTTGTTCACGATAGCGCTTCAGGAGATCGCGCTCCCAGTTCCGCCGGTCCTCAATCTGGAGCGCGGACAGCAGCATGTAGGTAAGGTCTGCGCTCCAGTGACCAAAGCGCATGCTCCAGTCGGTCAAGCCCATTCGCCCGTCGGGGGTAATATACCAGTTGCCGATATGCATGTCATAGTGGGTCAGTACGTGCGCGCGTCGCTCCAGCCGTTTGATGGACGCCATGTGCAGACGCCATAGCTTGTCGCGGTCAACCCTGGTCAGAGCTTCCGGCAACACTGCCGCCGCCCTGTCAAGCCCCACCGCGCCGCGCTTTGCAAAAGGAAGCGCACGAACGTTGATGAGTTCCTGATAGCGTAGTGTCGAGGGCAGCGCGCGGCTGGAACGCAGTTCCGGGCTGTTCCAGGTGGCGGACTGATAGCCGGCCAAGAGGTCGATCATGCCTTCGGCTTGTTCGCGGGTGATATAATGGGACGGGTCCAAGAACTTGGTGCCTGCAACCGCCATGTTGGGGAAGATGATAAGCATCCGGCCCGTTTGACGATCAAAACCGGCATATATCGCGGTCGGCGCCTCGACGGGGAGCGTCTGGCGCATCGTCTGGTAGAAGCGCACCTCGCTTTCGCCGCGCGTGGTGAGCGTGTTCATCATCCGCGTGCGCATTGCAGACGCAGACTTCACGAACAGATCGGTCGGAAGCCCGGCCGCGGTTCCGGCGTCGTTATAGCTTACCCGAAGGGCGCGACGCGTGTTGGTTCCGTCACTGCCGCCAGTCACCTCAATACTGGTGATTTCCGCACCGGGCGTGCCGCCGCAAAGGACTGCGTTCAGCCATTCGGGCGACAACCTTGCCGCAGAAGCGGGTACTTTTCCGGGGTCGGTGGGACAGTAACGCGTCAGCTCTTCCCAAACGACTTGGCTGCCGAACCTTAAGACGCCGCTGCCTCTCCAGAATTTTCCCGCCAGATCCATTATCCACTCCCAAATCTTTCACGTCGGTTGTCCAAGACCTCTTGCCTCCTGTCACCAGTGCCGACGGCATTCTGCATGTCCGGGCAAAGTCCATTGCATTTGGGGACCGCGGCGAAAGTTGGTTCGATGGCACAGATGAGCCGTCAACGAAAATGGGCAGGCGAATGTCGGAACAGCCGTCAAGTGGCAGCGATCTCGAAAGGCGTCATATACGGCTGCCGGGTACATCCAATCCGTGCCTATCCGCTTGACGCATACACCCACTACATCTAGTGGCTGCCTTGTGGCGCGCGCCTGACTTTTCCTGCGGCTTGGTGCCACCCAAAGCGGTTGTAAAGGGTGGGGATTGTGGACGTTCTTGACCGCGACAAGCTGCCGTTCCCGAAATCCCTCCCCGAGTTCCAGCGGCTTTTCCCGGATGATGGCGCTTGCGCGTCCTGGCTTGAAAAAGCTCGCTGGCCTGATGGATTTGCGTGCCCACGCTGTGGCGTCGTCGGCGATCCGTTTCGTTTCACCACTCGGCCTGTCATCCTGATGTGCCGCTCGTGTCGCCGTCAGACCGGCCTGATGGTCGGCACGGCCATGGAACGAAGCCACATCCCGCTCAGCGTGTGGTTCTGGGCCGCTTACCTGGTTGCGAGTCAGACGACCGGCATATCTGCCGTCCAGTTGCAGCGCCAGCTTGGCCTGACCCGGTACGAGACGGCCTTTGGCCTGCTCCATAAACTGCGCGCCGCGATGGTGCGCCCCGATCAGGATCGGATCGGCGGGCAGAGCGGTCAGCATGTCGAGGTCGATGAGACCTGGATCGGCGGGCGAACGCGCGGCGAAGGCCGGGGAACCCACCACAAAACGCTGGTGGTCGCCGCCGTCGAAGTTCGTCACCGGGAGCCTGGCACTGGCCAGGACCGCCGCCGGAACGGACGCTATGCCGGAAGGGTTCGATTGGCCATCGGTGCAGACCGCAGTGCCGGTGCCCTTGGTGGCTTTGTACAGAGCGCGGTCGAGCCGGGAACGCTGGTCATCACCGATGATTGGAGCGGCTATAGCGGGTTGCAGGGCGGCGGTTACGACCATCACGCCATCGCCCAGTGTGGCGACCCGGAGGTGTCCGAAGAGTTCCTGCCCATCGTCCATCTGGTGTTCTCAAACCTCAAAGCGTGGCTCAACGGCATCCACCACGGCGTCAGCACCAAGCATCTGCAAGCCTACCTCAACGAGTTCACTTTCCGCTTCAATCGCCGCTTCTACCCGTTCAACGCCTTCCGATCCCTCCTCGGGATCGCCAGTGATATCGAGGCGCCGACCTTTGCCGAACTCTACTCAGGCCAATGGACCCACCATACCATATCTAGTGGGTGTATGCCTTAAGCGGATAGGCACGATCCAATCTTCGTGACCTTGGGGGTTATCCGGGCGCGGGTGGCCGCAGCGTGCGCTGGGGCCGTCTCTATCGTTCAGGCGCGATGCCAAAGCTGGACGAAGCGGACTGGCAATGGATGCATGAGCGCGAAATTGCGGTCGTATGCGATTTACGCTCGGCGGCGGAGAGGGAGCTTGCGCCGACGCGGTGGCAGGGGCCGAAGGGCACCCGTCATATCCATGCCGATTATGACGCAGCCCTGATTTACGGGAGGCGCTTTGTCCCACCGCGGCCGGGAGCAGCCGTCAACGACCTGCATCAAAGTCTGTATGCGTTGTTCGTCGACCTTCTGGCGCCGGCATTCAAGGAAATATTTGCTGCGCTTCTGGATGATCAGGCGCCGATCATCTTTCATTGTTCCGCAGGCCAGGATCGAACCGGGCTGGCTGCCGGATTGCTGCTCAGCCTGCTGGGCGTGGACCGGCATATCATCTACGCCGATTATCTGCTTTCCACAAAATGCCGTCGGTTCGAGAATGAACTTGACCGCAGGGGTGTGGCGGAGTTCGCCGAGACAAACCTCGTCGCCAGATTTTTCACCGATGCCATCCGCGAAAACGGGATAAATGCGGTTCGTCCTCCGCGCCTCGTGGACGATAACGGCAATGCCCTGCTCCAGTTGGCGTTCGACGAGATTGAAGGCCGTTTCGGCAGCATTGAGGAATATGCGCGACGGCGGCTGGAGATCGAGCCGGACGATATCGAGCGGCTTCGGGATAAGTATCTCGATCCGCAAGGGTGAACATTGATCCGATTGGATCAGCCTAATCCAGCCCCAGGATCACCCCGCTTGTCGGCACCCCGCTGGCGCCCGTCACCAGAACGTTCTCCACGCCTGGCTGCTGGTTGGCGGCCGTCCCGCGCAACTGGCGCACAGCCTCCCCAATTCCATTCAGGCCGTGGATATAGGCTTCGGCCAGCAATCCTCCATGAGGATTTACGGGAAGATCGCCGCCAACCTCAATATTGCCGTTCTTTATGAACTCCCTGGCTTCGCCCGGTTCGCAGAAGCCATAGGCTTCCAGCGACGGCAACACCGTTGGGGCGAAATGATCATAGAGAATGGCGACGTCGATATCTTTCGGTGTCAGGCCCGCTTGGCTGTAGAGTTGGCGCGCCACGATTGCGCCTTCGCGGGGCACTATGTCCTCCCGCCAATAAGAGCCAAGGCCGAAGCTGTTCTTCGGCAGGCCCTGTGCCGCCGCCTTGATCCGGACAGGCTTGTTTCTGAGCCTGGCGGCGCGCGCGGCGCTGGTGACCACTATGGCCACCGCGCCGTCGCTTTCCTGGCAGCAGTCCAGCAGACGCAAGGGATCGGCGATCATCGGCGCGCGGAAATAGTCCTCGCGGGTGATCGGCTTTCCATAGAAAAATGCGTTCGGATTTGTGGCGGCATGTTTGCGCGCGGCAACGGCGATGGTGGCGAAATCCTCTTCAGTGGCGCCTGTTTGGTGCATGTAGCGGCGCATCGACATTGCGATGAGAGCGGCGGGGGTGCGGAGGCCCTGCGCGCCAAGAAAGGCGAAGAGCAGATTGGCGCTGGTCGGCACGCTGGGGGACATGGGCACTCCGAAACGATATTCGGAACGCTCGTTCATGGCCCGGTAGCAAACGACCGTTTCCGCCATGCCGGCGGAGACAGCAAGCATCGCCTGCTGCAGCGGGCCGCATGCCGCGCCGCCACCTCCTGTGGTGCGTGCATAGAAGCGCATTTCGTGAGAGCCGAGCAATTGGAAAATCTCATGCTCGCTGTTGTTGTCCATGGTGTAGGTGGCAAAGCCGTCCACCTCGGCGGCGTCTATGCCCGCATCTTCCAACGCAGCAAGGATCGCTTCCAGCGCAAGCTGCAGTTCGCTTCGTCCCGAGCATTTCGAGAATTCGGTTGCGCCATAGCCCACGATGGCGGCGCCGGACCCGGTTGCTGCATTCACGGGCGCGCTCCATCGGTCAGGACAAAGCGATACCCGGCCACGCCGTTGCGGTCGATGAAACGGGTGTCAATCTTGGCACCGATGCGTATCCGGGTCGGATCGGTGCCGTCCATAGGGCCGACCATGCGGATGGACTCATCCATCTCCACCAGCGCCACGGGCAAAGGTGTCTCAAACCCCGCCAGCGCGGGATGGTGGTGGACTGTGTAACTATAGATCACGCCCGTCCCCGAAAGCGGTCGTGGCGACCAGGAGAAGGAATGGCATTCCGGGCAGGCGGGACCCGGTGGACAGCGCATCGCGCCGCATTCCCCGCACTGTTGCACAAGCAAACGACTCTGAGCCAAGCCCTCATAGAAAAAATCGAAATCTCTGTTGGATAGAGGCTTGAAGGGCTGGTCTTTCGGCTCTCCCATGACTGTGACTAACGTATTGGGGAGGGTAGCGCCGATGGTGCGGAGCTGGCCCTTTCCCGCGCATTGCCTTCAAACGCCACGGCCTGTCGCCACACGACGAAGCCGGCAACGACTCCAAGCACGCAGGCGGAGCCAAGGGTGAGCGCCATCGCCTCCCCCAGCGCCATCGGATCCTTGAAGACACGGTCGGTCAGAACGCCGATGAAGACCGGCCCAAGGCTCCCGGGCGTGGCATATATCAGGGCGCTAACCGCCGCCAGCCGCCCACGCATTCTGTTGGGCGCAATCAACTGCATTGGCGTGAGGATCGCGCCGTGCGCGGCAGCGTACATCAGGAGAACTCCACCAAGCGCTATGATGGCGACCTGTTTCGACCCCAGGGTCATGGCAAGCACCAATGGGGTGAGCACCGCCATGAATGCGATCATGACAAGCATAAGATGCTGGAGCGCGCGATCCGGCGTACAGCGTCCGCCAAGCCAGGCGGCGAGAGCCGTGCCCGGGACGGACGTGAGCAGGTACAGCGGCCCCATGATGACGCCCACCTCGACCGGCGACATGCCATGCACCCGGATGAGCAAGGTCGGCGGCCATGCGTACAGGGAATAGCCGATCATCGAAATGCAGCCGGCGAACAGACAATAGCTCAAAATGAAGCGGCGTCTTTCCCAGAAGAAGGTCCAGAAGGACTCGGGGCTTGCCTGCTCCTTCACCAGTTCCCGCCGCGGCGGTTCTTTCAGGAAGAAGAACAGCCCCACGGCAACAAGCAGGCTGAGCCCTGCCATTCCCATGAACAGGCCGCGCCAGACTTCGAATGTACCGATGATCGGGAAGGGCTGGCCTTGCATCGGGGTTAGCCAGGCGATCATCCAGCCGCTCAGCAGCATGGCGGTTCCGTTCCCGAAATAGCCGCCGTTCATGAACACCGCCGCGGCCCGACCAACCTTGTGGCGGGGAAACAGATCGCCAATCACCGACATCGCGGCCATCGGCACGACGGCCTCCGCGATAGCGAGACCGATTCGTCCGACCACCAGTTCGACAAAGCTCGTGGCGAATCCGCAATACAGCGTGGCCAGCGACCAGATCACCATGCAGGCGAGAAGGACCCGCGTCCGGTTGAAGTGATCAATCAGGTACGACATCGGTACAGCGGCAACCATCAGCACGCTGCTGAATAGAATGCCTTGGAGCAGGCCGATTTCAGTGTCGCCGATGCCGAGGCTGTGTTGCACCGGATCGACGACGATGGTCAGCACCTGGCGGTCGATATATGAAACAATATAGACCAGCATGAACGCCAGCACCGCACCCCAGCGCGATGCGACCGTGCCGGTGGGACGGTGATCCGCTTCCGGGGTGTCGGAGGTCGGGATGTAAGCCAACTTAGCCTCTCTTTCCGCGCACGAGCTTTCCGGGGAGAGCACCTGTTGCCTCGCCGTTGCGGTAGGTGATTTCGCCGGAAACGATAGTCGCGACAAACCCATGGGCAGACTGGTTTAGCCGCCCTCCGCCCGCAGGCAGATCCCAGCTCATTTTGGGAGGCCGCAGTCTCAACCTGACAAAGTCGATAAGGTTGACGTCAGCCTTGGCTCCCGCTGCCAGCCGTCCGCGGTCGAACATGCCCACGGCTTCGGCGGTCCCGCTTGTAAGCGACCGGACGACTTCCCCCAAGGGCAGGCGCTCTCCCGGTCTGTCCCGGCCCCAGTGGGTCAGCATCCAGGTCGGAAAACTTGCATCGCAGATGAGCCCTGAGTGCGCTCCACCATCGCCCAGGCCAAGCACCGTATTGGGACTTTTCATCATCTCCAGCGCGGCATCCAGCGTGCCGTCTGCAAAGTTCGACATGGGTGCGTAGATGATTCCATCACCACTTTCAGCGGTCCCCATCAGGAGTTCATAGGCCCAGATCGCGGGCGCTTCCCCGGCTCTTGCGGCAAGGGCGGCGATGCTGGCGTCCGCCGATGGTTCGTAATCCACCGGATCTTCAAGGGGGAAGAGCTTGTCGAACGGCCGCACCGGCTCGGCGGTTTCCATCTCGGCGATCAACTGGCGACGGGTTTCGAGGTCTCGTAAAGCGGCCAGCCTCTCCTGAACGCTTAAATCAGCGAGGCGAGACTTCCACAAGGCGCAGTTCTGAAATGGGTTCATGCTCAGGTGAAAGCCGAGCAAAAGACCTATAGGACGGCCGCAGACCTGCCCACGGATTTCCATCCCCTGCCTGTTGGACTCCTCAATCCGATCCAGCACGCCGCGCCATCTGGAGGGGGCATTTTCCTTTTGCATCAGCGATATGGAAAGCGGACGTCCAGAGGCGCGGGACATGGCTCGCATCAGTTCGAACTCTGAGTCCAGATTATCGAAGTCCGATATCGCCTCGATGACACCATGACCGGCCTTCCCTATCTCCCGGGCGATGCCCGTCAGTTCGTCGGCTGAAGCCGTGAGGCTGGGAATAAACTCCCCATCGCTGCTCTTGTGGGCGATGGTTCTGGATGTGGAAAAGCCGATCGCTCCGGCCTCGATCGCCTCCCGAGCAATTCGGCCCATCTCCGCTATGTCTTCAGGTGTCGAGGCCTCCCGCTGGGCTCCTCGCTCTCCCATAACAAACACCCGGAGCGGTGCATGGGGAACTTGCGCCGCGACATCCATGTCGAAGCTGCGCCTTTCCAGCCGATCAAGATATTCCGGGAAGCTGACCCAGTTCCAAGGCAAGCCTTCATGCAGCACCGGACCGGGCAGATCTTCGACGCCTTCCATCAGGCGTATCAGCCGGTCCCGATCGTCCGGTTTGCAGGGAGCAAAGCCCACCCCGCAATTTCCCATGACCACCGTGGTTACGCCGTGAGCGGACGACGGTTCCAGCCGGCTTCCCCAAGTGGCATGCCCATCGTAATGGGTGTGGATATCGACAAACCCCGGTGTAACGAGGAGGCCTTGGGCATTGATCTCTTCCTCCGCCGACCAGCCGTCCAGATCATCGACTGCCACGATCTTGCCGCCGGAGATTGCGACATCCGCAACAAAGGGCTCTTCACCGCTGCCGTCGGCGATCATTCCCCCCTTTATCAGCATGTCTGCTTTCATGACCTCTCCTGCCGGCGTCGAACCGTCGAGACGACGCTAGGGCGGACCGTGTCTGTGCTGAATGACTGTGTCGGCAACTGCGCTGCATCCATCCCGCATCGGGAGATCGGGGTTGAAGTGCGGGTTCGATCAACTGCACGTTCTTCGACAAGCATTTCGCTCGGCCGCCCGGTCCAATAGCCGTTTCAAGGGGCGCCAGCGCTTGGCGCGCCGACGGAGGGCGATTGGTGGACCGTGCGCTAGACGAAGCCTTGGTGAACTCTGGATCGGCATCCGAGCTGAATGACGATGCAGGCTCGGCGGCGTTCATCAGCCGCGCCGTTTCCCTCGCTCATCCAAACGCGCTTCGCATAGCTCTTTACCAGGCGACGGGCGACCCAGACCTTCTGGCCATGAAACTGGATACCCAGCCGGTCTGGGGCGGAACATATTTTCAGCCCGTGCTGACCGACGACGATAAGCAGCTATTGCGAGAAAAGGCGGTCGCCTTCCTTACCCGATCGTGCCGAACGGAGCCGAAAGTGCCCGACGACGTGGAGTTGCGCCGCCTGATGGAGGCCTTCAACCAGGGGCCGGTCAGCGATTTTACTTTTCAGATGGGAAAGGAGGAACTGAGCTTCGAGGCATTCCCGCGCGGCGTTGACTGGCAGAACGAGCCATCAGAGTCAGTGAAAGCCGCCTTTCCGGTTATCATCATCGGGGCAGGGGCGGCGGGTCTCACCGCTGCTGTCCAGCTTCAACGATTGGGCATAGGCTTTACGGTCATCGATCGGAACGACGGAGTGGGAGGGACATGGCACACCAATGACTATCCGGATTCGCGGGTCGACATCGCCAGCCATAATTATCAGCTCTCGTACATGCGCAACTATCCCTGGGGGCACTGGTTCGCGACCCAGCCGGAGCTGAAAGCCTATTTGAACGAGGTTGCCGACCGGTTTGATCTTCGCGGGAACATCCGTCTGAAGACGGAGGCAGTCGAAGCGGGGTGGGACGAGGATTCCGCGTCATGGCAGGTGCGGATTCGCCGGCCTGACGGAGTTGAAGAAGTTCTGACCGGCCGAGCGCTCATCAGCGCGGCGGGGCTGTTCAATCAGCCGAACCTGCCCGACATTCCGGGAATTGAGAGCTTTTCCGGCCCGATGTTCCATTCGACGAACTGGGAGCAGGGTTACGACTGGACCGGCAAAAAGATCGCTCAGATCGGTGTCGGGTCGACAGGCGCCCAGCTCGCGCCGCGGCTGGCCCGCGACGCGGAAAGCCTGACCATCTACCAGCGATCCCCGCAGTTCGTGGGAAAGCGGGACGGTTACCGTGATCCTGTCGGCGAGGAGCATCAATGGCTTTTCGATAACATGCCATATTACTGGAACTGGTTCTGTTTTGCCCTGTTTCATATGACTTTTGACGTTGACGGGCTGCAGAATTACGACCGCGAATGGCAGAAGGCCGGCGGCAAGGTGAGCGAACGCAATGATAATCTGCGCGCCCATCTCCAGGCTTATATTCGAGAAAAGGTGGGGCATCGGCCCGATCTTCTGAGGAAGGTGCAGGCCGACTATCCTCCGCTCGCCCGCCGCCTGATTGCGGATAATGGCTGGTATGACGCATTGCTTCGCGACAATGTCGAACTGGTGACGGACGCCATCGAGCGCATTACCCCCAATGCAATCCTCACCGCTGACGGACAGGAGCGGCCGTGTGACCTGATCGTCCTTTGCTCCGGCTTCAAGACAGAGCGTTATCTCTGGCCGGTGCGCTACGAAGGCCGCGACGGCTTGACGCTAGAAGAGGCGTGGGAACGGGATGGCGCGAGAGCCTATCTCGGCATCACCGTACCGGGCTTTCCCAATTTCTTCATTGCTTATGGGCCGAATGGGCAGGCGCGCGCCGGCGGGCTGATGGGGTGGTTGGAAATCTGGGTGCGCTATGCGGTCGCCTCGATCGTGCGCATGATCGAAAGCGATATCGCTTCAATTTCATGCCGCCAAGAGGTCCATGATGCATATAACGAACGAATGGACCGGGCTCTGGAAGACTGTACCTGGACCGCCCCCGAAGCGAAATCCTACTACATCAACGAGCATGGTCGGCAGAACACCAACATGCCGTGGTTGCCCGGCGAATATTATGACTGGGTGAAAGATCCGGATTTCGCGGACTATGAAATCCGCTGGCGGAAATGAGATGAGCGTTGCGCAATCAGGCGGAATGACTCCGGTGGCGGCCGGAGAACCGGCCCGACAAACGGGACGCTGGCTTCCAATCGTTCTCCTTTTCCTGTTCATCTACGTCATTTCCTATATCGACCGGCAGATACTGAGCCTGGTCGTGCAGCCCGTAAAAGCCAGCCTCGGTCTCAGCGACTTTCAGATCGGGTTGCTGCAGGGATTGGCGTTCACCCTGGTGCTTGCGATAGCAGCCGTGCTTGCATCGCCGTTGATCGATCGCGGCAATCGTGCGCGCTTGGTTGCCGGCTGCATGATCGTTTGGTGCGCGATGACCGTGCTTTGCGGTTTTGCGCAGAATTTCCACATGTTGCTGCTTGCGCGGACAGGCCTTGCGATTTCAGAGGCCATTGTGCCGATGGCTGTGATGTCAATGATCTGCGACATTGCACCCAAGACGTCCGTGCCGCGCGCCTCGGCGCTGTTCATGGCCGCGCCTTACGTCGGATCAGGCATAGCGTTGCTGGCCGGTGGGCCGCTCCTGGCACTTATGGCCCCATTTGACGGACAGTCGGCGCCGCTGATTGGGATATTCGAACCGTGGCGGGGGCTTTTCTTGCTGCTCGGACTACCGGGTATCGCGATCGGCGTGCTGTTGTTCCTGTTCTTGCGGGATCCGCAGCGCAGGTCCGCTGAAGACGGCTCGGATCCTTCCAGTTCGGTGATACCGTTTCTGAAGCAGAACGCCGGCTTTCTGGGGCCAATGCTGCTTGCAAACTCGATGCTGAATCTCATCAGCTATACGATCTATGCCTGGTCTCCCACCTTCATGATCCGCGCCCATGGCATGTCGGTGTCGACGGCGGGCGTCACCGTTGGTTCGGTATTCGTGGTTGCGGGGATCGGCGGCTGTATCTTCGGAAGTTGGGCGATGAGCCGTAGCCGGGATGGGCGTGCGCTGAGCCATGTCGTCAAGACGATCGGTCTGACCTTTGCCTGCCTTGCGCCGCCACTGGTCGCATTTCCGCTCGTCCCCAGTGCCGATCTTGCGCTGGTGTTTCTTGCAATCGCATTTTTCCTGATGGCGGCCGGTCTTTCGTCCATCATGACTCCGGTTGCGTTATTCGCGCCCGCCGGCGTGCGCGGGCGAGCGCTGGCGGCGGCGGGGCTGTGTCACGCTGGCCTTGGTGGGCTCGGGCCGCTCGCGGTGGGCGGCGTCAACGATTTCGTCTTCGGTTCACCGGAGCGGATTGGCGATTCGCTCGCCATCTGCCTGGTGGTTGCCCTGGTCATCGGACTTGGATTAATGCCGCGTGTCGTCGGACTTGCAAAGCGGATTGACCGTCCTTCGCGGTAAATATCCGATCATTTCGCTTATTGCATTATTAGATCGGCGAGGCGGAAGTCCGCGGAATCTGGCCTGCCAAATCAAAGCGGAATGCACGCCTGGCCAATTCTACGGGATGGACGAGATCCGCTTCAGGCTTGACTATGGCATTAATGTTTCATCGTTCGGCGGGATGGCGGCTCGCCCCATTCGGAGAACCCAGCGTGGGAATTGGCGACGTTTTGGTCACGGGTAAGCGAGTCTTGTATCAGCCTGCCCATAGAATCGCCCGGCACAAAGCTGCGGAACGCCCCTCGCTGGATACGGATATCAAGGCGTTTCTGGACTTCTCCGCCGCGACCGGGCGTCCACCGAGTTACGCTCTCCCTTATGAAGAGGCCAGGCAGGCCGTGCGAGACGCCAGCCCGCAGCTATGCCTGCCGGGGCCGGAGATGGCCTCTGTGGACGACCTGTTTGTCGCGGGCGCTGGCGGCGATATCGCCATAAGGTTGTACACTCCGCTTGATCTCGTCCGTCCAGCGCCACTGCTCATCTTCTTCCATGGCGGCGGCTTCGTATATTGCGACCTCGACACGCACGACGCTTTGTGCCGTTCCCTGGCGCAGAGCGGGCGGTGCAACGTCGCCTCGGTCGATTATCGCCTTGCACCCGAATACGGCTTTCCCGCTGCGCCTGACGATGCAATCACCGCGACGAAATGGCTGGTCGCCAATGCGCATCGACTCGAAATAGCGTCGCACAAGATAGCGGTCGGCGGTGATAGCGCGGGGGGCAATCTGGCCGCAGGGGTTTCACAGGTCGTGCCCGGCCTCGCGGGCCAGCTTTTGATCTATCCGTGGCTCGACATGCGGATGCGGCATCGGTCACATTATGTGAACGGGAGCGGATATATGCTTACCCGCGCGGCGCTCCTCTGGTTCCGCAGCCATTATCTCACCGACCTTAGCCAACGTAACAATCCTAGAGCCTCCCCGATATTGACAAATTTGCTGGCCGGCCTCCCGCGAGCGTTCATCCTCGCGGCGGGTTATGACCCCCTCAGGGATGAAGCCACCGATTATGCGCGGCGCCTGAGCGAAGCGGGCGTCCCGGTGTGCTATTCTGAATACGCCGGGCAGATACACGGTTTTGCCATGATGAATCGTATCACTTCGGGCGCTGACCTCGCTGTTCAGGAGATCGGAGAGTGGCTTGTGGATCTGTGGGAGACGCAGGCCGATTAGGCGAGTTCTTCAGAGACGATCATCAGTGTCTGCTCGCGTTCCAGAAATTCGGCTTCATCGGCGGTAAACAGCGGGTTGATCTCGGGATCATTGAATATTCGGTTCATTTCCGCCAGGTCACTTTCGTTTTCCAGCCACATTTCAGCAATCGCATCATATTCAATATCCGAAGTCCGCAGATGGACCTGCCGGCCGCTGGGATTGAACAGCGCGGATTGCGGATAATTTCGTCTGTAGCCTTTCAGAAGATGTCCGACGTGACGCAGGGTGAGCGGAACGTGACTTTGCTCATAATGCCTGCGGAAATCGGCAGGAGACATGCCCGATCGCCGTTTAAGCATAAATATCAGCTTAACCATGATTTCACCGTGTCGTTCTTGGGGACATTCGCAAACTGCTCCACCAACACCGGGCAGATGCGAATAAATTCACAATAATGTCCGAGAAGTGGACGTGTATCGACATAGGACACGTCGAAACGCGCCGGATTGGATCCGCGCCACACTATGGGCAGCTTTCTCCGTTCAAGTTCCTTCTCCAGCGCATTCCATGTTTCGTGATCCGGCACCGCCAAGCCCACATGGTTGAATACACATCTGCGCGATTCCGCAGGCGGCAGGTCATCGACATAAACCGGAGCAGTCTTGTCCCTCAAAGGTTCGATGATTTCGATCATCAGCTCGCCGGCCCAGGCCATTGCGATCCGGGCGCCAAATGGGGAATGTCCGTTGGCCGCGGCGCCCACCGGGCTGATCCGAAAGCGCTCTATGCCCAGTTCGCCAAATCGTGCAACGGCGCTTTCCAGGTCGTCCGTGACATAACCGAACTGAAAAATCGCGGCATAATCCTTGAAGATGCCCACCAATTTAGTGCAGCCGTTCACGGTGAAGGATTGAATAGTCCTTCAGTTCATCCGCCCGGCCTTCGCGGATTTTACCTGGCCATTCCGGATCGGCGAGCAAGGCCCTGCCGACGGCCACCAGATCAAAATCGCCGCGGTCCATCCGCCGCACGAGATCGTCAATGCGTGCCAGATCCGCCTTTATGACACTGCGATCCTGGTGCGTGCTCAAGAATTCCGTGGCGAGACCCACCGAGCCGACCGTAATGGTCGGGCGTCCGGTGACCTTCTTTACCCATCCGGCAAGGTTCAGGTCGGACCCGCCGAACTCCGGGGTCCAAAAGCGACGCTGGGAACAATCGAAAATATCAACACCTGCGTCGGCCAGGGGGCCGAGCCACTGCTCAAGTTCGGCAGGCCCAGTTGCTAACTTCGCATCATAATCTTGCTGCTTCCACTGGGAAATGCGCAGTAAGATCGGAAAATCATCGCCCACTGCAGCGCGGGTCGCCCGCACCACTTCTGCTGCAAATCGACTGCGTTCGGCCACGGTCGCACCACCCCAGCGATCTGAGCGAAGATTGGATGTTTCCCAGAAAAATTGATCGAAAAGATAGCCGTGCGCGGCGTGAAACTGCGTGGCGGAAAACCCCAGCCTCTTTGCAGACACCGATGCCGAGGCGAAGGCGGCAACGGTATCGGCGATATCCTCTTCCGTCATGGCCCGGCCATGCTCCATCGTCGCCGAGAAACGGCCCGAGGGGCTCTCCGGCTCTCCGGTCAGGTCACCGACGTGGTGGGATTGACGGGGAGCGGCTCCGACGTGCCAGAGTTGGGGGGCAATGCTGACGCCAGCGGCACTCACCTCGCGGACCACATGCCGCCATCCGGCAAGCGGTTCGTCTCCGTGAAACTTGGGGATGTGGGTGGCGTCCACGGCCGCTGGCCGGTCGATGGCGGCGCCTTCCGTAATGATGAGGCCGACTCCTCCCTCGGCACGGCGGCGATAATAGGCAGCGACTTCGGCGGTCGGAATTCCCCGGGGGGAAAACGACCGGGTCATTGGCGCCATCACGATCCGGTTGCGAATGCTCAGGCTTTTGCAGGTGAACGGAGTGAACAGGGGAGAGGTCATCGAACCCGGCCGACCGCGATATCAGGGAAGAACGACATGACCTTCCCCCATAAGGATCAGCTGTCCGCCGACGCGAATGGCCTCATCGCCCAATGTCACCGAAATCAGAGAGGGACGGCCGATCCTCTCGCCCTGCCGAAGCGAGACGGCCTTTGACGTGCCGAAATCGCGATGCATCAGCATGCCGAGCGTGCCGGCCACGGCGCCGCAGGCGGGATCTTCCGCCACTCCATGGGCGGGACCGAACATGCGGGCCTCGATCTCGCTTTCGGCGCGGCGGCAGACCGCCCCAACCAGGGCAGGACCAAATCGGGTGGCGGGGTGCATCAATATGTCGTGGCGCGGGGTGAAATCCCCGGGATCGTCCTTGGTTACGGCGACAACATAGGTGTTGGATGCGACCACGGCCTTGACGATTTTCTCGACGCTCTTCAGTCCCAGCCCTTCGATCAGATCGCGGTCTTCAATCTCCTCGATGATGGGCGACGGTTGCTCCATCCAGGCCATTTCACCCGCGACCTCGATATTGGCCACGGCGCCCGATGTTGTCTGAATCCATTTGCCTTGGCCCATCACCCAGGCGGCGGCAAGTGAGGGCGATCCCGCATAGCCGACCTCGCGCTCGGGCGTGAACAATCGCATCCGGTACGCCCCGTCGCCGGTCCGTACAGGAAAGACTGTACATGACTGGTTCAGTTGCGTGGCGACGGCCTGCATCACCGAACCGTCAGGCTCATCAAGCGCGATGCAGACCGGATTGCCGGTGAAGGGTCTTGGCGCGCAGCTGTTTACAACGAGGTAGCGCATGTTCGTCGGCATGGAAGTGCTCACTTTGCTCCAAGGTCGCGGAACTCGCGCGTGATCTTCAGTGGACGCTGATAGGAGGGATCGTCCTTGTCATGTGTGGCCGGGATGAAAAGCCCCGGCGGCAGCCATCCGGTCTGTTCAGGCGGGATGGTCGCGCCCCATTCCACGACGGTGACGCGCTCCGCTATCCCCCAGCGTCCTTCGATGCGCTCCAGCCGATCTATGTATCGTCCCCCGGTCAGGTCGATATGGCCATCGGGGCGTACAAGATTGGCGAAAAAATAGGTTTCCGCATGTGCACCGTCGCCTTCGATGTCGATGGTCTGATTGGTGACGTGATGCTGGTAAACATCCCACCGGTGTCGCGTGGCGCTTGCCCGGCCGGTGAACTTCGATATCGGACCTATGTAGCTGCCATGGTCGTCGCAGGCATGCGGGTGAAAACCCGATAGCAGTATCGTTTCATCCTCGCGATCAAGGCCGCGCGCATAAGCGAGGACGCAGTCGCGAATGGCGTCCTTGTCAATCAGCCTTTGAAGCTGGTCGGGAATAACATCCACGGCACTTCCCCATGCTTTTCACTCAAGCATTGTTGGTACGGATTGTGCGGCTCAGCGGTCTTCCCTCCGGGCGAAAGCTCCATTGTCTGGCGGGGCATCTGTGCATCGCGCGGCCTTGAGTCGAAGGGCGGCAACGGAAACAACAGCAGGAACCACAAGGAGGAAAGTTCAATGCTGGGCGCTGTGGTCCACGAAAACAGGTTGCAGGTAAAGGAATTGCCGTCGCCGATGCGATCACCTTCCCAAGCGCTGGTCAGAACGATTGCCTCCTCGATCAATCAGGGAGAGGTCCGGGGAATCCGCTCCGCGCCGCATTGGCAGATTTCAAGCGGGGAAGTGTGGGTGCCTGGCTGGGATTTCGCGGGCGTGGTCGAAGACGCGGCGGAAGATGGCAGCGGTCCGCCCAAGGGAGCGCGCGTGGCAGGATGGGTTCGGCAGGGCGCCTGGGCAGAGTATGTTTCAGCCGCGACCGACCAGATTGTTGAACTGCCGGCCAACGTCCAGTTTCGCGAGGCCGCGACCTTGCCCATCGCCGGATTGACCGCATGGCACGCATTGCGCGTTGGCGGCCTGGCTGCGGGGAAACGGGTGTTGGTGCTTGGCGCCAATGGCGGTGTCGGTCGTTTCGCCCTCCAGATCGCGCGCGCGGCTGCTGCACATACGGTAGGTGTCGTCACTTCCGAATCCAAGCGCGCGTCCATTAGTGATCTAGCGGACGAGATTGCGGTGGGGCTGCCGGTAGAGGGCGCGTACGACATCATACTCGAATGTGTCGGCGGTGAGACGCTGGCAAAATGCTTTGGCCTTGTTGCGCCCTATGGCTCCATCGTGAGCTATGGAAACGCTTCGGGGGAGCAGACCTGCTTCGATCCGGGCGCTGCTTTTCGCAAGCCGTGCCTCAGACTTCAGAGTTTCGCCCTTTATGATGAGCTTGATCGAAGGCCGTCGAGGAACGAGGGGTTGGCTGATCTCGTCGATCTTCTCTCCCAAGGCCAATTGCGAACAGACATCGTTCTTGAAGTCGGTCTGGCCGACGTCCAGCAGGCATGCGATGCCTTGATGGAGCGGCGAGTGGACGGCAAGGCTGTACTGGCGATCGGCGCGGACCAGAAGATGTGAGGCTGGCAAGGCGCAATGCTCTGGTGACTGGCGCGGCATCCGGCATCGGCCGTGCCGTTGCAGAGGCTTTTGCAAAGGAAGGCGCGCGCGTCTGGCTGGCGGATGTAAATGAAGAAGGCGTTGCAGCGCTGGCGGAGATCATCGGCTCGGCGGCGTCGGTTTTGCCGTTGGATGTCTCGGACGCACCGTCCGTTGAACGGGCGATGTCGAATGTGGGTGCGGACAATGGGGGAATAGACCTGCTTGTAAATGCAGCAGGGGTTTATTCGCTTCAGCCCTGGCTGGAAATCGAACCGGAGTCCTGGGACAGGGTCTTCGCTGTAAACGCGCGAGGCGTGATGCAGACAACCCAAGCGGCGGGCCACGCCATGATCGCGCACGGGCGCGGAGGGGTCATCATCAACATCGCATCGGCGGCAGGACGTCGTGGTGATCCGAACTCTGTCGCTTATTCCGCAAGCAAGGCGGCAGCTATCAGCATTTCGCAATCGGCGGCTATCGCTTTTGCCCCGTACAACATCCGCGTCAATGCGATCGCTCCCGGTCCGGTCGCCACGCCCATGTGGTCGGACGTCGTGCGATTGCGTGCTGATCGCGGCGATCAAAGCGCGGAACATATGGCCGCGCGCGTACCTTTGGGGCGCGTTTCAACTCCTGACGAGCAGGCGCAGGTCGCCGTTTTCTTGGCGAGCGCGGAAAGCTCCTATGTGACGGGCCAGACCCTCAATGTCGACGGAGGCCTGATCCCGAGTTGATGAAGGATTCATTCTCCAACGCGCATCGCTCGCGGACCTCTCTGGGGGATTGGCTGAAACGGCGGCGAAAAGCCCTGCTGAAATGGGCACTGCTCTTGAAGCCTGCCGAATAGGCGATCTCGGCGATGGTTCTGCGGTCCAGCGCGGGATCGGTGAGTTGACGAAATGCGCTGTCCAGTCGCGCTTCCCATAAATGGTCATGAAACTTCATGCCGCGTCCCTGCAGCAGATAGTGCAGATAGCGTGTCGAGATTTCGCAGGCTGCCGCTGCCTTTTCGGTGGTGAGTTCCGGATCGGAATGATGGAGCGCGATATAGTCGAGCAACCGTTGCAGTTTCAGCTCTCGTGCGCCGGCGAGTCGTACTGGCGCATCCTTGTCCTCCGTCACCGCGCAGAACAGGGCATTCAGGGCGGATTGCGCGAGAATCATGGAAGAAGCTCGATCGGTGTTGCCGCTTTCCTCATAGAGCGACAGAAACAACTCTCGGGCTATGCGGGCGGCCCCCGCATTTGAAGAATAGCCGATCGCGCAATATCGTCGAGGTTCGGAAAGTGCGTCGGCCAGTATGTGGACCGGCAGGGAAATCTGGTACGAAAGATGTTCCGATCCGTCGTCCGGCATCGTTTCAATACAAAGGGGCTCGAGAGAAGAGGAAAGAGCCAGATTTCCGCGCGCCACCATAGCCGACCTTCCACTCTGCGTGATGGTGACCGAACCGCGAACCGGTATCCAGAGGAGGAAAATGTCCTCTGCGCTGTTTTGTACCTGTTGTGACGAGCGCTTGACCACGGTGCGCGCGCCAATGCAGCGGTGTTCGGAAATAGGGAGTTCACCCGCCCAGTTTCGCGTGTTGCACAGGTATAAATCTTCCTGTTGTGGCCTTACCTTGCAATCGGCCGCATAGTAGTCGCGTCCCACCGCAGCCATGAATTTTTCCGACTGGGTGGAATCCAGCATCGGGCCGGAATATTCGTAGAGGATCTGCGACATTATATTTCCTCTCCCATCGTAATTATCGAGGCAGTGTTCTGCCGATCTGTCACATCAGCGGGGCGGCATGCGTATGGCGCCGTCCAAGCGGATCGTCTCCCCGTTCAGCATCGGGTTGGTTATGATATGCTCCGCCAAAGCGGCGAATTCCGCCGGCGCGCCAAGCCGGGCCGGGTGTGGGACTGCGCGGCCCAGTTCTGTGCGAACGTTTTCGGGAAGGCGCGCCAACATGGGGGTATCGAAGGTTCCGGGCGCGATGGTGCAGACGCGGATCAGGCGCGAGGCCAGGTCACGAGCCGCGACCAGCGTCATTCCGACGACACCCGCCTTGGACGAGGCATAGGGTATTTGTCCGATCTGTCCTTCAAAGGCGGCGACCGAAGCAGTCAGGACGATCACTCCTCGTTCGCCGTTCTCCGGATCGCCCAGGGCCATTGCTTCGGCTGACAACCTCAAGACGTTAAAGCTTCCGATGAGATTGGTCTGCACAATCTCCTCATAGATTTCCAGCGAGCCGGGCCTGCCTTCCTTGTCCAGAACGCGGACCGGCCCACCTCGACCGGCACAATGTATGGTGGCGCGAACAGGCCCCAGATCCCGCGCTTCCTGAAACACAGCCGTTATGTCGTCTTCCGAGCGGATGTTGGCGGGTACGAAGCGGCACTCGCCGCCCATGCCGCGGGCAACTTCTTCTCCCGCCGATCCGGGCAGATCCGTAATGACGACTTTGGCTCCCTTGCTTGCCAGCAGTTCGGCGCTCGCACGGCCGAGGCCCGATGCGCCGCCGGTGACGACTGCGACCTGTCCTTCTATTTTCATCCCGTTACCTTCCGTCGCGTCCTAAAGTCGTTCGATTATCGTTGCGTTCGCCATGCCGCCCGCTTCGCACATGGTCTGAAGGCCGAACCGGCCGCCGCTTTGCTCGAGTCCGTTGAGCATCGTGGCCATCAAACGGACCCCGGATGCCCCCAAAGGGTGCCCCAGGGCGATGGCGCCGCCGCGCGGGTTGAGGCGCGCAGGATCAACCTTCAATTCCTGAAGCCAGGCGAGCGGAACGCAGGCAAATGCCTCGTTCACCTCGAAGTGATCGATATCGTCCACGCGCAGCTTTGCCTTTTTCAAAATCCTGCGGGTTGCGGGTATGGGTGCCGTCAGCATCAAAAGCGGATCATCCGCGCAGACATCGAAGGCGACAAAACGTGCTCTGGGGCGCAGGCCAAGCTTTTCCGCCGTACGCTCACCCATCACCAGCGCGGCGGAAGCGCCATCGCTGATCTGGGATGCATTTCCAGCTGTTACGCTCCAACGTATTTCCGGAAAACGCTTTGCAGTTTCGTCATTGGCGAATGCAGGTTTCAATTGCGATAGGCCGTCGGGGCTGGTCTCCGGGCGAATGGTTTCGTCGCTCGCTATCGCCGCGTCATCGGAAAAGATGGGAACGATCTCGTCGTCAAATCCGCCCGCCTTGCGGGTGGCTTCGGCAAGACGGTGAGACTGGACGGAATAGACGTCCATCTCTTCCCGCCCAATCCCCCACCGCGCCGCGATCAGCTCAGCGGAAATGCCCTGCTGGACCAACCCTTTCGGATAACGCTGGGCCACACCTTCGCCATAGGGGTCTTTGCCGATGCGATTTGATCCCATCGGTGTCCGGCTCATGGATTCCACACCCGCCGCGATGGCGATATCATAGGCTCCAGCCATGATTCCCTGGGCGGCGAAATGCAGAGCTTGTTGGCTTGATCCGCACTTGCGATCAATCGTCGTGGCTGGAACATGGGTCGGATAGCCTGCGCCCAGCCAGGCCATCCGGCCGGGAGTGGCGGACTGCTCACCTACTTGACTGACGCAGCCGACAATGACGTCGTCCACCGTGCCAGGGTCAAGGTCGTTCCGCTCAACCAGCGCCTTCAAGGTCTTCGAAAGCAGGTCGACGGGATGGATATGGGAAAGCTGTCCGCCCTCCTTTCCCCGTCCCATGGGCGTTCGCACAATATCCACAATAACGGGTTGGTCAGCCATTCTCACACTCTCAATAAAAGACCGGCCTTCACCGGCCGTTGAACTTGGGTTGTCGCTTTTCATGAAAGGCGCGCACACCTTCGGCATAGTCCGCCGTAAGTCCGGCTGTTCGTTGCGCCTCGCGCTCAAGCCGCAACGATGTCGCGAGGTCGCCCGTCAGGCCCTCCCGCACGGTCTGGCGGATCAGGCCGTAGCTGACGGTGGGGCCCATGGCCAGACGCCGGGCAATTTCTTCCGCCCTGGCGTCAAGCCTGTCATCGGCTACTGCCTCATATATCAATCCCATGGATACGGCGTCCTGCGCGGAAATGCGTTCGGCCAGCATCATCATGGCCTTGGCGCGTGCTATGCCGATCAATCGGGGGAGCACCCAGGTTGCGCCCGAATCCGGCACAAGACCAACCCGCGTAAACGCCTGAAGGAAAAAGGCGCTGTGCGCGGCGACGACGATATCGCCTTGCAGGGCCAGCGACATACCCGCGCCGACGGCCGGCCCATTCACCGCGACGACAATCGGAATGCGAAGGCTTGAAAGGCGATCGATCAGCGGATTGTAATAATCTTCAACCACCTGGCCCACATCGCGGGGGCGCCTCGGGTCTGCTGACGGACCTGCGGCGTTGAGATCCGCGCCTCCGCAGAAGGCGCGGCCACTCGCGGAAATGAGAACGCATCGCGCCTCGTCGTCGCAGTCTATGTCGTTCAATAGGCCGATCAATTCCTTGATCATTGCGAAACTGAGGCTATTGAGCAATTCCGGACGGTTCAGTCGCAGGCGCGCAATGCCCGTTTCCTTTTCCTTTTCATAAAGTACGGATCGTGTCCGTGGCGCTTCTTCTCCTCCGTTCATTTCTGGTCTCGCAATGAACGGGCGATCAGGAGCTTCATGATTTCATTCGTGCCCCCATAAATGCGGTAGGCCCGTGCGTCCTTGTACATCTCGGCGATAGGGTATTCGGCCATATATCCATAGCCGCCATAAAGCTGCAGGCATTCGTCTATGACTTTGCCCTGGGTTTCCGTGATCCAGTATTTCGCCATCGATGCCGTGACGGGGTCGAGTGTTCCGGACAGGAGTTGTTCGGTGCAGTAGTATAGAAATGTCTGCGCTATGCTCGCCGATGTCTTGCACTCGGCGAGCTTGAACTGACTGTTCTGAAAATCCAGCAAGGACTTGCCAAAAGCGCGTCGGTCCGACGCATAGGCGATGGTTTGGCCGATTGCCGCGTCCATCATAGCCATTGCCTGCCATGCAATGACAAGGCGCTCCTGTGGCAGCTTTTCCATCAGCATGCCAAAGCCGCCGCCTTCAGAACCGATCAGATTTTCAGCAGGCACGCGCATGTCGCTGAAAAACAACTCTGCTGTATCGCGCCCCTCCTGACCGATCTTGTCCAGCAGTTTGCCGCGGGTGAAGCCGTCGGTCTTCTCGGTTTCGACGGAAAAAAGCGATATGCCCTTCGCGCCCGCTTTGGGGTCGGTCTTTGCCGCCACGATGATCAGCGAAGCATGAGCGCCGTTCGAGATAAACGTCTTCTGTCCGTTGATTATATAATCGTCGCCATCGCGGCGCGCGTAAGTTTTCATGGACTGGAGATCGGAGCCCGCGCCAGGCTCGGTCATGGCAACCGCAAGAATGGTTTCTCCCGAAACGACGCCCGGCAGCCATCGCCGCTTTTGCTGCTCGTCTCCGTAGGAGACGATATAGGGGGCCACGACGGCATTGTGCAGCGGTATTGCAAAATTGAGCGCATGATGCTGGCCAAGCTGCTCCATCAGGATTGCGTCGAAGGTAAAGTCCACGCCCGGACCGCCGTATTCGCTCGGCACGCAAAGACCAAGCAGGCCGGCCTCGCCTGCGGCGCGCCACGTTTCCCGATCGACTAATCCCTTTTCCCTCCACGCGCGCGTCCTCTCCGGCGCGGCATGATCCAGCAGGAAGCGTCCGACCATGTCCTCGAAGATGTGATGCTCTTCCCGCCTCATGAAGCCCGGGCGAGCGATATTTAAAGACGACACGAACAACCCTCTCCGCTCAGATAAGCCATTGATGGGAGGTTTGTGCGCAAAGGGCGATCATCCAATCTGATAGGTTCGATCGTATTGCGCACGGAGGCAAGATCGCGGTGCGGCTATCGGCTATTCACTTGGCAGGGAGATCGCGCGATGCCGGAACGTTCGCGGATTGAAGTTGAAAAGGTGACGATCCGTGCATTGTCCGATGTTCGGCCTGCGTCCGAATATTTGCGTGATGCCGCCATATCGCTTGGAAACTTTCGGGTCGCGGCAAGCGACAATATAGCCGCGCGCGTAGCGATGCGCGACGAAGACGGAGAGATACTGGCAACCGCTGTGTTTGGCTGGAGCCCCGAAGGCTGGCAGTGGTGGCACGACGTCCGTTTCGGGTTGCGGGCGCCGGTGGCCGAAGCCTGCCGAATAGAAAGCCGGCCGTTTTGGTCCAATCGTCAAGGAGCCCGTGATCGCGACGGCAATGTGATTTTGCCCGAATTTGATTTTGAGTCCTACTATGGGCGGCTGGTGCCGAATCCGGCGAGCATTATTATCCCGGTACATCTGCCCTTCAGCCGTATCGGAATCGTTTCATTTTCATGCAGGGATAATGCGAGAGACGACCTTTCGCATGAACTCGACAGATACTTCGAAACACTATATTTGCTGGGTCATCTTTTCATTGAGAGTTACGCCCGGTTGGGCACAGCAGATCGCTGGTTGCCCGATGCGGTGGTATTGACCAGACTTGAGGTGAATTGCCTGCGTTGGGTGTCGCGCGGCAAGACCGATGACGAGATTGCTACGATCATGGGCCGGTCCAGGCCGACGATCCGCTTTCATCTTCAGAATGCAGCGACCAAATTGGGCGCGGTAAATCGTTCACAAGCGGTTTTCCGTGCGGGCCAACTGGGTTATCTTAGTATCGCATCCCCGCCTCAGGCTCCGCCTCTTGCGTCGGTCGGCTGATGAAAGCGGTTGACGAACCAAGGGTCGACCCTGCTGGGCGTTGAGCGGAGTGGCGACGATGGCTTTGCCGGATTGGCTAAGCGCCCCCTGCATCGGTTGACCGATTTCCAACGCACGTCGCTCTAAATGGCCTCTGCCGGGCCGGGCAATTGGCATTGCGGCTAAGGTGAAGACGGTTGGCTGCGCCGTAACGTACGGATCAGATGTGTTTTAACGCCTTCGTCCCGGAAAGGAGTATCGCCCGGACCATGAATGCCTTGCGCTACGACATGCCTACAGCATTTGGTCCTTCGCTGATGCCGGACCGGAGCGAAGTCGTCGACGCGGAGGTCGTCGCCCTTTCGTTCGAGACGACGGCGGAGGGAGCGGCTGCTTTACTTCCCGCTCCTATGGTACCGGCGGAGCGGCCTACCTTTTCGATCACCCGTATAACCTATCCCTCGGTCGATTACCTGGGTGGGCGCGGCTATTCAGAGATCGTAGTGGCGCTGGCCGCAAGGATCATGACAACCGGCGGAGAACTCGCGGGCGGCTTTTCACCCGTGATGTGGGTCGACCGAGTCGGCGCGCTGATTGCCGGGCGCGAGTTCATGGGGTTCGCCAAGCTTCCGGGTGAACTGGCGCCGGTAGAGGATCTGGGCGGGGCGCGCCGGTTTGAATGTCGGGAAGAAGGCGCGCTGCTGATGGAAGGCGAGGCGTCCGCCCTTTCACCGCTTTCCGAAGAGCAGCTGGCCCGTATCAACGCCGGAGCCTCGGAAGTCGTCACCTTTGGCTGGAAACACATACCGAGCGCTGAAGGCCCTCCGGATGCCGACTATCCGCTGGCCAATGTGACGCGCTGGACTTATCGACAGGCCTGGAGCGGAAACAGCGCCATATCCTTCCACAAGGCCAATGGCCTGGCTGCGCCCTTCTCCTCGCGCGTGGTGGCCGGTCTTGCGGATATTCCGATTGTAAAGTCCAGGTCTGCCTTTGTGGCCAGTGGCGACGTGATCATTGATCGTGCGGCGACGCGCCGTCTGGTTGGAGCTTAGACGTGCAGCTTGCGTTCACTCCTGAAGATGAGGCCTTTCGCGAGGAAGTTCGCGCTTTTCTGCGGGACCATCTGCCCCCTGAACTGGCTCGCAAGGAGGCGACCGGTTTCCATCTTCATCGCAGCGAGGTCGATCCTTGGCACCGGACGCTGTACAAAAAAGGCTGGGTGGCGCCGAACTGGCCGAAGGAACATGGCGGTCCCGGATGGACGCCTATTCAGAAATACCTCTTCGAAGTCGAATATGGATTGGCGAACGCGCCCGAAATCAGTCTGATAGCACTTGGAATGGTCGGCCCGGTTATTTGCCGCTTTGGATCGACCGAGATGAAAAAGCGGTTCCTGGAACCGATCCTGCGGGCGGAAATCTGGTTCTGCCAAGGTTTCTCCGAGCCGCAGGCGGGGTCGGATCTTGCCAGCGTTCGCACGCGCGCGGTGAAGGACGGCGGCGATTATATCATCTCGGGCCAGAAGATCTGGACCACCTCGGCGCATATGGCGGATTACATGATCTGTCTTGCGCGCACGAACGATCAGGTAAAGCCACAGGCGGGGCTTTCCATGATTCTCGTGCCGATGGACGCACCGGGCGTGGAGTGCCGCTGGATTCCGACCATAGACGGCTCGCACAACGTGAACGAGGTGTTCCTTGACGATGTGCGTGTACCTGCGGCCAATCTGATCGGAGAGCCCGATACAGGCTGGAAGCAGGCGAAGTTTCTTCTCAACAACGAGCGCACGCACAATGCCTATGCCGGCATGTTGAAGCGTTATGTGCGACGCATATCAGGCATGATCAATCGCGCGCAGTCGCAGGGGCTATCGGCGGCGGAGGCGGCTGAATACCGGCGGCAGGTCGCGCAGCTTGAAATCGACGTCGATGCGCTGGAGTGGTCGGTGCTGCGAGTGCTCGCCAGCGAGGAAAGTCCCCTTCTGGGCGCCGCGGCTTCGGCGCTCAAGATTCGTGGATCAGAACTGCTTCTTCAGGCCGGCGAATTGGAACTCGCGATCGCAGGCACCCAGATGGTGCCACGGTTTCAGCCAACGGACAGCGCGCCCAACTATGCAGATGCAAGCGATTGGGTGCCCGGCAAGCTCGACCAATATCTGTATTTCAGGGCCTCCACCATCTTCGGCGGAACCAATGAAATACAGCGCGGCATTATCTGGAACACATTGTATCGCGGCTGACTGACAGCTGGAGCGAATGGGACGTCATGGATTTTCGGCTGACAGATGAACAGGAAATGCTTCGCGACGGCGCAAGGCGATTTGTTGCGGACAAGCTCGATTATGCGTCTCGCGGAAAAAGGATAGCCAGCGGGGAGGATTGCTGGGGCGACTTTGCCGACATGGGCTGGCTGATGTTGGCGGTTCCCGAAAGTGCAGGGGGTCTTGAGCGTCCGCTTGAGGACATCGCGATTATCGCGGAAGAACTGGGGCGTGGCATTGCGCGCGAGCCGTTTATTTTCAGCGGCTTTCTTCCTGCGCGGCTGATGGCTTTGGCGGGCACGGCAAACAGTCCCCTGGAAGAATTGGTGGGAGGCGCTCAGCGTTTTGCAGCGGCCCTCTACGAAACTGCGCATCGCTATTCGCTGGCCGGGCTTGCGACCGTCTCCTCGAAGCAGCCGGATGGGAGCTATCTGCTCAATGGCTCAAAGACCCTGGTTTTGGGAGGAGTGGAGGCTGACTACCTTATCGTCGCCGCACGGAGCGAAGGAGATACGGCGCCGGCGCTTTTCATTGTCGATGCGAATGTGGCGGGCGTGGAGCGCCGCAACTATCGCACGATTGACGAGGCCAATGCCTGCGATGTCAGATTCAAGGGCGTTCAGCTGCCTGCCGACGCGATACTTGCAGATACGGCCGTCGCCACCTCGATCCTTGACCGGGCGCTGGATGAGGCGACCGTGCTGCTATGTGCCGACGCTCTTGGATGCATGGATCGAGCGATCGAACTGACTGCCGAATATCTGAGAATTCGCAAGCAGTTTGGTCAAGCGCTTTCCAACTTTCAATCCTTGCAGCACGGGGTCGCCAATCTGTTTGTCGAGGCAAATGACGCCCGCTCCATGGTCTATCGCGCGCTTGCGGCATGCGCCGCGGACGACGACGCGGGCCGGCCGAAGGCGGTCTCGGCGTGCAAGATCAAGGTCATGCAGGCGGGGCGCTTCGTCGCGGGACAATCCGTCCACTTTCACGGCGGCATTGGAATGACGGTTGAATATCCGGTCGGAGAGCATCTGCGCCGAATGCTGGTGGCAGAGCAGCTGCTTGGAAATTCGCAACATCATTTTGAACGATATTTGGCCGGAGCCTGACCGAAGGTTCCAGCATGACGGATGCAAGGGAGCGCGCATGTACGAGGGTTATGAGCAACTGAAGTTCAGCCGGAGGGGCCTTGTTCTCACGGTTACGATGGACAACCCTCCGGTCAATGCCGCCGGCCATGTGCTACATGCCGAACTGGCGCGCGTGTTCAAGGACATCCAGTGTGACGATGAATGCAACATCGTTGTTCTCACCGGTGCCGGACGCTGCTTTTCAGGCGGGGGCGATCTCAATCAGATGCTCGCGAATCTCGAGGATGGCGCAACCGTCCTCCGGGAGATGGGCGATGCACCCGACATTGTGAAATCCCTTCTTGCGCTTGAGAAGCCGACCATCGCCCATGTGAATGGTCACGCCATGGGATTGGGCGCAAGTCTTGCTCTGATGTGCGACGTGGTCTTCGCAAATGAAGCCGCGAAAATTGCCGATCCTCATGTGCTGGTTGGCCTTTCGGCAGGTGACGGAGGGGCGCTGATGTGGCCGCATCTGATAGGCTATGCGCGGGCACGCCACCATCTGTTGACCGGAGAACCGTTGACGGGAAGGGAGGCCGCGGAAATAGGGCTGATATACAAGGCCCTTCCGGAGGCCGAATTGGCCTCCGCCGTTGCCGACTATGCCGAAAGGCTTGCGGCCAAGCCCTACCAGGCACTCAGCGCCACCAAGGTTTCCATCAACATGGCCCTGTGCCGTCAGGCCTTGGCCGATGCGGACAGCCATGTCCGGCTTGAGACCCTGAGTATGATCTCCAACGATCACAAGGAAGCATTGCAGGCCATGCTCGAAAAGCGCGACCCGCAATTCGATCACGGCCGCTCGAAGGAGAAAGGTCATGGCTGATCCGGCGGACGTCGACGACCGCCTGTGGGTCTGGGGTATGAACGCAAGTCGTCCCCGGCTCCTGCATTCGATGATTCGGGTTCGCGATGTCGATGAATCGCTGCGCTTCTACCGCGACGGCATGGGGATGAAGATCCTCGACCGATATGATTTCGAGGCGCACAAGTTCTCGATCCTGTTCCTGTCATACGACGATTACGGGTCCGGCCCTGCCCTTGAGCTGACCTATAATTGGGGAGCGGAAGAGCCTTACAGTCATGGCACGGGATATGGGCATATCGCCGTGGGAGTGCCGGACGTCGCTGAAATGGCAGCGACTCTTTCCGAGCATGGCGGTACGATCACGAAAGAGCCATATAGGCTGGTTGAAGGTGGTCCTATGATGGCCTTTGTCAAAGACCCGGATGGCTATTCGATCGAGCTGATTCAGACCAGCCGGCAGGATGGCGCCGATGGTTGAGCTGGCCAGCGGCGAAGGCGTGGCATCGCTACGCGCCGAACTGTCCGCCATTCTTGGTGATGGCGGCCTGCTGGAACGGCCGGACTTTGAGACACGTTCCTGCGATCCCTTTCGCCATGTACCCATCCTGTCGCCCTTCATTGCCCGACCGTCCGATGCGCATCAGCTTTCCGCTGTGATAGAAGCAGCTGCTGCTCATGATTTCTGCATCGTGACGCATGGAGGACGAACCGGCGTGGCGGGCGGGGCATTCACCAGACCCGATTCCATCGTTGTCTCACTTGAACGGATGAACCGGATCGAAGAGATTTGCGAAGTGGACCAGCTTGCGGTGGTGCAGGCAGGGGTGCCGATTCAGGCTCTGCATGAGGCGGCGGAGGCGCGCGGCCTTTTCTATCCGGTCGATCTTGGCGCAAAGGGGAGCGCCACCCTTGGCGGCACCATATCAACCAACGCTGGTGGCAACCATGTCGTGCGCTGGGGCATGACGCGGCAGAACCTCCTCGGAGTGGAGGGCGTGCTGGCGGATGGAACGATCGTGAGTTCGCTCAACCGTCTGGTCAAAAACAATACAGGCTATGACCTGAAGCAGCTCTTTACCGGAACCGAAGGTACGATCGGCATTGTCACCAAAGCGGTCGTGAAGCTTGTCGCCATGCCCACGACGCAGTCGGTCGCTCTTGTTGCCGTGGATGGCATGAGCAAGGTTCTCAGCCTGCTCAATCTTGCGCGGGCCATGCCGACGCTGAGCGCGTTTGAGGTCATGTGGCGCGACTATTACGATCTGATGGCCGCCAGCAACAGCGGCCGCCGGCCACTGGAGCCCGGCCACTCCTACTACGTGCTGGTGGAAAGCATGGGTAACGACCAGGAAGCTGACGAAGCCGCTTTCGAGCGGTTCGTCCATCAGGCGACGCAGCAGGACCTTGTTGTCGACGGGGTGGTTGCAAGCTCGGAGAAGCAACGCCGCGACCTATGGCATGTGCGCGAAGGCTCGGAAATAATCGTGCGCGAGTTCGGCAAGATCGTTTCCTTTGATATTTCAGCCGAACTTGGATCAATAGAGCAAGTAGTCGAGGAGGCTTATGCCGCTCTTCGACAACGTTTTCCGCAGGTTCGCGGCACTACCTTCGGGCATCTGGGTGACAACAACATTCACCTGGGTATCGGCATCGGCGAAGAAACGGTGGAACGCACCGCCGAGATCGAGGAAATCGTATTCGACGTTCTGGCCCGCCACCACGGAGCGATCACGGCAGAGCATGGCATCGGGACATTGAAGCGGCAATTCCTTCGCAAATATCTGAGCGAGGGCGAAATGGCCGCGATGCGACGCATGCGCGACGCATTCGACCCCGACCGTCGCCTTAACCCCGACGTCATGCTTTGAACGCGCCACCCGCCGTGCAGGCCGGGCTAATCGCAAGTGCACATGGGGAACGTTGCCGGGGCGGCTTCTCGTTCCATAATGCGGCCAAAGGACCGACCCGGTTCGGGATCGGATTGCAGTGATGGGAGCCGTCATGGTTTATCAGTATTATCACATCGATTATGGCAAACCCGATCCTGGCTCGCGGATCGAGGATGTGCCGACCTATGCCGACATCCTGAAGGCTGATGATGTGCCTTTGCCTCCCATCGTGCAGGAACAGGGAAACCACCAACCTGCACCCAGGCTGATCACTTACGATCGCTATTATTCCAAAGATATTTTCGATCAGGAGATCGAAAAAATCTGGAAAAAGCATTGGCAAGTCGCTTGCCGGGAAGAAGATATTCCCAATGTGGGAGACCGGATATCCTACGACGTGGTCGGGATGTCCTTTGTCGTCGTGCGCTCCGGTCCCAGCGAATTCAAGGCGTTCCACAATTCCTGCAGGCATCGGGGACGCAAGCTTTGCGACAAGAAGGGATCGGGCGGCCATCTTCAATGTGCATTCCATGGATGGACCTATGGCCTCGATGGCAAGCTCAACTGGATTCCCTTCGAGCAGGAGTTCCCCAACGTCGACCGCGCCCAATATAGTCTGGCTGAAGTGCCCACTGCGCGCTGGGGTGGGAATGTTTTCATCAATCCCGATGTGAACGCCGAGCCTTTCGAGACATTTCTAGGGCCGCTTGCGCGGCATTGGGTCGATTGTCCGCAGGAAGATCGTTACACCGCCCTGCATGTTCGGAAAAAGGTGCGTTGTAACTGGAAGTCCGCGCAGGAGGCGTTCAACGAAGCCTATCATGTCGTGGAAACCCACGCGGACGGCATGCCGATGTTCGGATCGGCCCTCACGCAGATCGATTGCTGGGAGGAAGAGAATGCGCGGGTTAACCGGCTCATCACGCCGGGGATGGTTGTGGACCCCTATATTGCCGATCGGGTAAGCACCCACGAAGGATTGCGGGTATTTTGCAGCGCATATGGTTTTGAGGCTCCGCCTGCCGATCGCGGACAGACGGGGCCGGATGCGCGGCGCTATGCCGCCGAACAAATTCGGCGACGGCTGGAGCAAGCGACGGGCAGGGATTTTTCCGGCCGGGCTCCGGCATATTTCCTCGACATGGCGAAATATGCGGTATTTCCCAATTTCCACCCCTGGTGGGGCGAGATGCTTCCCTGGTGGTATCGTTTTCTGCCGTATGAAAACGATCCCGAGGCGTCGACCATGGAAATCAGGGTGCTGCAGCCTATACCGGCCGATGGCAAACTGCCCCCGCCAGCCGAGGTCGTTGAGATCGACTTTGACGAAAAGGGAATGGACTATCCTCAGCTTGGGCCGCTCGGGCATCTCGTCGATCAGGATATGGCCAACATGATCGCTGTTCAGAAAGGCTTTAAGGCAGCGGCGGCGGGCAAGGATTTTCTTACTCTGGCGCCTCGTGCCGAAGCGCAGATCGCGCATTTTTATGAAGTCTATGACAAGTTGATGGGATTCGACCGAAGCTGAAAGGCGACGGCGCTGCAATCTCCCGTTTGGGTGGTCTCGGCCACCCATTTTTTTAAGAAACGCAATCTCGTCCGGTCGCCAATGTCGAAGTTCCGTTGATGAAGAGATACTTCCCCGCCCTCCCAGTCTCGGCGTTTGAAGGGGATTGCCTGCGCGGGGTGGAGGTTGCGGGGCGGCAGATTCTTATCGCCCGCGTTTGCGGGGAGTTCTTCGGCGCGTCGAACATATGTCCGCATGCCGGTTCGCCACTCTCGATGGGGAGATTGGCCGGCACGATCGTTCAATGCTCGCTACACGGGATCCGGTTTCGGCTGTCTGACGGGAAGGTGGTTGGCGCTGCCGCTTGCGGGGCGCTTCCGGTGTACCGGACACGAGTCAAAGACGGCATCGTCGAAGTGGAAATCCCCGATAGCGTTTTGAAAAAACCCTAGGGTCCAAACTCAATCAGCCTCTTGAAAATCGTTGGTCTCATTGATTCAAGGCGTTTTCGCTGAAGAGGAGGCCTTGGGGATGTCGCGTTCGTTGTTCTGGCTATCGGATGAAGCGTGGACAGCAATCGAGCTCCACTTGCCCAAGAACCAGCCAGGAGCACGACGTGTTGATGACCGGCGGGTGATCTCCGGCATCGTTCACATGCTCAAGTGCGGCGGTCGCTGGGCAGATTGCCCCGCCGAATACGGGCCGGCGACGACGGTCTACAACCGATGGAACAGGTGGAGCCGGCGGGGCATCTGGACACGCATCCTGGCTGCACTGACCGAAGAAGGCTGGATCGCCGAGACCGGGCAGATCGATAGCAGCTACATCAAGGCTCACCGTAGCGCCGGTGGGGCAAAGGGGGGGCGCGAGCCAATGCCATTGGGATCTCGCGTGGCGGCCGGACAACAAAGATCCACGCCCTTGTCGACGTCCTCGGACGGCCGCTTCGTCTCGTCCTGACGCCCGGCAACACATCGGACGTGAAGGGCGCCGACCTGCTCATCAACGAAACAGCGGGAATGAAGCGGGTGATCGCCGACCGCGGCTACGACGCCAATCGCATTAGGACCATCCTGCGCGAACAGGGCACGACCCCGGTGATCCCCGGCCGCCGCAACCGCAAGCGCCCGATCCAATATGACAAACGCCGCTACAAAGATCGCTGGCGGGTCGAGGCTATGTTCTGCCGCCTCAAGGATTTCCGCCGGATCGCTACTCGCTACGACAAGCTTGCACGAAACTTCCTCTCAGCCGTAAGCCTCGCTGCCGCTGTGGCTTTCTGGCTCTGATTGAGTCTCAACCCTAGAGCGGCGTGGGTCAGATCTGAACCACCTGCGTTGTCCTGTGACGGACTCGATCGTAGCCACCGCTACGCCCTGCGCTCGCCTCCTGCCCACAGCCGCGAAATCCTCGCGGCGCAGGCGGCTCCGATCTGGCGCACGCCGCTTTAGCCTCTGAAATTGTCCTTGCGCGCTCGCACTTCCGCGAAAACCGCGACATCGTCGCATCCCTCCATGCCCAGCCTCTGCCTTATCGCCGACGAGCCCGTGCGCAAAAACGGGTTGGTTCGCAACTCTTCCCCGATGGTTGTCGGGACGGTTGGTACGTCCTTTTCCCGAAGGCGGTGGATGTGCGCTACCCGAGCCGCGAGATCAGTATTTTCCGGTTCGACGGTAAGGGCAAAATGCGCATTGGCCGCAGTATACTCATGTGCGCTGTAAATCACCGTATCCTCCGGCAGCGACGCCAGCTTCTGGAGGGAGTCATGCATTTGAGCGGGAGAGCCCTCAAACAGCCGGCCGCACCCCAAGGGGAACAGAACATCCCCTACAAACGCGATACTCGCGTCTTTGAAGCAATAGGCGATATGATCGGTCGTGTGCCCAGGCAAGGCAAGGATCGATGCCTGAACTCCACCCAGGTCGACGACGTCTCCGTCGCCAACGGCTATATCCACATTGGCGATCCGCTGTTCCAAATCGGCTGGCGCGACCACCACTGCGCCGTAGCGCTGTTTCAGCGCTTCGTTCCCTCCGGCATGATCGGGATGCCAATGCGTGTTGAGGATATGCGTCAAGCGCCAGCCGCGGCTGTCGAGCTCAGATGTGATCGCCCCTGCGTCGGGCGTGTCGATGGCCGCTGTTATTTCCGTGCCGACCACGTGCACAAGGTAGCCATAGTTATCGTCAAGGCAGGCAAATTGTCGAACTTCCAGATCGTGCAAGACTCCGCTCCTTCTTTCTTGGGTCTGTCAAAAGGTCTGACGAAAAAGACTGCCCAATCTGCGTCTGCGCGAAATATGACCGGGTCCGCAGGCAATGGCGCAAAACTGCTCTACCATGCAGCGAATTCCGAGATTTACCTACTGCTACCATTATAATAGCGCCGGGAAACCGAGTGATATGTGTAATTCCGCGTTGAGCAACGACCCTTTCAGTCAAGGTAAAGACGATCGTTATCGCATTGGGTTAGAAATTACCTGACAACGACCCTGCGATGCGGGCGAAAGTTACGAATTCTGAAATGGGGAGGGAGCTATGAAAATGAGAAAAAGCGCCGTTTCGATGCTGACGTTACTCGGTACGACGATGTTGGCGACATCGGCGTTCGCGCAGGATGCCGTCGAGCCGCAACAGGCTGGCGAGGACCAGCTTGCCCAAGCTCCCGCCGCTACGCAGCCGTCTGTCGTGAGCGAGTCTCAGGCGGGACTGTCCGATATCATCGTGACGGCGCGCCGCCGCGCGGAACCCCTCCAGCAAACGCCGGTGGCGATTTCCGCTATCGATAGCGCAAGGCTGGCAGAAGCTCGGGTCACCAACATCTCCGACGTCACGACCCTGGCGCCTTCGATCACGCTGGCGCGCAACTCGACCAATCCGGTTTCACTGTTCCCGTTCATTCGCGGTTTCGGCACTAAATCAAGCGATCCGGCCCAGGAGCCGCCCATCGCGCTGACTATTGATGAAATCTACCAGGCGCAGCTGATCGGCGCGTATATCAATCTTTTTGACGTTGAGGCGGTTGAAGTGCTTCGCGGTCCGCAGGGCACGGTTCTGGGCAAGAACTCCCCGGCAGGCGGCGTGGCCGTCCGCACGCGGCGACCCAAGGACGAATTTGGTGGTCTGGTGCAGGCCGATTACGGCAGCTTCGATAACGTGCACCTCCGCGGCTATGTCGATGCTCCGCTCGTTCCGGGCAAGTTGCTTGCGACCGTTTCGGCCAATTATCAGAACTCAGATGGTTACATGCGTAACATATTGACCGGCAAACGATTGGGCGGCATTGATCTCCAGTCGTACCGCGTCGGCCTGCTCGCCCATCTTGGCGAAACCGTCGATTGGTACGTCACCGGACAGATCGATTTTGACAAGGGCGAAGATGCCGGCAACCGGAACGTGAGCACCAGGGATCGGCTCGTCGTACCTGGCCTGACCTATGTCGTGCCTCCGCCCGTGACATTGACTTGCACGGCGCCTTATAGCGCAAGCCTGTGCGACTCCGCGCTTCCGATAACCAGTAAGTACAAGACGCGTGCCGCGCCTCAGCCCAAGCGCGACAGCCGCAACCTGAGCCTGGCCTCCAACCTCAATGTGGATGCCGGACCCGTTGGTCTGGCGGTGGTGACGGGATATCGTCACTTCCGCGAAGTTTCCTTCTCTGACATTGATGGCACCGAACTGGGGATCATCGATTCAGGCTATGACGGCAACTACCGCTCATTCTCTCATGAGATGCGCTTGTCCTCGAATGACGGTGAAGGGCTTGACCTTGACGGCCGTCTCAACTGGCTGGTCGGAATATATTTCTTCAACTACGAATATGATCGCTTCAATGACCAGGTCATTCTCGGTAACCGGGGCGGGACCTATCAGGAAGGCTCAACAAACAGCTATGCTATTTTCGGCCGGGCTGAGTACGAAGTGGCGGACGGCTTCAGCCTGTCGGCTGGCGGTCGTCAAACATGGGATCGCAAGAAGCACCTTTCCTGCGGGTCACGCTGCCTTCTCGGGCTTCAGGCGGACATCAGCGAGCGGGCGTCCTGGAACAACTTCTCCTACGATCTGACGGCAAACTATAATTTCACGCCGAATAATATGATCTATCTGCGTTATGCTACGGGCTATCGCGGCGGAGGATTCACCGGCGTTCCGGCCACCGTGGCAGCGTCGTCCATCGCTGATCCGGAAACCGTGAAGGCGTGGGAACTTGGCCTGAAGAACGACTTTTTCGACAATCGCCTTCGAGTCAACGTGTCCATCTTCCAGAACAAGTTCCAGGATTTGCAGCGCGTTGTGACGGAGTCGACCGACATCCCGCCGTTCTTCATCCAAAAGTTGAGGAACGCGGCAAAGGCCAAGACGCAAGGTGTTGAGGTTGAGATGCAGGCAAGGCCAGTCGATGCGCTCACGCTTCGCGGATCGGTCGGCTATCTTGACGCCAAGTATACGGACTTCGTGGCCAATGTTACCGGCGTTGAGGCGAATGGCGCTTCGGATCTGTCGTTCCTGAAGTTCCCTTATACGTCCAAGTGGACCGCAAGTTTTGGCGCCACCTATGATCTTGATCTGGGTACTGTCGGAAGCGTGTCGTTCACTGGAGACTATGCGTACAGGTCAAGCTATTACACAACGGACCTGAACTATCCATTCTCTTATCAGGATGGCGTCGGTGTCCTGTCCGGTAAAATTACCTGGCGCGACGTTGACGACCGGCTATCGGTTTCGGTCTGGGGCAGAAACCTGACGGACGAGTTCTACATTGACGGTGGTGATCCGGTCGCGAGCCTCACCACCTATGTGTCGGACGCACCTCCGCGAGAGATCGGAGTATCGGTTGGCTATCGTTTCTAAGTCAAAGCGAAATGGGGAAGGGCGCTCCGGCGCCCTTCTTCGTCAGTTTTCGTGACTAGGTACAAACTCGTTGCGTTTCGTAAGATGCGGAGGGTCTGATCTTGGATGAACCCGACACCCTAATCGACCGGATGAGAATCCGCGAAGTCGCCGATCTCTATTTTTTCTACTGCGATGCGCACGAGCCCGAAAATGTGGTGCGCTGCTTTGCACGCGAGGGCGTTTTCCGTTCCGCCACCCAGGCTGAAATGGCGCTCCGGGGGCACGCGCAGCTGGAAGAGGGATTCAGAAGTTTCACCGGCTACGGCCGCGCCTGCCACAGCGTGGCCACGATGGAGATCAACGTGACCGGTCAAACGGCTACCAGCCGCTTGTTCGGCACCTGTTTCCTGTCCGGCGCCGCCAAAGTTGGAGATCCCGTCTTCGTCCGGGGGCTTCGCTACAGCGACCGGTGGATAATCGAGGACGGGCGCTGGGTGATCGCCGAGCGGGTCCACGAAGCGTTCTGGCAGTTCGAGAGCACGCTGATCGACCGCATGTTGCCGGAAAAGTCATGCGCACCGGTTGAGCCGCGGCGCTGAAACGAGAGAAAACATGGCCGCGAAAATACTTGACCCGATTACTATAAATAAGCTGGAACTGAAGAATCGCGTGGTGATTACCCCGCACGGTACGTTTCTTTCCGTCGATTCCTTTTCCGAGGCCGCAATCGCCTATCAGACCGCCCGCGCCAGAGGCGGCTGTGGTCTTTCGATTGTCGAATGCACTTCGACCCACCCCACGAGCGTCAACACACTGAACAATTTCGACGACCGCGTTATCCCCGGTTTCCGGAAGATGATCGAGTCGATCCGTCCTTACGGCATGAAGATGTTCCAGCAACTCTATCATGGCGGGCACAACGCCAATCAACCCGGCAAGCGTCCGCCACTGGCGCCGTCGGATGTACATGGCACCGAGTTGAAGGGTGTGCCCGTTCCGCTGCTGGAAGAACAGATTGAAGAGATTGTCGCCTCCTTCGGCGACGCGGCGGAGCGGTGCCGCGAAGGCGGGCTGCACGGCGTCGAAATCCACGGCGCCCATGGCTATCTGATCCATCAGTTTTTGTCGCCGCTGGTCAACCGGCGCGAGGACAAATGGGGCGGCAGCCTGGAAAACAGGACGCGCTTTCTGCAGGAGGTGCTGCGTGCTGTCCGGCGGAAGGTCGGCCGGGATTATGTGGTAGGCGTCCGCCTTTCCGCCAGCGAGGCGATCGGAGGCATCACCGAGGAGGATCTGCAGCAGGTCGTGAGATCGCTGATCGCGGAGGATCTGATCGATTATGTGAGCGGGTCTTTCGGTGATTATTACGAAATGCGCTATATGGTCGGGACGATGGCGGAGCCGACCGGCTATATGCTGCCTTCGGCATCTCAGATCTTGAAAGATGTGCCGATTCCGCGCCTCACCGCCGGCCGTTTCCGTACTCTCGACGAAGCACAGCAGGTGCTCAACGATGACATCGCGGATATGGTCGGCATGCTGCGCGCCCATATCGCCGACCCCAATCTCGTCAGCAAATCCATGGCGGGCAAGGTCGAGGAGGTGCGCCCCTGCATCGCCTGCAATCAGGGCTGCGTCGGTGGCCTGTTCCGTGAACAATGGCTGGGCTGTACGGTAAATCCTGCCGTCGGCTTCGAAAAATACCTGGCCGAGGAACTGATCGAGCCGGCCAAGGAGCCGCGCAAGGTTCTGGTGGTCGGCGGCGGTCCGGCGGGAATGGAAGCGGCGCGTGTTGCCGCGCTTCAGGGGCACAGGGTGATCCTGGCGGAAGCTCAACCCACCCTAGGCGGCGCAGTCAATGCCGCCAAGCGAGCGCCGGTTCTTCATACAATCGGGGATATTGTGGATTGGCAGGAGCGTGAGCTATTCCGCCTCGGCGTCGAGGTGCGGCTCGGCACCTATATGGAGGCGGACGAAATCCTTGCCGAGCAGGCTGATACGATCGTTATCGCCACCGGATCGATGCCGCGCATGGATGGCGTTCAGACTGAACGGCCGGGTGAACCTCCCACAGGTGTGGACCTTCCTCACGTCCTGTCGTCAATTGACCTGATCCTCGGCGGCAAGACGGAGCTCGGCCGCCATGCCGTGGTGCTGGACGATACCGGACATTATGAAGCGATTGCAGTTGCGGACGCATTGTTCGCAAAGGGGCTGTCGGTCACCTGGGTGACGCGCTTTAACAATCTGGCGCCTCATATGCAGTTCAACTATCGCGGTGAAACGGCGCTTGCGCGCTTCTACAACAAAGATGAGGGTTTCACCTTGCTGGTGAACCATCATCTCGCCGAGATCAGGCCGGGCGAGGTGACCATACATCCCACAAAGGCGCCCACGAAGCGGGTCACTATTCCCGCCGATACCGTCGTACTCGTCACGCCCAACCAGTCGGTACGCTATCTCTATGATGAAATCAGGCACCGCCATCCCGATGTGCATCTGATAGGCGACGCGCTTGCCCCGCGCGATGTGCAATATGCAATTGCCGATGGTCACCGGGCAATGCGTCCACCGGCGCCAGTGGTAGGTGATCGCAGCCCGGCCTGACAGCTGGACGGTCCGTCGCGGCGCATGTCACTTTCGCCGGCGCGCCGCGACCAGCCATTCCTGCAAGTCCTCGACAAAGTCACCGGGCTGTTCATGAGCGGGGAAATGCCCCCCTTTTTCCGCGTCGCGCCACTGGACGATATTATAGCTCTGTTCGATGCGGGAGCGAGGCGGCGGGATGATGCGCGGATCGCCCAGCCGGTTGGTGAAGGCGGTTGGAACCTCGCACCTTTCCCCGCGGCTGAGGGTTGTAACACTGCCCCCGCTTTCGCGCGCCAGACCGTTGTAGAGATAGGCGGCTGATGCGAATGCGTCGTTCATGACGTAAACGAGAATAGCCGTGAGCAGCCAGTCGAGATCATAGACCTGTTCAAAAGGCCGATCGCGAAGATCTGACCAGTCATGATATCGTTCGGCTATCCACGCTGCCTGCCCCACGGGGTTGCCTGCGGCAAGCCAGGCGAGCGACTGGGGCCTGCTCCCCTGCAAATGGCTATAGCCGCCCATGTCACGCTGAACCTGGCCGTACCGCACAACCCAATCCTGTTCTTCCGGCGTTTCGGGCCGGGCCGGCATCGGGAGCGAGATCATGCCGAGATGGATGGCGCGCACATGCTCCGGATGGCGGATCGCCAGCCACGAGCTGACGACGGCTCCCCAATCCCCGCCATGCGCAAGATAGCTGCCTTTCCCCAGCTTTTGGATCATCAGCGTGTTGATGATATCCGCGATGAACTGAGGGCCGACGATCCCGTCTGGCTTGCCGCTGAAGCCATAGCCCGGAAGGCTCGGCACGATAACCTCGACGGCATCGGCCGGATCGCCGCCAAAGCGGGACGGGTTGCTCAGCCGCTCGATAACTCCGAAAAACTCGAAAGGGGAACTCGGCCAGCCGTGCAGTAGAAGCAAGGCGGGTGCGTTTTCCACTTCGGCCCTGGCGTGGATGTAGTGGATTTTGAGCCCGTCGATCATCGTCGAGAATTGAGGAAAGCTGTTCAAACGGGCGATTGCCTTGTCCCAGTCGAAAACCTCCAGCCAGTGATCGCGCAATCGCGACAGAAAGGCCGCATCGCATCCGACGGACCAGCCATCACCCTCAGGCGCGGGTGGGAGAGCATAATCCTTTACCTGGCGCATGATCCTGGCGCGCTGATCGGCAGGCCAATCCACTGCGAATGTTTCGATGCTCATGCATATCCTCCCAATTCGCATCCTTTGAATTAGAGTGGAGCCCGGATCAGGGTGCGTCAAAACACTATCATGTTCGATCAATGCGAAATGCAGAGGTGGTAAAGTCGCCTCAATGGACGCGCGCTCCGGCAGCGGTCACAGTCAGAAAACGAAAACGATATGACTAGCGGCGGCAGGAGAGAGATATGCGGCTCAATGGAAAGGTTGCGATTATCACGGGGGCCGCTTCCGGCATGGGCGCGTCGCACGCGCGCCTATTTGGACGCGAGGGCGCTTCGGTCATTGTCGCCGATGTACTGGAGGCAGAGGGACGGGCCGTTGCCGAAGATATTGTTGCGAAGGGCGGCAAGGCGGTTTTCGAGCGGCTCGACATCTCCAGCGAGGCGGACTGGGACAGGGTGATGGACGCAGCCGTCAGCCGGTTTGGCGCGCTTGATATTCTGGTCAACAACGCGGGGCTTACCGGTGCGGGCGTTCAGGACGTGGATGAGATCGGACTGTTCGATCGGTTGGTGGCCGTAAACCTGCGCGGGGCTTTCCTCGGGATACGCGCGGCTGTGCGTCGAATGGACGGCCGGGGTGGGGCGATCGTGAACATAGCATCCATTTCAGCCAATATAGGCAATCCCGGCGTCCACATCGGCTACAACGCTTCAAAAGGCGGGGTCAGAACGCTGACCAAGGCGGCCGCGGCAGAATATGGTCCCAAGAAGATCAGGGTAAACTCCGTGCATCCCGGCGTCCTTCCACCGATGCTCGGCTCCAAGCGAGTGGAAGTGGCGGAATCCCTGCTTTCGAGGGTGCCGCTCAGGCGTACCGGCGAACTGGAAGAAGTCTCGAACGCGGTGTTGTTCCTCGCATCGGACGAGGCATCCTACATCAGTGGTGCGGAACTCTATGTAGATGGAGGGCTGCTGGCGACCTGACCGGGTCGCCCACCTCTTAATCGAATACGACTACAGAACGTGCCACCCCGCCTTTTCCTACTTGCTGCAATGCCTCGTTGACGTCTTCCAGACGGACGCGCTGTGAGACAAGCTCGTCGAGTTTCAGCTTTCCCTGCACGTAGAAATCGATGAGCTGCGGAATGTCGTGGGGAAAGCGATTTGATCCCAGCATACTGCCGATGACCTTTTTCCCGTAAACGAACTCCTTGCCCGGAAAGGAGACATTCTCATCGGGCGGCAGCATGCCGACAAGGACCATGGCGCCACCCCGTCGAATCATTGCAAAGGCGGATTGGGCAGTCAGTGCCGTGCCGACGGCCTCGAACGCCACGTCCACCCCGCCATGCGTCATCTGCGTGACCTGCTCGGCGGCATTGCCCATGCTTGCGTCCACAGTGTCGGTCGCCCCGAACGCACGGGCCAGCTCCAGTTTTTGAGGCTGGGAGTCAATTGCGATGATCCGGCCAGCTCCGGCGATCACTGCGCCGTTGATTGCCGACAGACCCACGCCGCCACATCCGAGAACCGCGACAGACTGGCCCGGCTGCACCTTGGCGGTATTGATGACCGCACCCACCCCTGTCAGGACGCCGCAGCCGACCACTGACGCTTTATCCAGCGGCACGTCGGACCGTATGCGCACGCAGCTGTTTTTATACACCAGCATTTTCTCGGCAAAGCTGCCCAGCCGCCCGTAAGGGTGCAGCTTTTCTCCTCTTGCGGTGATCTTGGGCTTGGCGTTCGGCGCCCGGTCACGCTCCGGACTTTCGCAGAGAACGAGATTTCCGGTGACACAATGGTCGCAATGACCGCAGAAGCTTGTCATGCATGTGACGACGGCGTCTCCGACCGCGACATTGGTGACGCCTTTGCCCACTGCTTCCACGATGCCGCAGCCTTCGTGGCCCAGGATCATCGGCAAGGGGTGGGGGTGTCTTCCGCCCCAATAGGTCAAATCGGTATGACAAATGCCCGAGGCCACTGTGCGGATCAGGACTTCGTCGGCCCGCGGTTCATCGATCTCGATTTCTTCGATCGATAGATCGCCGCGAAATTCCCTCATCACAGCAGCGCGCAACACATTTCTCCCTATCACGAACGGCCCGGGTTTCGTGCCCTTGGTTTCAGTATCTTGCTAACAGATTTGACGCGGCGCTGTTTACTTGAGTGGCATTGCCTTGTGCCCCGTCGAGCAAGCGCGGGCTGCTCGCCGCCTCACCGGTTGTGATGGCGCGCCATGTCGCCCATAGCTGGTTCAGAAGCGTTCGGTCGAGGCCGCGCTTATGCGAAGCGACAGTCCAGCGGAGGGTTGAATGGCAACGGGGCTTCATGACGGGGATCAGGGCTTCAGGCTCGCCAATCCAGAGCGGTTGTTCATTGGCGGGGAATGGAAAAATCCCGTCGAAGGGCAGGGGCTGGACGTAATTTCTCCCGTTGACGGCAAGGTCGGAGCCCGCGTAGCCGCCGGCGGCCCGCGGGACGTGGAAGCGGCTGTGCGTGCGGCGCGGAATGCCTTTGACAATGGACCATGGCCTCGGATGCCCATCGCCGAACGTGCCGCGATCGTGCGCCGGATCGGCGCTTTGCTGCACGAACGGCTTGCGGAAACCGCTTGGGCGACCACGCTGGAAATGGGCGCGCCATTGCCGATGGCGCGTGCTGTGGCGGAACGTGCTGCGGCGTTGTTCGACGATTATGCCGCTATCGGTGAATCCTATCCCGTTGAAGATCTACGCCGCAGGACCAATGGCGAATATGCAATTGTAGTCAGCGAACCCGCCGGGGTCGTCGCGGCGATTGTGCCCTGGAACGGGCCGAGTCTGCTGGCGGCCTTGAAGGTTGCCCCCGCACTGGTGGCGGGCTGCACTGTCATTTTGAAGCCGGCGCCCGAAACGCCCCTGGATTCCTATATCCTGGCGGAATGCATTGAGGCTGCCGGCGTCCCCGCGGGCGTATTCAATCTGGTAACGGCCGATCGCGAGACCAGCGATCATCTGATCCGTCACCGCGACGTGGACAAGATCAGCTTCACCGGCAGCACCGCGGTTGGCAAACACATCCTGCGCACCGCGGCGGATCGCGTGGCAAGGGTAAGCCTGGAACTGGGCGGAAAGTCGGCCGCCATCGTTCTGGACGACGCCGATCCCGAGCTTGCCGTCAGCCGTCTTGCCGGTGAGGCGACGATGAATACCGGACAGGTCTGTGCGGCGCTGATGCGCGTGATCGTTCCCAGGGCGCAGGTGAAGATGTACAGCGAAATGCTGGCGGAGGCGGTTTCCGGAATGAGGGTCGGAAACCCCTTTGACGAAGGAACGCAGATTGGTCCGCTTGCCATGGAACGTCAGCTTGAACGCGTCCAGGGCTATATCAGAAAGGGGCGCGAGGAAGGCGCAAAGCTGGTGTGCGGCGGGGCGCGACCGGCTGACCTCAACAGCGGCTTTTACATCCAGCCCACGGTTTTTGCGGACGTAAGCCAGAGCATGACGATCGCGCGGGAGGAGATTTTCGGACCCGTGACGAGCGTGATCGCGCATGACGGCCTGGATGATGCCGTTCGTATCGCAAACGACAGCGATTATGGGCTGCATGGCGGCGTCTTCACAAGCGATGTGGACGCGGCTTATGCGATTGCCCGACGGATGCGCACCGGCAATGTCGGCCATAACATCCGGGCCATTGATTGGCACATGCCGTTTGGGGGATTCAAGCAGTCCGGCCTCGGCCGGGAAGGCGGCGTGGAAGGCTTCCGCAATTTTCTTGAAGTCAAGACGGTCTATGTTTCAACTCCACCGTCAAAATTCGCGAATTCATGATTTATGGTCCGGTTCAGGAATGAAAATGTCCAAATCTCTTGAAGACAGAATAAGGCATCTGGAGGATATAGAAGAGATCCGTCAGCTTCGTATGCGTTACCACATAAACACCAATGACGGTCATTTCGACCGCATGTGGGAACTTTTTACGGAAGATGCCTATGTCGACTTCGGCTACATCTCTCGCGCGCGCGGCCGAAGGGAAATAAACGAGCTGTTTCTTCGTATTCCCCGCAATCTGCCGCTGGTGAAGCAATTCATTCACAATCATCTGGTGGAGGTGGATGGCGACGAGGCGACCGGCGTCTCTTATCTGGATGCCCGCTACGCGCAGGACGGCGATAGTGTGATGGTCGCTGCCCGTTTCGACGAGATTTACACGCGCACATCAGAAGGGTGGCGGATCAGGCAGATGGGTCTCGAGCTCTATTTCTCGGTTCCGATCACGCAGGGCTGGGCCGGAGATCAGTTGAATTACGTCAAACCTTTCACCTGAGATTCCGGGCTTCAGTTCCGAAGGGACAAGCGATGGTCTATGAGCAGATACTCTACGCCACCAATGATGGCGTTTGCCGCATTGCGTTGAACCGGCCCGAGCACCGCAATGCCCAGGGCCGACAGCTGCTGGAGGAATTGGATGACGCAATGCGCCGCGCGGAGAGCGATTCCAATGTCCGGGTCGTTATCCTCGCCGCCGAAGGCGCGCACTTCTCCGCCGGTCACGACCTGAAGGAATCGCAGCGGGACCGTCCCAGCCTTTCAGTGGAACAGCGTTGGGAATGGGAAGAAGAGCATTATCTGAATTACTGCCTTCGCATCTGGGATCTGAAAAAGCCCACGATCGCGGAGGTGCACGGCGCCTGCATAGCTGCCGGTTTCATGCTCGTGAACATGTGTGATCTGATTGTGGCGTCTGAGGATGCTTATTTCGCGGACCCGGTCGCTCACAGCATCGGCGCGGCATCCGTCGAGGTGCTCGTGCATCCTTGGGTGCTTGGGGCGCGCAAGGCCAAGGAATTGCTCTACACGGGTGGTAAATTGACTGCGGCGGATGCGATGGCCGCCGGCATGGTCAATCGCGTGGTGCCGCGAGGCGAATTGGAGACCGCCACAATGGAGCTGGCGGCACGCATCGCCAATGCGCCGCCCTTCGGTCTGCGTCTCATGAAGAAATCGATCAATCGCCTGCTGGATATTCAGGGTTTTCGTAACTCCATCCAGGCGCATTTCGATACGCACCAGCTTTCACACGAATCCGAGACGTTCCGCTCGGCCACCCAAAAGGGACTTTCTGGAACAATCCGGCAAGGCAAAGCCAAGGCTGCCAGCTGAAGGTTGGATTGTTTCCATGTTCTGCTCTGGCGTGATCGGGCCGGTTCGGCGTCACGGCACAAGGAATGAGGCCTGTTGTGTCGATCGCGCCTGAAATGTCTTCGCTCAGCCCAGCCGCAGCGCGCGAGGGGCGGCGCAGCTTGCCGCCGTGGGCACGACTGTTGCTGGTTTTCAACCTGATTTACATTTTGTCTTACGTCGATCGGCAACTGCTTAGTCTGGTTGTCGGGCCTGTCAAAGCCAGCCTGAATCTAAGCGACGTGCAGATCGGGTTCCTCCAGGGCTTTGGCTTTTCGATGGTGCTTGCGGCCTCCGCGCTGCTCACTGCGCGGCGGGTGGATACCGGCAACCGCGTGCGGTTGATCGGCCTCGCCGTCATTGCCTGGTGCGTGATGACCATCATGTGTGGCCTGGCGCAAAGTTTCACAATGCTGCTCCTCGCGCGGACAGGCCTCGCGGTGGCCGAGGCGGTGGTGCCGATGGCCGTGCTCTCGATCCTGTCGGATGTAGCGCCGCGTTCCACCTTGCCGCGGGCGGCCGCCCTGTTCATGACGTCGCCTTACCTTGGCAGCGGCCTGGCATTATTATTTGGCGGCGCGCTTCTGGCATTGATGGCGCCTTATGAAGGCGTGGTGCTGCCGGTCATCGGCGTGTTCGAGCCTTGGCGCGGCCTTTTCATCATAATCGGTCTTCCAGGCATTCTGCTGGGCCTGCTCGTGCTCTTTTTGATGAAGGAACCTGCCCGTCCCAAAGGCGGAGCGATTGCGGCGAGCCAAGTTTCCGTGTGGCCTTTTCTGCGCAAGAATGCGCTGTTCCTCTTCACGATGATGTCGTTCTATGCGTTCCTGAACAGCCTTGCGATGTCGATCTATGCCTGGACACCGGCATATATGATCCGCGTGCACGGAATGGATGCGGCGAGTGTCGGCTTCTCCGTGGGTCCCATGATCGCCTTGAGTGGTGTGAGCGGCTGCATTCTCGGCACCTATATGATGAGCTGCAAAACGCCCGAGCGCGCGCTCAGCCATGTGGTGCGGCAATCGATGCGGCTCACCGTATTCGCAACGATCCCGCTGCTCCTGATGCCCATCGCGCCAACGCCCTGGCTTGCGGTGCTCTTGTTCGCGATCGGGTTGTTCCTGAACGCCGCCGTCATGTCATCGACTTTGACGCCGATCCAGCTGTTTGCCCCTCCCGAACTGAGGGGGAGGGCAACTGCAATATGCAGTCTCTACACGTCAGCCATGGGCGGCATGGGGCCGCTCGCCGTCGGTGCGCTTGCTGACTTTGTGTTCCCCACGCCCACCGGAATCGGTTATGCGATGGCGGTATCATTCGGCGCTGCGCTGCTCATCGCCTGGATCGTCGGCCCCATATCGGTACGCTGGACGTCGCGTATGGATGATATGCGCATCGCGGCCGCGGCGGAGCGCGTTTCAGATGAACCTCGTAAGCCGGTTCGTTTGCAGCTTGGCTGATAAACCTGGTTTCCTGTCGGCCAAGCCCGAAGATATTCGGCTGAAGCTTGCCAGCTCAATCGCCGGACGCAATTATGCTGCCAAGCCGCTCTTCAACCTCGCGATGGAAAGCGCTGCTACGGCCTCTTCGATATCCGGACGGGAACCGCTCCCATGCGAGGGATGCCGGAAATAGGGTCGAATTCCGCATCGGCACTTAAAAGCCGGCCAGTATTGCATCCCAAGCCTTCGGGATCGTCAGTCTCATCCGGATTGCCGCCGAAGCCTTGGGTAATCGACAGGCATCCTCGCAGGAGTCCCGCGTCAGGCTGGACTATGGCAGTGATCGAGCCGTGGCGGCTGGTGATTTCCACCTGACCGGACGGAACAAGGCGAAGGTCGGCAATGTCGTCTGGATGTAGAAAGGCGGGATTGGTCGGTTCCAGAGGGGCCAACTTCGGATTTAACCGACCGGATGAGTTCATCATCCGGTTCGTCCGCCGGGACACCATCATGAAGATACGGTGACTGGCCTCCGAGCCTCCAAAGGGCGGTGGTTGGAATGCCGCGAGTTCTGCCATCATCCGTACATTGCCGATATCCAGTCGCGCCTCACACTCTGCCGTTCGTGGAAGGACTCGCAGTTGGGCCTCGTTGAACATCCGTCCGTGCGGATAGCTTTTGACCACGTCGAGCGGGACGCGCGATTTGCGGCAGCCGAGCGCAATGAGGTCATCGTCGGTCGGCTTGGAAACCATGTCCAGCAGATCGATCTGCGTTTCGATTTCGAGATGCTGGCCAATGCCGAATGCCGTTTTCATCGCCAGCTGCAGGCCCATGCGCTGCGCGAGACCATAGTACAGTTCCCAATCGGCGATGACGTCGGCGCCTTCTGGAGGAGCGACCACGGCAGGAAAGTATCGGCCATAGGGACCTTCGATCCCGCGATTATGTCCGTAGTATTTTGCGCTCTCGACGAGAGCGGATGTGCCCGGCATCTCCAGCGTCAGCTTCGGGGCAATGACGTAATCCGAGATGCGCGCAGTGGCCGACATTTCAAGGTCCGCCGTCACGAGCAGATCGAGCGACTTCAGCGCAGCGAACGCGCGATGCTGATCCGGCCACGCCATCATGGGGTTTCCGGCCATACAGAAGAGGGCGCGAACGCGGCCTTCGCCTTCGGTGAGAATTTCGTCGGGCAGCGCCCCAGTGGGCATTCCCGCCGCATTGTACCCCAAGCCGCGCATACGCAGACGCTCACCTGTTCCCCACGCCGGAAAGGGGGCCATCGGCTCGGCGCGAGGCTGATACGCGGGAAGCAGGACGTGCGGCTTGGTGACGCGATCACCCGCTCGAGACCAGAAACCGCATAGCGTCATCAGGCAGCTAGCAAGATAGTCAGTCAATGTGCCGGTGAGCGAAAAACTCGGACCTACACCCGTACCGATCCCTGCATATCGTGAATTGGCGAATATTCGCGCCGTCTCTTCAATCGCGGCCGGATCGACGCCCGCCATCGCACCTGCGCGTTCGGGCGGAAAATCGTCCGTCACTGCCTTTAGAGACGCAAGCCCCATCACGTTTTCATCAAGAAAAGCGGAATCTTGGAGCCGTTCGCGCAGAATCACGTGGATCATCGCGGCAAGTATCGCTGGATCGGATCCTGGCCTCGCCTGTAGGTGGAGATCGGCGCGGCCAGCAGTCTCCGTCTCCCGAGGATCGATGACAATCAGCTTCATCCCGCGGCGATCGACCGCTTCCTTCAATCTCAGGCCCGGGTTATTCGGCGGGAAACCTCCGGATCGGCTGATCAACGGATTGAGGCCGATTAAAATCCATGCCTCCGCTTCCTCGAAGGGAGGATGCCCGGCAGGCCAGTGACCGTGCAACGCCTGCGCGATTGGCGCGCCCGGCTTGTCAATTGCGGTCGCGCCGAAAACCATGGGCGAACCAATCGCCTCCATCCAGGCCGCGGCGATGTTGACATTCTGCGGGAAGGTGCACAGTCCCGTGCCCCAGTACAATGCAACAGATCGCGGTCCGTGACGGGCTATGATCGACTGGACCCGCTGCGCGATCTCGTCCATCGCATCATCGCTCGAGATAGGAGCATAGGTTCCGTCAGGCCCACGCTTCCTGCTTGAAAGCAGTCGGCTAGGACCATTGTGGTGTTCAGGAAGGGCGCGCCCCTTGGGGCAGGTATAGCCTTCGTAAAGCGGTGCGTTGCGGTCACCGGTGACCTTGGTTGCCCGACCTTTCTCTACGGTAACGAGGATTGGGCAGTACGATCCGCAAAGGCGGCAAAGCGCAGGTCGAATCCCATTCTGGTCTTCCGCCGCAGTTTTCACCAGGACAGCCTCCTCTGAAGTCGGCGCCGGCCTTCATCAAAAAATGCAGCCGCGCACTGTCACCATGAGTGCCATTCCGGGGTCAGATCGCCCGTTCCTCGAGCGCACCATCAATTGCCGGAAAGGGTAATCGGCGTCGTCCGTTAGCGATCGGCCAACGTGAGGACGATCAGCGAAGCCGGCCGCCGTCCCGGGTTGGTAAAACGCGCTCTGGCCCCGCCAATCCATTTCACCGCACCCTCTTCCAGTGACAATGGCCGGACCTCCCGGTCGATCGTAAGCTGGCCAGGTGTAAGGGCAACGATGAGATCACCAGAAACGGTTTGCCGCGAGCCCGGTCCGATCTCCACGCGTGTTATCTTGCCTTGGGGAAAGTCCAGCACCGCTTGGTCCGGGGCTGCCATCGCGCGGGTCGCAGCGGGTCCGCCGGGCTGGGTGAATTCAATGCCGATAACCCAGAATTCCCTGCCGAAAGGCGTGCTGACGCGGTGGGTGAGAGCGCCAATCGTCGAATGGGGAATATAGCTGATCGCCCCCCGCGTGGAAAGGTTCGGCTGCGGCTGCGAACCCAGAATCTGACCCAAGCTTCGGGTGGAGCGCAGGACGATGCCGAGTTGATCGCGCCGGTGCCGGTGATAGACGCTGCTCTCGCCGGGATTCATCCTCACGCTGTAGACGTCGATGCGATCATTGCGGAAGACGAGCCGGTGCATCGGCTCTTCGAGAACGGGCAAGATGTGCTCTGTTTCGGCCAGTGATGGTGAGGAGGCAAATGCCGCGACCCAAACGCCCAACGAAAACCATCCGGGGACTGACGACATGGCGACTCTTGTCAGTTCATCAGTGGAGGATGCAGCGCTTCACGCAAGGACGTAGAAGGACGAGTGACGCCTTCATCGACCGGACCCTCCATCCACCGCTGGGTTTCGTCGTCGTTCACCGTGTCCTTTTGAGCCTTGTTGCTGAGTGTTTCACGCACTTCGCGTGGAGACTTGGAAAACTGATTGCGGAAGGCGCGACTGAAATGCGCGCTGCTCTTGAAGCCGATCGCATAGGCGATTTCCGATATGGTCCGCCGGGCGAGGGCGGGATCGGTCAGTTGCTGATATGCACTGTTCAGCCGGGCCTGCCAAAGATAATCATAGAATCGCGTTCCCTTGCTCTTCAGTAGATAATGCAGGTAGCGCGTTGAAATGCCACAATCCCGGGCGACCTTTTCGGTCGTCAATTCAGAATCGGAATAATTGAGTTCCAGATAATCCATCAGCCGTTGCAACTTCACTTCGCGAACGCTGAGTGAACGGCCTTGTTCGGCCCCTTCCTGGTTGACAGTCCTGAAAAGCGCGTTGAGCGCCGAAAGCGCCAGCGTTTCGGCGGAAGCGCGGTCAAGATTGTCGGACTCTTCATAGAGTGAAAGAAACAGGTCCCGCGCGATGCGAGCGCCGCCCTGGGTCGTTGAAAAAGAAATTGCGCATAGCCGGCGTGGCTCGGGAATGGCCTGACTCACCAGGTGAGCCGGCGCGGTGATCTGATAGGACAGGTGTTCACTCTCGTCGTCGGAAAGAGTTCCGATGCAAAGAGGCTCGTTGCCATAGGACAAAGCGAAACTACCAGGCTCAACGGTCGCGGTCCGCCCATTCTGGGTTATGGTGATCGCGCCCCGCATCGGCAGCCATACGAGAAAAGTATCGGAGCTGTTGCTGCGCACTTCCTTCAGCGTTCTTCGTGTCACAGTGTGGATACCGATGGTTCTGTGGCGCGAGATCGGGATATAGCCTGCAAATGACCTGGAGTTGCTGAAGTAAAGATCCTCCCTGTCCTGATAAACGCTGCAATCCGCTGTATAGAAGTCACGGCGAATTGAGGAGAGTAGCATATCCCGGTGATCTGCGGTAAAATTTCGTCCTTTAAACTCGTAAAGAGACCGTGTCATTATCCTACTCCTCAGGTTTTTATTGGGTTTTCCCCATTTGTTAATATCTTGGATTTTCCGGTTTCGTCCCCCTGCCTTCCGGCAATGCGTTATGCCGCTGTTGCTCGCTGCCGAGAGCGGCCTTTGAAAGCAGCAGCGTCTTCTTCCCGCATCTCATTCGGGAAAGGTTTTCCATCGCGTCGGGCCTCCTCAAGGGAAGGTTTCCAAAGCTCAGGAGATGTCGCTCCGCGAGTGTCACCCCTTATGGGTATGTTCGCTCACAGACTAATTCCAATGCCATTTTACCATGGTCATTGCATTTGGTTATAGATGGGCTGGGAGTCCAGTATTTGCGCGCCTTTGAGGCGTATGCCCGGCGCGCTCGCACCGCCTGTGACGCCGATTCGCCCGGTTGTCCGACGCCCGACCGGAATTCTCCCGGCCGAGGCCTGGCTAAATGTCTTTTGCGCGGGAAAATGCCGCGAGCGCAGCTTCCGGAGTCATCGCCACCGCTCGCGTGGGAGTGGTGCCGGAAAAGCGGGGGGCGGGTGAAGGGATCCAGCCGTTGTCGTCGTGGAAAAATCCGTTTCTCGCGACATGATGGGGATGCCGTGGGGCCTCTTCCATGTCCAGCACAGGGGTGCAGCATGTCTCTTGGCCATGCATGCGCTCCATCCATTCATCCCGCGTCTGCGATTTGAAGACTGCGGCTACGCGGTCGCACAGTTCTGGCCAAAGCGCGGGGTCGCCGGACGACTCCTCTCCCAGTTCCGGAACGGAGATCACTTCGGCTAAAGCCCTGCGGAATTTCATCTCCAGGGCGCCCGCCGCCACCCATTTGCCATCCTTGCACTGGTAGCAGCGATAATAGGGGCATGCGCCGTCCAACGTGTTGGACTGTCGGGCGTTGTTCCAGAATCCTTGACCGTAGCGCTCGTACTGCATCGAAAAGAGCGTTCCGACGCCATCGATCATCGCCACGTCAAGAACCTGCCCTTTGCCGCTACGATGCGCCTCCAGCAGCGCTGAGAGGACACCAAGACAGGCAAACATGGAACCGCCCCCATAATCCGCCACGAGATTAAGCGGAGGGACGGGCTGTTCCTTCGGGCCGATAGCGGCAAGAGCGCCTGTAAGGGCCAGATAATTTATGTCATGGCCCGGTTCGCTCGCCATTGGGCCTGTCTGCCCCCATCCGGTCATGCGTGCGTAGATCAGCCTCGGGTTGCGAGCCAGGCATATGTCCGGCCCCAGACCAAGCCTTTCCATCACTCCCGGCCGATAGCCTTCGATCAACACGTCGGCGCCGGCGACAAGGTCGAGCACAAAGGCCACGCTCTCCGGCTGCTTTAAGTCGTGCTCCACGACCGGGCGGTTGGCTATATGCGCGCCCTCCTTCCGGCCTTCTACATGGGCCGGACGGTCGATCCGGATAACGGTGGCACCCAGATCCGCCATGATCGTCCCGAACAGGGCGACCGGTCCGACCGCCGAGATCTCAACGATTTTCACGTTTTCCAGCGGGCGGGTCATTCCGACACCCAGGTCACGATTTCGTCGATGTCGTCGCGGCGTGTCCGGAAGCTGTTGGCCGGGTGATCTGGATCGCCATAACCAAAGGAGATTCCGCAGACGATTCGCCGATCATCGGGAATGTCGAAGAATTGTCGTACGGTGTCGGACTGCATCGCTATCGCGGCCTGCGCGATGGTGTCGACGCCAAAGCATTGCGCTGCGGTCATGAAGTTGGCGACATAGCTCCCGCAATCAACAGCGCCGTACACCCCCAGGTCGCGATCCGACGTGATGACCGCAACATGTGGCGCACCAAAAAACCTGAAATTCTCCAGCGTCTGGCGACCGGACGCCTCGCGGTCGCCGTGAGCGACGCCTACGGCTTCATAGAGTTGCCAGCCCGTTTCCCTGCGCCGCTCCTGATAACGCCCGCTATAGCGAGCGGGACGCGGAAAGTCGGTTTCAAGCGACTGGCCTTCCGGCGATGTTGCTGCCGCCATCAATGCTTCGCTGAATCGGCGCGTGGCGTTTCCACTTGTGATGTAGAGTTGCCAAGCTTGGGAGTTGCACCAGGAAGCCGTGAGTTGGGCGATCCGCAAAAAGGAATCGATAGTCTTTTGCGGAACGGGCTCGGGCAGAAAACCCCTGCAGCTATATCGCCGTCCTAAAAGCCCGGCAAAGATATGAGCGTCCTTTGGCTCATCTTCCGGCCGATCGAAAAAATATTTTTTTTCGACACTTTTAGTCAATTCAGTCACCCCGAACTACGCGCCAATGGACAAGGGCATAAGGCGAACCGGCCTCATTGTGGTGCTCGTATTCGGCTATGACTTCTGACCCGATCTGCACCTGCTGCATCGGATCGCCCAGAAGATTGCCAAGCATGCGCACATTACCCGCATCGGGCAGTTCGACCAGTACAGCAAGAAACGGGGTGTGGCCCTTCAGGGCCGGATGAACGGGGTGCCAGACGCGCTCGAAGCTGTAGATGCGGCCGCGCGGAGTCACCTCCTTCCATTTCATGTCCCATGACAGACACTTGTGGCAAATCCATTCCGGCCCCCATTGCCAGCCTCCGCAGGTATCGCAGCGTTGAACCACCAGGCGGCTTTCCAGCGTGGCTTCCCAATAGGGTCGTTCCAGTTCTGGCTCGGCGAGGGCAGGAGTTCCAAGACCTTCCGGCAGGTAATATTTGGATTCTGTCATAGCGTTGTTCCGCTTCCGAGCAGCAGGTTGGACGAGGGCGAAACCATCGGACCAGACGCGACGAACGAGATATTCGCGTCCGGCACCTGTGATGTGGAAGTGCCCCTGATCTGCCTGACCCCCTCCAGAATATGGCCCATCCCATGCACATAGGCTTCCGCGAGATTGCCGCCGCTGGTGTTGAGCGGCAGGCGTCCCGAGGGCGCGGTGAGATTCTGGAGGGTAAAGAACTCATTGGCTTCGTCCGGCGCGCAAAAGCCATGCTCGATCAGGCTCATCAGCACGCCGCCGGTGAAATTCTCATAGGACTGCGCCACATCCACATCGGCAGGGGTCACGCCGGCTTCGGCGAACAGGCGGGGGGCGACGGTGGAAAAGCTGGCAGATCCATAACGTGGGGCGTTGTGGATACGCGCCTGATTGCGATATTCAGAGCCTTGCGCCGCGCCTATTATGTAGGCGGGTTTCTGTTTCAGGTCCCTGGCGGCTTCAGCGGACATGACAACGACGGCCGCCGCGCAGTCATTCTCCATGCAGCAATCGAAAAGGTGATGCGGTTCGACGATCCAGCGGGATTCATCATAGGCCTGTTCGGAAAGCGGCCTTCCATACATGAGCGCGTTGGGATTGGCCTGCGCATGGTGATAGGACGTCATGGATATTGCCCTGAGCGCATCCTGATTTATGCCATGTTCATGCATGAAGCGCGTCACGCGCATCGTGTACCACTGGATCGGCGTGAGGAGGCCATAAGGCGCGACATAGGCTGCGTCGCGGCCATAAGCGCCGATCGTGCGCCCGTCGCCATATCGGCCTTCCGGCCCCTGTACGATGCCGCGATAAACGACCACGCAGGACGCGATACCCGCGATCACGGCAGCGGCGGCATTCGCAACGGCCGCGGAACCACCCCCGCCGCCGCCCCAGAACAGGTTGGCGAAGCGCAGTTCCTCGATGCCCAGCGCCGCGGCCATGCGCGAAGGATCGCTACGGTCGAAGTTGAATGAGCTGAAGCCGTCGATCTTGCGCGGATCGATGCCTGCATCCTCTGCAGCGGCGAGAACAGCTTTCAGCGTGAGTTTGAACTCGCTGTCCGGCGAGGTGCCACGTTTGTAAAATTGCGATGCACCTATTCCGACAATGGCCGTCTTGCCGCGAAGTTTTTTTTCGGTCACGCGGCGTCTCCCGAAACCGGATGGGGCACAGGTTCGCCTTCCAGAAGTTGAACCACACCCTGTGCGGCAAGGGCATCTATTTGCGCGTCGCTGTAGTTGAGTACGCTCTTCAATATCTCGCGGCTATGCTGCCCAAGCAGCGGCGGCGGGGTAGGGTCCACCGCCGGCGTCAGGGTCATCTTGATCGGAGACTTTATAATGGGGATCCGCTCGGCCGTGGGATGCGGTATTTCCGCGATCATATCCCGTTCGGCCGTCTCGCGCGCCATCAACGCTTCGCCGACGCTGCGCACTTCACCGCATGGGATGCCTGCCCGCTTGAGGCGATCCGACCAAAAAGCGCGACTCTGGGTGTTGAACAGGGCGGCAAGGAGATCGAACAGAACGGCAAAGTTGGCATTCCGATGCTCGACCGAATCAAACCGCGGATCATCGAACAATTCAGGCTTTTCGACGACCTGATCGCAGAAGTTGCGGAACATCTTCTGTCCTGTGCACGTAAACCAGATGTCGCCGTCGCTGCACCTGAACTGACCCCCTGGAACGCCGAACTTGGGCTTGCGGCCCAGCGACACGGGGCTCTCGCCAGAGGCCAGGAACTGATAGCCCTTGTACGACAGGTCGGCGATGGCCGTGTCGTACATTGCGGATTCGATGAACTGTCCCTTGCCGTGCAGCTTCCTGGCATGAAGCGCGGCAAGGATACCGATGGTCGCGTTCATTGCTGTCGTGATATCGACAAAGGGGACACCGCCGGGCACCGGATCCTCGCCTTCGACCGCATTCAGTGCGGAAACTCCGGTTTCCATCGAAATCGCGGAATCATATCCGGCGGCATTTGCCAGGCGGCCGGTGCGGCCATAAGCGGAAATCGAACAATAGATCAGCTGGGGAAAGCGAGCCTTGATCGAATCATAGTCCAGCCCGAATTGCTTCATGACGCGCGTCGTGAAGTTTTCGAGAACGACATCGGCGGTGGCGATCAAGTCCAGCGCAATCTTACGTCCCTCTTCGGTTCGCAGATCAAGCGATATACTGCGCTTGTTGCGGTTGAGCGCGAGGTAGAAAAAGCTCTCCCCGCCGAGCTTCGGTTCCGGCAAGAGGTTGCGTGTGTCGTCACCGGACACGATCTGCTCGACCTTGATGATCTCGGCGCCGAAATCGCCCAATATCTGTGTGGCAAACGGTCCCGCCAGCACGCGGGAAAAATCGACAATGCGGATATCGGCCAGCGCCTTGGGCGATGGCTCCGGCAATGGACGATAAGATGGAATCTGCGGCCGTGCGGGCATTCGCTAATCCTGGGATATATTGTTGGAAAACGGGCAGGAAAGGGTTTGCCCTTCCTGCCGACTGCCCGTCAGGCGCGGTATTTCTGAGGTATGTCGAACTTCAATATGCGCGCCGCGTTCAGGCCAAGTAACTTCGCCCGAGTTTCTTCCTTGAGATGGCCCATCTGCCGTTCGATCGCCTGGGCGGAATGCGGCCAGGTACCTTCGTGGTGAGGATAGTCGTTGGCCCACAACGCATTCTGGACAAGGTTGAAATCTTCCACCAGCGCAAGGCCTGAGCGATCCTCGCTGAACGTCGAGGCGCCGCTGGCGCGATAATAGTCGCTCGGCAATCCATGCTTCAACTTCGGCCGCGTCCAGAAGTGATGCTTGAGATAAGCCTCGTCCATTGCGTCAAGCGCCCAGGCTACCCAGCCTATTCCAGCCTCGATCAGCGCGAAACGGAGCTTCGGGAAGCGGTCAAGCACGCCCGACGCGCAGATGTTGGCCATCGGCTCTACGGTCGGAAGCAGGGAATGGATCACGTAGTTGATGACTGCGCCGCCCGCGCCGCGCGAGGTGCGGGGGTCGCGGCCTGTGGAGACATGGAAGGTGAAGGCGAGGTCAGCATCCTGTATGGCCGCCCACATCGGATCATAATCCTTGTGGTTATAATTGGTGTGCGACGGGTCCGAAGGGCCGAACACGGGCTTGCACGGCAGCGTCAGAACCCGGTAGCCCATCTTCGCCACCCGCTCGATCTCGCTGACCGCATTCGCCACGTCGATCGTCGGGATTGTCGCGGCAGGATTGCAGAAATCCTTGTATGGGCCGCAAAGCTCCCACGCCCAGTCATTATAGCACCGAGAAAGCGCGAGGCAGAACTCCGGGTCTGTCGTCCCGAACACGAACTGACCCGCGCCATTCGGAAATATCAGTTCGCCATCGACGCCGTCGGCCAGCTGGTCCGCGATGCGTAGACGGATGGCGGTGTCGTCCACAATGCCGGGGGTCGCCGTATTGGAGCGAGAGCCGCCGGCGACGCTGCGATATTTGTCTTCACCCTCCATCGGGGCTTCGTAGATTTTTTCGCGGCGTCCGTTTTCCAGGCCAACCATCCATTTCACGCCATCGCCGTCAACTTCTACACGGGCGAGCCGCGAATGGAATTTGGAATCCATGCGCTCATGAAATAACTTGGCAGGGGGCGACAAATGTGTGTCGCACGAGATCATGAAATATTTGTCATCGGACTTGGCGTAGGGAGATTTGTTCCAGTTTTCACTGCCGCCGGGCGTTTCGAGACGCCACATATTCTCGGAATTAACTTCGACCGGTTCAGAAGGAGCAATACCAGAACGTTCCAGTATCGTTGCCATTTCGTCTCTCCCAATGCAAAATCATCTCGAATTCAATTACGTCAGCCATTCTGGGTGCTGGCGAAGGTTGGGTCCAATATCCTTTTCCCGCTATTATTGCTTTTCGTTATGCGTCAGGAGACCGCGCCGGTTGAGGACGGCGCTTGCGCCCAATCTCACGGGTAATGTGCTCGGCTGTTTCATAAGGTGTCGGCATTGTAAACTCGAAGCGGCAGGGACTGATTTGTCATATGCGTCCTCGCCCGAGGGGCCGGTCCAGGACAATCGCTGCTTCTGCGCACGCGCTTGACTGGAGGCGAAACGGCGAACGGAGGTGTCAATCCAAGCAAGCCTGGGTGCGTTTCTGGTGAATACAGTCAGGGTCCGTCCGTGCCTAAACACTCCGGCCAGTTGTTGGCGTTGGCGCAGCATGGTCTCCGCCGTTGCCGCTTCGCGAAAGCTGCCGCCGGAAAGGACGCACCGAATGGTCGAGCCCGTCTTGTTTACAAATGTGAATCTGTTCGATGGCCACGGACTTCGTGGGCAGGGAATGGCGGTTCTCTGCCAAGACGGGAAAATCAAGGCCGTGGACCGGGATGGACAGTTTCCAGCCGGTCAAAAGCGGCTGGATCTGGGCGGCCGCACCTTGATGCCTGGTATGACGGTCGGTCATTGGCATGGGGAGTTTGTCAGCATCGGCCCGCCCATGTTCGCCGAGGGGCGAGGGGGCGTATATCTGGGTACCGAATTACCACCGGCCTTGCTTGCCCTTGCAGGTGCCAATGCGTTGCGGATCGCGCTCAACTCCGGTGTCACCCGCGTGGTTGGGGGCAGTTGCAGCAACGATCTGGATGCGCAGCTCAAAATGGCTGTGGAACACGGTCTGATCGTTGGGCCTCACATAACCGCGGCGAGCAGGCATGTGGTCGCGACCGCCGATCACGAGGACCGCGGTGTCTGGTGGCGTTCGGACCCACCGGCGCATCATGACGTGCGCCGTATAGGGCACAATGTTTTCGCCGATGGTCCGGCGGCTTTTTGCAAGGCGGTGCGACAGGAGATCTGGCGTGGTGCGGAGATCATAAAGCTGGTGCCGAGCGGGGGTCATGGTTACGGCTGGAGCAGCCGTTACCGTGGGCTCAACAAGGCGGAGCTGAACGCGGCCGTCACTGCTGCGCATGAGCGGGATGCGCGGGTCCGCGCGCATACATCGACGAAAGAGGTCATCCTGGAATGTCTGGAGGCCGGTGTCGATATCATCGACCATGGCGATTATATGGACGATAGCTGCATAGAGCGGATGGTGAAGCAGGGTACGATCTTTTGTCCCAGTCTGCTCTTTACCAAAATGGTCAGCCACGCAGGTGGGCCGGATCATGACGAGGCCGAACAGCACGATCGCGCGTGGACGAATATGAAGACGATGTTGAAGCGTGCGAATGAGGCCGGCATCACCATCGTTCCCGGTGACGATTATGGAGCGATGGGCATGGAACATGCCGAGGGCATTTATGCCCGGGAACTCGCTGTGTACGTCTATGATTACGGCATTGCGCCAGTGGATGTGCTGCGCTGGGCGACGCTAAACGGGGCAAAGCTCGCCGGACGGGAGGGAAGCAGCGGCGCGATAATTCCCGGGGCAGACGCCGATCTCATCGTTGTGAACGGGGATCCCGTCGCCAATATCGACATACTTTCACGACCGGATGAATATCTGGACATTGTGATGCTCGGGGGTCGCTATATTCGTAACAGGCTTGATCGGGAGACGCCGGTCGGGGCATCCTGATGGCGCTAAAGGAGGCCTCGGTAAAGAAAGGCCGGGGCGGTTCAGGATAAAATGGCATTTAGCAGCAGACTTGGCGGTGCTGGCTGGGGTTTCCTTCCCATAGCTTTTGGTTATACTGCGACGGAGAGGTCGCGGTGGACTTTCAGCTTCGTTTCCTGAGCTATTTCCTCACCATAGTGGAGGAGCAGTCCTTTTCGAAGGCGGCGACGAAACTCGCCATTTCGCAGCCTTCGCTGTCGCAGCGTATCCAGACGCTGGAAGCGCAACTCGGTTTCCCGCTCCTGATCCGTTCGGCGCATGGGGTGGCTCTCACTTCCGAAGCGCAACGGCTGCTGGAACCTTTTCGGGAACTGGTCGGAAGGGGCCATCGAATCGCGCGGCTTGCGCGGGACATTCGCGAGGGCGAACAGAGGCCCATCCAGTTGGGCGTAACGATGTATTCCGACTATCCGGAGCGGGCAAATCTTATCAACGCATTTCTGGACGCTCACCCTGGTAAACATGTTCAGATTGAGACCATTTATACGGTAGAGTTGTATTTGGCATTGCTAAGCGCGAGGTACGACCTCGGATTTTCGGTGGGGCCGCCGCCTGACGATGATTTCGAGTATCTCGTCATCAGGCATTTCCGGATGGAACTTCTTGTCCCGCTTCAGTTGCCACTGTCGCAAACGGATGAGATTCCTTATGAGGCGCTCGCCGGCGTTTCCATCGCTTGTATTCGCAGGCAACGCTTTCCGCGCCTGTTCGATACGGCGCTTCAACCTCTTGAAGAAGCGGGCGCGATCTTGACCTATCCTTCGGATCAGACGCCCATGGGGTTGGTTACGCACGGGCGGACTCACCAGCAGATTGTCGCAATGCCCATTCCGTTCGTGAGCGATGAAGCCTTGACGGGTGCCGGCTTTGTCCGTCGGCCGGTTCGGGGAATGGACCCGCCCGTTGCCCTCATGCTTGTCCGCCCCAAACAGGCGCCCACCCACGTCAGCACATTGATGTGGGAATTTGCCCAGGGCTGGATCTCCCGCAGGGAGAAGGAACAACGGGCGTGAAGCCATTGAATATCAATACCCGCTATCTGCGTTACCTTCTCGCCGTGGTGGATGAGGAATCCTTTTCCCGGGCGGCGGAGCGGTTGCGCGTGTCTCAGCCCGCCATTTCGCGGCGGGTGCAGATGATTGAGGATGAACTTGGCTTTGCGCTGCTGGAGCGGCTTCCGCGCAAGGTTTTGTTGACGCCGCAGGGCAAGGCGATGCTTCCGGCGCTTCGTGATCTTCTGCACTCCGCGGAAGAAACGGGCGCACTGGCGATGCAGCTGTTGTTCGAGCGCGCTCCTGCGCCAAGGATTGGAGTCGCCGTCTATGCCATCCAGCCAGAGCGCAGCGCTCTGCTGGCAGATTTCGAGGCGGCGTTCCCCAATGCCTCGTTCGAAATCGAGACGGGCTATACGCGGGCATTGCTTCACGGCCTTTGGGAAGGCAAGTTCGATATACTCGCCGTCTCCTCGCCGATACCGGATAAGCGTTTTGAGTATATCGCGCTGCGGTGGTTCCCCGTTCAAATGATAATCGCCGAAAGTTCTCCGTTGGCCGCGCTCGATGCGATTCCCTTGGAAGCATTGTCCGGCCTGTCGATATCAACATGGGAACGGCAGAGACAGCCGCGCATGTTTGACGAGATGATTGCACCGCTTGAGAAGGCCGGCGCCCGTCTGATCTTTCCCGAGGACCAAGGCAGGCTGGGCATCCTCACCCATGCGGCGGAGCATGGAATTGCCGCCATGCGTTCCTTCGATGAATATGGCGACGATGATCTTCGGCGTGTCGGCATGGTCGCGCGGCCGATGGAAAATATGCGTCCCGTGGCGGCGCTTATGCTTTTGCGCCTTGCTGGAAAGGAACGTGCTTCAGCGCGCCTGTGGAGCTTCGCCCAGGGTTGGGCGAGGCAGCGGGGAATAGCTCAGCGCCGGGAAGATATTTCCCTAGCAGGTTAGAATATCATCCGCAGTCGGGCTGTTGCAGTGCTCTCCACCGGTTGATGGCCGGCGTTTTGCGTACTCAGGCAATGCGAGGAGGTTGGTTTCGACAAATCATGGTGAACCCTTATCCGATGAACGCGGCTATCGTGCGGCAGGCAGGTTGGGCTTTTGGGATTTGGCGGTGGCAGGTTATTCAAGCCGATCGGCTCGTTCGTGGCTCGCATGACTGAAACACAGACCGCCCCTCCAAGGCAAGGCATGGCCGCCCCGCTGCGCATCCCGCGCTTTCGCCTCATCTGGACCGCAAGTGTGCTCTCCAACCTGGGGCTGCTCATTCAGGGCGTAGGTGCGGCGTGGGCGATGACGGAGTCCACAGGCGATGCAACCCTCGTGGCCATGGTGCAAAGCGCGACCTTGCTGCCCATGCTGTTGTTTACGCTGCCGGCCGGAGCCATGGCGGATATGTATCCGCGCCGGGTTGTTGCACTTGTCTCCGTATTCATATCCCTATGTGGTGTCTCGACCCTGTTCGGCTTGTCGCTGGTCGGCGCCATCACGCCGGGCGCGCTGTTGGCGCTCAGCTTCGTCGCGGGATGCGGCATGGCCTTCTTCTGGCCGTCATGGCAATCCTCGGTGACCGAGGACGTGCCTGCCGAATTACTGCAACCAGCGGTGGGACTGAACAGCCTCAGTTACAATTCGGCGCGCGTCGCCGGGCCGGCCGTCGGTGGACTCATTGTTGCGGCTGGCGGGGCTGTCATCGCCTTCGCCATCAGCGCTTTTCTTTACCTGCCGATGATCTTCGCCCAATTGCGTGCCGCGCCCGAGCGCCAAATGCCCCGGCTTCCACCAGAGCGTCTGGGAAGGGCGGTTGTATCGGGCGTGCGATATGTTTTCCACTCGCCCGCGATTCTCAGCATTGTCATCCGCGCCTTCGCGCTGGGCGCGCTGACCGGCTCGGTCCACACGCTCATGCCGCTGATAGCGCGCGACCTTTTGTCGTCGGGAGCGAACATATTCGGGTTTCTCCTTGGTACATTCGGTGCGGGCGCGATTATAGGCGTTTTCCTGATGCCCCATCTGCGCGCGCGCTTCGGCGTGGAAGGCAGTGTTTCGCGCTGCATATTTGCCCTTGGCTTAAGCATCATTGTGGTGGGCGTCAGCCGCTCGGCCGTGCTCACGGCAGCCGCTCTTCTGGTCGCCGGCGCCATGTGGATGAGCGTTTCGCAGTTCTGTAACGTGAACCTGCAGATGCTCGTGCCACGCTGGGTCGCCGGGCGCGCCGTTGCGTGTTTCCAGGCGGCGATTTCGGGCGGCATTGCGTTGGCGGGCGTTGTCTGGGGCCTTCATTCGGATCGGTTCGGCGTCGGGTCTGCGCTTGTGACCTCGGGCGTACTCACCGGCATATCGTTCTTGCTTGGGCGGCTCTGGCCGGTGCCCGACGGCGGCAGCGCCTATGTCGCGTCGGGCGAAAGCCTGCCCGATCCACAAATCCGGATAGCTGTCTCGGGTCGAAGCGGGCCGATCACGATTGAGGTTGAATATCGGGTGCCGCAGGATCGGGCGCGCGCCTTTTACCGGTTGATCGAGGCTGTGCAGCTCAGCCGCAAGCGCAATGGTGCCTATGCGGTGTCGATCTCTCGTGATCTCGGCGATCCCGAGATATGGATGGAGCGCTATCATTTCCCGACCTGGGATGAATATCTTCGGCAGCGCGATCGCATGACGAAGCAGGAGCGCGAGCTTCAGGACCAGGCGCTCGCATATCACGCCGGCGGCAGTCCAGTGACGGCCAGACGCTTTCTGGAGCGGCCATATGGTTCGGTGCGCTGGAACGAGGAAAGCGCTGATCCCGGGTTCGACAACATCCTGCCATTGAACTGAAGGAGAGATGATGACCGAGGCAATGCAAGCTGCTGCCCATCCGAACAGTACACCTGATTGGGCGCAAGCACGCGCGCTCTTCGATTTTCAGCAGATTGACCTCGCAAGGACCGCGCTTCTGGTCATAGATCTGCAGAACGGTTTCATAGAACCGGCAACGTCGGCGGATGCGATCATTCCAAGGGTGAACCGCTTGGCGAAGGCTCTGCGCTCGGTGGGCGGCACGGTGGCGTATCTGCGCCATACCGGCAGCGATGATCCCGCGCTATCCGTTCCTGCATGGCAGAAGGACATCCCCGCGCTCGCTCGGCTGGATCGGCGAATGCGGCCTGAACGGACCGAACATCGTCTCGACAGTCGGCTCGATGTCCAAGCGGATGATCTCATAGTCGATAAATATCGCTACAGCGCATTCATAGCCGGGTCATCGACGCTTCATGACGAACTGCGCGACCGCAAGATAGAAAATGTGATTATCACCGGCGCGTTCACGAATTTCTGCTGTGAATCCTCCGGACGGGATGCATTGATGCTGGGCTACCGCGTGATCTTTGTGTCCGATGCGACCATGGCGCGAACGCCGCAGGAGCACCAAATGGGACTGACGGCCATGCAACTGGCCTTTGCCGATGTCAGAAATACGGAATCGACGGCCGCGCTGATCGCGAAACCTCGCTAGGATCAGGACTTGCTGGCAGGGGCAGGAGGGGGGTTCTTTTTCAGACTTTCCGGGCCACGCGCATTCATCAGGGCATCGCTTTCCTGCACAAGCGCTTTCCGCGCGACCATGAAATCCGCAATTGCCTGACGTAGCCGCTCCGGCGAAGGCCAGGGACTTTTGGCCGCCTGGCCTTCGCCCGGTCCATTCACGCGACGTTCGAGCCAGACGGATTCACCCTCGAAGTGGACATGCTCTGGATTGGCCAGCAATTGCTCGCCCACATCGCGCAAGAGCGACGCCACCGCGTCCAGATATGCCAGCGATTCCACATAGCGGCTGTGCGCAACTAGATAATCGTCGATAACGTGCATTCTACGTCCTTCCCCCCTACGCCGTTACGATGTGCGATCTGGCTCTTCATGTGTCATCCCTGCGGGCAGGCCGCGTCAGATGCATGCCCCCGCTGACCGGCAGGTTATGGCCGGTAAGATAGGGCGCATGGACAAAGGCCATGACCGCGTCGGCAATATCCTTTGGCAGCGCGACTCGACCGAGGGGGATTTCTCGCGCGCGTCGTTCTTCAGCGCCCGGCTCCGCATAAATGTGCGCCGCCATACCGGTTTTTATCGGACCGGGCAGGATTGAGTTTACGCGAATGCCGCGTGGCCCGAACTCCAGCGCCGCATAGCGGACAAGGCAATCGGCTGCCGCTTTTGCGCAGGCGTAGGGAAACATGGGGAGAAGCGGCTGGTTCGCGCTGGACGAAGAGATCAGAAGAATAAGACCACCATCCCGCATCGCACCGGCTGCATGCCGGATGAAATGGACACTGCCGACATAGTTGACGTTGAGTGCGCGCTCGATGTCGTCGTCGCTTGCATCCTTTATCAACCCCGTGGGTGCGATTGCTGCCGCGTTGACGGCTACATCGATCTCGCCCAACTGTTCTTTGGCCTGCCGGATCATCGCCGCCATGCTCGGGGGCTGTGCAGCGTCCGCCACAATGGCGATCCCGCCGATCCGGGTTGCAAGCGCCTCCAGTCCCTCGCGCCGCCGCGCGGCGACCGCAACCTTGTAACCTTCCTCGGCCAGCCGCTCGGCAATGGCCCAACCGCTCCCTCCTTCCGCCGAGGCGCCAAGCACCACGGCGTTTCGGCTCGTGTTCCCTACGCCCATTGATCCGCCCATCCTTTTAGCGGCTGCAACGACCGGGCGTGCGGCGAGTGCTGCAGCGAGCTTGTCTTGTGCAGGAAGCGCACACCGGTGTTGGAGCCTATGGCGTCGTTTCCTTCGCGATAGACCTGTCGCGATTGCCGTTTGCGCAACCGCCAGCCCTTTGATGTCCGGACATGTTCGTCTTCGTACCAGCCTTCTCCGTACCAGTAATCGCCCCCTTCCGCACCAGATCTTACCAGACGATATTGGCCATAGGTAATGCTGCGGGCGGTGTCTCCGTTCAATTCTATGATGAAATTACTCATCGAGTGGCGCGTGCTGTCGAATATCCGATGAAAAATCTCGAAATCATTTTTGAACATAGCAAGGTCGGTCCATGGTTCCCGCTCTCCATGACGGACATGCAGCCCTTCCGATGCGAATATCTCGTCAAAAAGATCCCAGCGCAGGCTATCGACTGCAAAACCATAGAGTATCAGGCGGGATCGGATATCCTCCCGGTCGTCCAGCGACATGGCATCGTGTCCTTTGGCTATGCGTTGCGAGGCTGAAACCGCTCCCGGTAGCTGCCGTTCAGAATGTCGTCGATCAGGTCGATGTGGCGAGGCGCCCAGTCCAGATCGCGACGGGTTGCAATGGCGCGGCATCTGCTGCTCACCGCGAAGCGGTAGGGCGCGTCCAGCTTGCCCCAAAGGTCGCACATCTCGTCATAGCTTATGCTGCGGGCCTCGCAGCCCATCACAGCGGCCACGGCTTCGGAGATCGTCCGCCAGCAGACTTCGCCGGCGACGGCGTGATAGAGAGCCCCTGGCCGTCCTTTTTGCAGGGCCAGAACGAAAATCTGCGCCAGATCCTCTACATGGACATTGGTGTAAAGATTAAGGCCATAGCCCAGGTAACAGGCGGCGCCCGCCCGGGGTACCGCATCGAATATCCAGGGTATTTGCCCATTGCCGCCGCCATTTCCCCAAATCATCGGCGGACGGACCACGATTCCGCGAACGCCTACTTTCGCCGAACCGCGGACCAGTTGTTCGCTTTCCATCCGAACCCGGGTCCAGAGCTTTGAATCGAAAGGATCGTCTTCGGCAAAACTCTCCTGATTCCATTCACCCAATGGCGTGTCGATGGACAGACAAGAGGTGCCCGATGTCATGATCAGGGGCTTACCGCTGTCGCGCATGGCGCGAATCATCGGCTCCAGGATTTCAGCTTCTCTGGCGAAGTCCACCCGCGCGGCGAATACCACGCCGTCATGCTCCTGCGCCAGTCGCGCCATCAGTTCTGCGTCGTCTATCTGTCCTTCGATCGGCCGCGCGCCTAGTTGGCGGATGCCTGCCGCGCTTTTTTCGTTTCGGGCGAGGGCGGTCAACTCATGACCTGCCGCTCTCAATGCCTGTGCGACATGCGATCCCAGAAAGCCATTGGCGCCGAAGAGCAAGATGTGAATGATGGTCCTCCGCTCTCATGAATCCGGCAAATGCTATGGGGCTATCCGAGGTGAAACACGCCCCCCAAGTGCCAGCCCTGTTGACGCAACCCGCAATTGGCGAGGCGTTCCCATCCCGCTTTTTGGATTTACGGCGCACGAAAGTGTGCAAAAATGTCATTTATTATCGGGTATTTAGCTGACGGCAATTGAGCGGTGAATCCATGGGATCATTTGGGACCGCGGGTGTATGCCGGGTGTGCGGCAGGCTTTTCCTGCCAGGGGCGAACCGTTACCAACGCTGGCCGATGAATGAGGAACTCCATGGCAGATTTAGAATCCTTGCCTTTCGACTGGGCGGATCCATTCGCCCTCGACGCGCAGCTATCCGATGAGGAGCGGATGGTCCGCGACACCGCGGAAGCCTATGCGGCCGAGAAACTTCTTCCCCGTGTAAAACACGCCTATCTGGAAGAGCAGTTCGATCGCGAGATCATGAACGAAATGGGCGCGCTGGGCCTGCTGGGTGCAACTGTTTCGCCGGAATATGGCGGCGCTGGTCTCAACTATGTGAGCTATGGTCTGATCGCGCGCGCGGTGGAGCGGGTGGATTCGGGCTATCGCTCGGCCATGTCGGTGCAATCCAGCCTCGTCATGCACCCCATTGCCGCTTATGGCAGCGAGGAACAGAAGAAGAAGTACCTGCCGCGGCTCGCCAGCGGGGAATGGGTCGGCTGCTTCGGCCTTACGGAACCGGACGCAGGGTCGGACCCCGGTTCCATGCGCACGCGGGCCAAAAAGGTCGACGGCGGATATCTGCTTTCGGGCGCCAAGATGTGGATTACAAATTCACCCATCGCCGACGTCTTTGTCGTCTGGGCAAAGTCCGATGCGCATGACGGCAAGATCAGGGGGTTTTTGCTCGAGAAGGGCATGGCGGGCCTGTCCGCGCCCAAGATCAGGGAAAAACTGTCGCTTCGGGCCTCCGTCACCGGCGAAATCGTGATGGACAATGTTGAGGTGCCGGAAGCAAATCTGCTGCCTCAAATCCAAGGACTCGGCGGTCCGTTCGGATGCCTCAATCGGGCCAGATATGGTATTGCCTGGGGTAGCATGGGCGCCGCCGAAGCCTGTTTTCACGCGGCTCGCGCCTATACCCTGGAGCGCAAGCAGTTCAACCGGCCGTTGGCCGCGACGCAATTGGTGCAACTCAAGCTTGCCAATATGGTGACGGAGATCGCGATGGGCCTGCAGGCCGCGCTGCGGGTGGGGCGGCGTCTTGACGAGGGCGAACTCGTGCCCGAGACGATCAGCCTCATCAAGCGCAACAATTGCGGAAAGGCTTTGGAGATCGCCCGCATTGCGCGCGACATGCATGGCGGAAACGGTATTTCTGCGGAATTTCAAGTCATGCGGCACGCCGCCAATCTGGAAACGGTCAATACTTATGAAGGCACGCACGATGTGCACGCGCTTATTCTCGGCCGAGCTATTACTGGGATTGCCGCGTTCTGACTGTTTTCAAGGAGCGTAAAGATGAAGCTGTTGGTGGCAGTGAAGCGAGTGCTGGATTACAATGTGAAGCCGCGTGTGAAGGCGGACGGGACGGGTGTCGATCTTGCGAATGTGAAGATGTCGATGAACCCGTTTGACGAGATTGCGGTGGAAGAGGCGATCCGGCTGAAGGAAAAGGGTGCGGCGTCGGAGATAGTGGTGGTGTCGATCGGCGAGGCGAAGGCGCAGGAGACGCTGCGCACGGCGCTTGCGATGGGCGCTGACCGTGCGATCCTGATCCAGGCCGAGGGCGTGGTGGAGCCGCTGGCGGTCGCCAAGCTGCTGGCGAAGGTCGCCGAGGAAGAGCAGCCGGGCATGGTGATCCTTGGCAAGCAGGCGATCGACGATGATTCGAACCAGACGGGGCAGATGCTGGCGGCGCTGCTCGGCTGGAGCCAGGGCACCTTTGCGTCGAAGGTGGAGATTGCCGACGGCCGCGCCAAGGTGACGCGCGAGGTGGACGGCGGCCTTGAGACGGTGGACCTGAAGCTTCCGGCGATCGTCACGACCGATCTGCGGCTCAACGAGCCGCGCTATGCGTCGCTTCCCAACATCATGAAGGCGAAATCCAAGCCGCTGGCGAGCAAGACGCCGGCGGATTACGGCGTCGACGCGACGCCCCGGCTGACGACGCTGAAGGTGGAAGAGCCGCCCAAGCGGCAGGCCGGGATCAAGGTGGCCGATGTCGACGTGCTGGTCGCCAAGCTTAAGGAAATGGGAGTAGGCGCATGAAGACGCTGGTCTGGGTTGAGCATGACAATGCCTCGGTGAAGGACGCGACGCTGTCGGCAGTGACGGCGGCGGGCAAGCTGGGCGAAGTGCATCTGCTGGTTGCGGGCAAGGGCTGCGGCGCGGTGGCGGAGGCTGCGGCGAAGATCGCGGGCGTGGGCAAGGTGCATGTCGCAGACGACGCGGCCTATGAGCATGGGCTGGCCGAGAATGTCGCGCCGCTGGTGGTGGGGCTGATGGCGCACCATGATGCGTTTGTCGTGCCTGCGACGACGACGGGCAAGAACATCGCCCCGCGCGTGGCGGCGCTGCTCGATGTGGCGCAGATCTCCGACATTCTGTCGGTCGAGGGGCCGGACAGCTTCACCCGCCCGATCTATGCGGGCAACGCGATTGCGACGGTGAAGACGTCGGATGCAAAGAAGGTGATCACGGTGCGCGGCACGGCGTTCGAAAAGGCGTCGGCGACCGGCGGCAGCGCGACGGTGGAAGCCGTGTCGGGCGCGGGCGATGCGGGGCTTTCGAGCTTTGCGGGCGCCGAGATCGCAAAGTCGGAGCGGCCGGAGCTGACCAGCGCAAAAATCATCGTCTCGGGTGGACGCGCGCTCGGTTCGTCCGAGCAGTTCCATGCGCTGATCGATCCCTTGGCCGACAAGCTGAAGGCGGGCGTCGGCGCGAGCCGCGCGGCGGTGGACGCGGGCTATGCGCCCAATGACTATCAGGTCGGCCAGACCGGCAAGATCGTCGCGCCCGAAATCTATATCGCGGTCGGCATCTCCGGGGCGATCCAGCACCTTGCGGGCATGAAGGACTCAAAGACCATCATCGCCATCAACAAGGACGAGGACGCCCCGATCTTCCAGGTCGCCGACCTCGGCCTCGTCGGAGACCTCTTCAAGATCCTCCCCGAACTCACACAAAAATTGTGAGAAAGGGCGGGGCAGGAAGGTTGATGACGGGCCGCGCAACTCAGGCTGGAGAGTATTGATGTCGCAAAAGCTTTATGCGGATGCGTCGAGTGCGCTGGACGGGTTGTTGTTTGACGGAATGACGATCGCGGCGGGTGGGTTCGGCCTTTGCGGGATACCGGAGACGTTGATCGGGGCGCTGTTGGAAAGCGGGGTCGGCGACCTGACGATTATATCCAATAATGCCGGTGTGGACGATTATGGTCTGGGGCTTCTGTTGAAGGCGCGTCGCGTGCGCAAGATGATTGCGTCCTATGTCGGCGAGAACAAGGAGTTTGAACGGCAGTATCTGTCTGGCGAGCTGGAACTGGAGTTCAACCCGCAGGGGACGCTGGCGGAGCGGATCCGTGCCGGGGGTGCGGGGATCGGCGGCTTCTATACCCGCACCGGGGTGGGCACGATGGTGGCGGAAGGAAAGGAGGAGCGAGTCTTCAAGGGAGAGCGCCAGATATTGGAGACGGGCCTGACGGCGGACCTCGCGATCGTAAAGGGGTGGCGCGGGGATAGCCGTGGCAATCTGGTGTACCGGAAGACCGCGCGGAACTTCAATCCGATGGTCGCGACCTGTGGGGCCGTGACGGTGGCCGAGGTTGAGCACATTGTGGAAGCGGGGGAGATCGATCCGGATCATATCCACACCCCCGGCATTTTCGTGCAGCGTCTGATCCCGGCGGCGGTGAACGAGCGGCGGATCGAGCGGCGCGTTCTTCGGGCGGAGGGCTGATCATGCCGTGGACACGGAACGAAATGGCCGCTCGCGCCGCCCGGGAACTGCGCGACGGCTATTATGTGAACCTGGGGATCGGCATCCCGACGCTGGTGGGGAACAATATTCCGCCCGGTATCGACATCACGCTGCAGTCAGAGAACGGGATGCTTGGCCTCGGCCCCTATCCGCGCGCGGACGAGGTAGACCCCGACATCATAAACGCGGGCAAGGAGACGATCACAGAGCTTGCCGGCACAAGCTATGTCTCGTCCGCCGATAGCTTTGCGATGATCCGGGGCGGGCACATGGATGCCTCTGTGCTCGGGGCGATGGAGGTGTCGGAGAGGGGCGACATCGCCAACTGGATGATTCCGGGAAAAATGGTCAAGGGGATGGGCGGGGCAATGGACCTTGTCGCTGGTGCCAGGCGGATCATCGTGTTGATGGATCATGTCTCGCGCGATGGCGCGCCCAAGTTCCGCAAGGCCTGCACCCTGCCGCTTACCGGCTCCAACGTCGTCGACATGATCATCACCGATCTCGCGGTCTTCTCCCGACCCGATCGTAATGCTCCGTTCCGGCTTGAAGAAATCGCTCCGGGTATAAGTATCGAGACCATCCGGTCTCAAACAGAGGCGCGATTTGAGGAATAAACCGTGCCTATCCGCTTGACGCATACACCCACTACATCTAGTGGCTGCCTTGTGGCGCGCGCCTGACTTTTCCTGCGGCTTGGTGCCACCCAAAGCGGTTGTAAAGGGTGGGGATTGTGGACGTTCTTGACCGCGACAAGCTGCCGTTCCCGAAATCCCTCCCCGAGTTCCAGCGGCTTTTCCCGGATGATGGCGCTTGCGCGTCCTGGCTTGAAAAAGCTCGCTGGCCTGATGGATTTGCGTGCCCACGCTGTGGCGTCGTCGGCGATCCGTTTCGTTTCACCACTCGGCCTGTCATCCTGATGTGCCGCTCGTGTCGCCGTCAGACCGGCCTGATGGTCGGCACGGCCATGGAACGAAGCCACATCCCGCTCAGCGTGTGGTTCTGGGCCGCTTACCTGGTTGCGAGTCAGACGACCGGCATATCTGCCGTCCAGTTGCAGCGCCAGCTTGGCCTGACCCGGTACGAGACGGCCTTTGGCCTGCTCCATAAACTGCGCGCCGCGATGGTGCGCCCCGATCAGGATCGGATCGGCGGGCAGAGCGGTCAGCATGTCGAGGTCGATGAGACCTGGATCGGCGGGCGAACGCGCGGCGAAGGCCGGGGAACCCACCACAAAACGCTGGTGGTCGCCGCCGTCGAAGTTCGTCACCGGGAGCCTGGCACTGGCCAGGACCGCCGCCGGAACGGACGCTATGCCGGAAGGGTTCGATTGGCCATCGGTGCAGACCGCAGTGCCGGTGCCCTTGGTGGCTTTGTACAGAGCGCGGTCGAGCCGGGAACGCTGGTCATCACCGATGATTGGAGCGGCTATAGCGGGTTGCAGGGCGGCGGTTACGACCATCACGCCATCGCCCAGTGTGGCGACCCGGAGGTGTCCGAAGAGTTCCTGCCCATCGTCCATCTGGTGTTCTCAAACCTCAAAGCGTGGCTCAACGGCATCCACCACGGCGTCAGCACCAAGCATCTGCAAGCCTACCTCAACGAGTTCACTTTCCGCTTCAATCGCCGCTTCTACCCGTTCAACGCCTTCCGATCCCTCCTCGGGATCGCCAGTGATATCGAGGCGCCGACCTTTGCCGAACTCTACTCAGGCCAATGGACCCACCATACCATATCTAGTGGGTGTATGCCTTAAGCGGATAGGCACGGAATAAACATAGCTTGGTAATGAAAATAGTCTGGGTCGGAGGAGTGTGCCATGGCTGATTTTCCTGCAACCGTTGACCTGCAGATAGCTGATCATGTGGCGGTCGTGACGATCAACCGCCCCGATGCGCGCAACGCAGTGGACGCATCGGTAGCAAACGGGCTGGCGGCCGCGCTGGACGAAGTCGAGTCCCGCCCGGACGTGTCGGTAGGAATCCTCACCGGGGCGGGGGGGAACTTTTGCGCGGGCATGGACCTGAAGGCCTTCGTCCGTGGCGAGGTCGTCCGCTTGCCCGATCGCGGGTTCGCGGGCGTGACGCAATTCGTCTCGCGGAAACCGTGGATTGCGGCGCTGGAGGGCTATGCGCTCGCCGGAGGGTTTGAAATTGCCTTATGGGCCGATCTTATCGTTGCGACCGTGGATACCAAAGTGGGCCTTCCCGAAGTCAAGAGGGGCCTCGTCGCCAATGCCGGAGGCCTTGTCAGGCTGCCTCGCCAGATGCCGTCGCGCATCGCGGCGGAATTGGTTCTAACCGGCGATATTGTGCCGGCAAGCCAGCTTCAACCTTTTGGCATCGTGAATCGTCTAGTGGCGGCAGGTCAGGCACTGGAAGAAGCCCGCCAGATTGCGTTGAAGATTGCTTCAAACGGACCCCTTGCCGTGGCGGCGAGCAAACGTGTCCTTCAGGAAAGCATTGACTGGCCAAGGGCCGAGATGTTCGAGCGACAAAACGAAATTACCCTGCCGGTATTTGCCTCAGCAGATGCCAAAGAGGGGGCCAGCGCTTTCGCCGAAAAGCGTGCGCCGGTCTGGCGAGGAGAATAGCCATGCTCCTTGGCACATACTGATAAGTGGCTGGTAGCATCCCTCCTGAAGGTCCAAGCTTCCCTCAGGGGCATATCCCCACACATTAGTTTCACTGTCGGGGCTGAAGCCGACTCTCCGTGGCTAAGCGTGGACCGCAGACGCGCGGATCGGCGACATCATCGGCGCGGGGGCCAAGATCCGTTGCGCCCGCATCGCTCAGGCCCAAAGAATCTCAGGACAGATTCTCTTCAATCCTTGAAGCATGGGATTGGGTGGTGCGCGACGCAGTCCGGAGCGAACGGGTCTCGACGCGCCGTTCCCTGTATTTCCCTGGATACAGGGAATAAAATCCGTTTTACCGCTGTCTTGGCGTTGTGTCGGAGCCTGTTTCCTCGTTCCGGCAGTCGCTTAGCGGATCCGGCTGCGCCAGGCGGCAGGGTAGAGGCGATCCTGGCGGCGGACCGGGTGGCGCTGGTCAGTCGTGAAGCCGGGGGATGTGCAATTTCACTGCAATCCGGGTGTTTGGACGATCGGCCGATGATGGCCATGGCGACGAGAGGGCTCGGCGCAGAAGGCGTGACTGGCGCCGCGTTCACCGTGATAACATGCGTTGACGATCGTCCTCGCCACACGGGCCAAGTGACCGAACACGTCACCGACCTCGTACAGGTCGCACGCCGAGAAATTCGGGCCGCACTGACTCTGCCCAACGTGCCATGGCAGGGTTGTTACGCCGAACAGTTCAATCTGGCGCTGAACGGCATCGCACGTCATCCACGCGGGAAACGCGAAACCCAGCCGGAGCGAGTTATACGGTGCCGCTGCGTGCTGATGCACATTACCGCTGCAAGTAATGCAATCATCAACAGCGCGGATCGAAGCCCCAGCAGTACAATTACCGGCTCCAAAGCAGCGACGCCGAGCGCAGGTGCAACCGCGAGCGAACTTTTTACCCAACCCACCGTGCGCCCACGCCGACCGTCTTCAACCGAGGCGATCGTGCGGCTGAGCAAGTTCGGGTAAAGCCAGGCCGAGGCAAGGCCTATCAACAGCAGGCTGGCGAGCGCCACATGGTAGCTGGGCGCAAGTGCGAAGGCTGTCACGCCGACGGCCATTCCGCCGCAGCTGAACATGAAAAGGGATTGTGACGAGAAGTGCCGCCGCGCGCGCCCAAACTGGATGGCCACAAGCGCTCCTATGAGCAATTCGAGCGTCAAGGCGAACCCGATTGTTGACGGCTTGTCGATCCCCAGCCGCGACAGCTGGAAAGGCACATAAATGGGCACCAGATACATGAGTACGCCGATAAGCAGCCCCTTCAGCACGAGCTGGAAAGGGAAAAATGTTGCGGGCGCCACCCGAACGTTTGCTTCTGCTCCGGCCTCGATGGACTGCCGTGGCGCCGACTGCCGGAGACCCAGCGACGCCATCAAGGCGAAAGGAAGTCCGCTCAGATAGAGGAGAAAGGGCCAGCGCCACCCCGCGTCGCCCAGCAGGCCGGCTATCGGCACGGCCAGGATCGCCGAGATCATCGAACTCGCCAGCATTGCACCTAGAGCATCGAGCGTTTAATCGTGTGCATATCCGGCGGCGATGAAGTAGTTGCGGCATTCGTCGGGCGGATAGAGGTCGCAGATGCTGCCGACGGCTCGCCAGAGGTCATCGATCGTCCTGGCCCCGATGCGCCTGAGGTGCGCTTTCAGTTTTGAGAAGGCCATCTCGATCGGGTTGAGATCAGGGCTGTATGGCGGGAGGAAGAGGAACCAGGCGCCGCGCTGCTTGAGGATCGCCTTGGCCTTTTCGCTCTTGTGGCTCGGCAGGTTGTCGAGGATCACGACGTCGCCCGGATCGAGTGTCGGCGCGAGCTGGGTTTCCACGTAGATTTCGAAGATCTCTTTGGTCATCGGCCGATCGATGATCCAGGGAGCGGTCAGGCCGTCGCACCGTAATCCTGCTATGAAGGTCTGCGTCTTCCAATGGCCAAATGGCGCGCGTCCCTTCAGGCGCTGGCCACGGCGAGCCCGCCCCCGCAGACGCGTCATTTTCGTCGTGGTCGCTGTCTCATCGATGAATACCAAGCGGTGCGCCTGCTCGCGCATGCGCGGCTGGCGATGCAGCCGCCATCGCCGACGAGCCTCGCAAACATCATCGCGTCCGCACTCCGAGGCCAGAAGCTGTTTTTTTATATCTGAAGCCCGCTCCCAGAAGGGCGCGCGACAATGAGGCTGGATGAACACGCATCTTCGTCGTCGCCTCAAGCTTTGCCGCAAGCTCGGGCATGCTGATATCCGACTGCGCCTCCACCCAGCGGATCAGCATTGTCATGTACGGCGCAAGCTTGCCTGCTCCCGGCGGCCGCCCCTGCCGCGCCGGAGCCGCCGACCCCGTCTTCGCCACACGCTGCACAAGCTTGATCGCGCAGCTCACGCTCACTCCAAATCGCCGCGCCGCATCACGTCGCGAATGACCCGCCGCCACATGATCAGATATCCGATTCCGAAGATCGCTCGAAAAGGCTTTCCCCATGATCCACCTCCAGCAACGGTGAATCATATTTTCCGGTCGCTGGGAATCCTTGGCCTGATTCCTATTTCACGCCCGTTGCTCTAGCCAACGCGGCTGTTCGGCGGGCCGGAAATGATCACCGACCAGGGTGGCGCCCACAGTTGAAAAAGCGACCGCCGCGATGCCAAGCCCGAAGCGGGTGGCCAGAATGATCACGATGTCGTCCAGAAAAAACGGCGCTACGCCCAGACCAGCGAACAGCAGGCCCGACCCGATCAGCAACGGGCGGCGACCTAGTTTGTCCGCAAGCAGGCCCGAAAGCGGCGAGCAGCTCTTCAGCAGGGCAAGCCACACGCCTCGACCGCGCAAGAGCCTGCCGAGCCCGCTGAGCGGTTTCGTGGAAGATGCGCTGGGGCGACGCATGGGACCGGCCCATGCCAACAAGGGCAACCGCTGCTATCGCTACTATGTCTCGAAGGAGAGCCCTGAGCAGTCGGAGGCCGCATGGCGCATCCCGGCTCTGGAGCTGGAGACCATCGCGCAGCGGGGGCTGGCGGACTTCCTCTGCGATGGTCTGCGCATCGCAGCGGCGCTGGGCGAGACCCTCAAAGCAAGCGAAGGATTGAAGCTCGAAGGGGCCCGGCTCGCAGCGCGTGCTACCGATGCGATGTCGCTGGCACCTCTGCTCGAGGAGCTGGATGCGCGGATCATCGTCCGGCAGGACATCGTCTCCATCCAGATCGACGGGGGCAGGCTGCTCGAGCTGCTGGCCCATGGAACCGAGGTCCAGGCTTCCACCATCAGCATCGATATCGCGGTGCAGATGCGCAGACGTGGGCATGAGTTGAAGCTCGTCTATGCCGCACCCGAGGCGCGGCCAGCGATGCGCGATGATCGACTGATCCAGCTCCTCGGCGAAGCGCGTGCTGCCTATCAGCAACTCTGCTCGGGCAAAGCCACCGAGGCATCGCGCCGGCACACGGTCAGGCTTGCGCGGCTCAACTTCCTGGCACCCGGCATCGTGACCGCGATACTGGAGGGGAAGCAGCCGGTTGAGCTCAACGCTCGGTCGCTGCTCCGCGTGGCTGAGCTGCCGATTGCCTGGTCAGAGCAGCGGCGCATGCTCGGTTTCGGCTGAGTCGATCCACGTCGATCATCTTCGAGGCGCGCCGCTTGGCGCGCCTCGCCTGTTCAAGCGCCACACCATCCGTGGACAGTTTTTCGGGCAGGTGAGACGCGGCGGCAAACTGGCAGAGAACTGCCGGGAATTTCGGCGTCTCTGTCCACGCCTCCTGCGGCCGGGCTAAGGAATGGCGCGGAAGTGCGGGGTTCTTGCGGAGAATGCCGAGGCGGTCTCTCAATACCCATGTCTTAGTGACTGGGTGGTGCGCGACGCAGTCTGGAGCGAACGGGTCTCGGCTTGCCGTTACCCTGTATTTCCCTGGATGCAGGGAAAATATCCCTTTCACCGCTGTCTTGCCGTTGCGTCGGAGGCTGTTTCCTCGTTCCGGCAGTCGCTTAGCGGATACGGTTGCGCCAGGCGGCAGGGAATTGCCTGGGCCGCTTTTCCGGTGGAGCAGGGAATTCAATGTTGGCGATTGCACCGCCTCGTCCCCTTCACCCGTGGAGCACCAACGACGCAATCCTTCGTCAATGAATACAGGTACTTGACGGCAATTTGCGGGGCTGATACATAGCAGCTTCATCCCATGTTGCAACCGCCGAACGGGATGCCAGCGGCAGCACATAAGTCCTCATCGAGGCAGGGCAGACAAAGAGACTTCACCCCGCAAGAGCGGGAGCGCCTCTCCGTCTGCCGGCGTCGTCAGAGGATTTCCAGATGTCCAACCTTCCTGTCGTGCGCAAACGCACGCGCACCCCCGTTTCAGGTTCTGACGCGGATCTGAAGCCGCCGTGTGACCTGTTGCACCACAATCTCCGCCTGGCATGCACCTATGTCGCGACGAACAGCCTGCAACCGCCGGCGCGCGCACTCCGCAAGACGAGCAAGCGCCAGATGGTCGCGCTGAAGGCGTCGCTGACCAACTTCGGCTTTACCAGGCCGCTGCTGATTGACCAGGAGGGCCGCATTATCGCCGGCCACAATGTCTGGCTGGCGGCGAAGGCGCATCGCCTGGCCGAGGTGCCGGTGGTCCAGATCGACCATCTCTCGCCCGAGCAGATCCAGCTTTACCAGCTGATGGATAACAGGAGCGCCGAGCTCAGCGTCTGGGACGACGATCTGCTTCATGACGCTGTGCGCGAACTGACCGATCTCGATCTGTCCGGCGTCGCCGAGCTCAACCTCGAACTGTCCGGCTTTTCATCGGCCGAGTTCGACAGGATTCTTGATGTGCGGGGTGTGGAACAGGGCAATTCCGAAGGTGCGCCCTCTGTCGAATCGGTCGCGATCACTGCGCTTGGCGACCTTTACGACCTTGGCGATCAGCACAGGCTGATCTGCGGCAATGCGCTTGAAGCGCAAACCTATACCGCATTGCTGGGCGAGGAGAAGGCACAGCTCGTCGTAACCGACCCTCCCTATGGGGTTGCGATCAACGGCCATGTCTCGGGGCTCGGCAAAACGAAGCACCGCGAGTTTGTCATGGGCGGTGCAGAACTGGAAGGCGAGAAGCTGACCGAGTTCCTGGCGACCGCCTTCGGCCATATCGCTGCGCACAGCATCGATGGCGCCATCCTCTTCACCTTTATCGACTGGCGGCACCTGCGCCAGATGCTCGACGCCGGTAACCATGTGTTCAGCGAACTCAAGAATCTGATTGTATGGAATAAGCATCCCTATGCCGGAATGGGCAGCTTCTACCGGTCCCAGCATGAGTTATGCTTCGCCTGGAAGCACGGCAAAGCGCCCCATATCAACAATTTCGGACTGGGCGAGACCGGCCGCCACCGCACCAATGTGTGGACCTGTCCACCAGCGAACAACTTCCAGCGCAGTCAGGATGAGTTCCTCAAAGCGCATCCCACTCCGAAACCACCCTCGCTGTTCGCCGATGCGATGCGCGATTGCTCCAAGCGCGGCGGTATCGTCCTCGACCCCTTTGCAGGATCGGGGGTGACCGCGATTGCCGCCGAGATGACCGGCCGCAAGGCGCGGCTGATCGAGCTTGATCCGCTCTATTGCGATGTGATCGTCCGCCGCTGGCAGGCATATACCGGCGAGGCCGCGATCCATGTCGCGACCGGGTGCACCTTCGACGACCTCGCCGCAGAACGCGGGGCCGCTTCTTCGGACGAGGAGGCGTGACATGGCCGGAAAGCGCAAGCGCAACGCCGATTATGAAGTCGGCTATGGCAAGCCGCCCCGGTCAGGCCAGTTCAAGCCCGGCCAGTCCGGCAACCCTTCGGGCAAACGCCGCGGCAAACATCTCGCCACGCTGATCGACGACGAACTGGCGGTGGCGGTCAACGTGCCCGACGGCGACAAGACGATCAAGCTCAGCAAGGCCGAGCTGATGGTCAAGACGCTCGTCAACACGGCCGTGAAGGGCGATCTGCGCGCGATCGACATGCTCATTCGCCTGATCGGCGATGGCGCCGAGAGCGAGGCGGGCGGCATGGAGGCGGTCGATCCGGCAACGGTGATCGCCTATCTCCAGCGCGCGCTTGCCCAGGGAGGCGGCCAATGATCCCGCTTCCTCAAGCCTATTGGGACGCGATGATCCGGGCGGATTTTCCGACCTTCGTCGCACAGGTGATGGCGGTGCTGGAGCCCGGCACCGTCTATGAGCCCAATTGGCATATCGATGTCATCGCCGATCGGCTGCTCAAGGTCGAGGCGGGCGCATGCCGGCGGCTGATGATCAACCTGCCGCCGCGCAGCATGAAGACCATCACCATCAGCATCGCCTATGCCGCCTGGGTGCTGGGGCGTGACCCGACGCGCCAGATCATCTGCGTGACCTATAGCCAGGAGGTGGCCAAGGCGCAGGCGCAACTGTTCAACCGCATCGTGCGCGCAGACTGGTATCGCCGCATCTTCCCCGACTGTCGTCCCGCCGTGCCCAACCGCATGATGGAGTGGCAGACCTCACGCGGCGGCCATCGGCTTGCTGCCTCGATCGAGGGCAGCCTGCTCGGGCGCGGCGCCGACTTCATCATCCTCGATGATCCCAACAAGGGCCAGGAGATCCATTCGAAGCTTGCCCGCGAGAAGGTCAAGGCCGCCTATGACATTGTGGTCTCCACCCGCCTCAATCACCCGAAGAAAAGCGCGATCATCTGCGTGATGCAGCGGCTCCACCAGGATGACCTGGCCGGCCATATGCTGGATCAGGAGGCGTTTGAGGAGGTGGTGATCGCCGCCACCGCGCCTGAGGACGAGGTCTGGGATCTTGGCTGGGGCCGGACCTATCATCGCGCAGCCGGCGAACTGCTCCAGCCAAGCCGCGCCGGTCCTGCCGAGCTTGCGCTCCAGAAGCGCAAGATGGGCCCCACCATGTACGAGGCGCAATATCAGCAGCGGCCGATCCCGCCCGACGGCATCGTCATCCGCCGCTCCTGGCTTCGCTATTATGACGTGGAGCCCGAGGCGTTCGAGTTCAAGCTGGCGAGCTGGGATACGGCCTCCACCCTCTCGGAGAACGCCGACTGGTCGGTCGGCACCATCTGGGGGCTGGCCGATGGCGACATCTATCTGCTCCATGTCGAGCGCGCCAGGCTCGAGGCGCCCGAGCTTCGCCACAGGATCGAGGCCATTCACGGCGAGCACCGCCTCGACCTGACGATCATCGAGGACGCCGATCTTGGCCGCGGCATTGTGCAGGATCTGCGCCGCACCTCGCGCATCTGCACGCCGCTTGCGGTCAAGCCGCGCATCGGGAAGCTTGCCCGCATGCAGGCGCGCTCGGTGATGTTCGAGACGGGCAGGGTGTTGCTGCCGCGCGCGGCGGAATGGATGCCCGCCTATCTGGACGAACTGCTGGGATTCCCCAACAGCAGTCACGACGATCAGGTCGACAGCACATCCCAGGCGCTCGACTATATCCAGCAGCGATTCTCGGACGACATCGTGCGCGCGCCGCGCGAACGGCCCAGAGGCGACCGGCGGCCCCACGGCGCCGCCCGGCCGCAGGGCGCCCCCGTCAGGCGAAGATGAATGCAGCGCCGGCGACTGCACCCGCGATGCAGATGCCGGCGCTGCGTGCATGGAAAGATGACCGGGCGCTGAGGTGGGAGGTGCTGGAGAAGGGGGTGTCCCCGCCGCGCCTCTGCGTCGGCGATAAGAATCGTCAGCGACAGGCTTCGCCTGTGCGGCCGAGCCATACCGCCACTCCGCAAGGAGCACCGCGGCCGTGACGATGCTGGTGCAGCCCCTTGATGCTGTCGCCGGCGTTCAGGACCGCAGTCTGGTGCCGGCAGATCGGCGTCCGCGGCTAGCCTCTGTACCAACGGTATCGCGAACATGACCGCTGTGCCGATTGCATCGGCATAAACTGCACCGGGGTTGGCGGCCGAGGCGTGGCTTGCCCGCACGCGCTTGCCGTCGGCCAAAGCTGCGGGTGGACTTTGCAGGTGGTTCCCGCCTTACTGCCGTCATGGCGCGACCTGATGAGCTTGGCGATCTGATCCAGCATCTCTTCGCGCTCGTCGCGTCCCGCCTTGAGGATGCGCATCTGCTGGCCACAGAGGGGCAGGGGAGGTCCGGGCACACCGCGGACCTCGTCCAGGGCGCACGCTGTCAGATTCGGGCGGCGCTGACTTTGGTCGATGCCATCGAGGCGATTCAGACTCAGCGCTGAGGGGGAGTGCTGGGAAGAGTGTGCCCCTCGGGGTCCGGAAGTGTTTTGCCGATAATCGCGTCCGGCAGGCATGCAGTTATTCGGCATCACGGAAGCGATCGCCGTCAGGCCGGCCGACAGTTGCCGGATCGTCAGCGACAGGCTTCGCCTGTGCGGCCGAGCTGCACCACCACACCGAAATGATCGCTGATCGGGCGGCCCTGGGGCGAGAGATTGGAGAGGGCGCGGATGCGGAGCGGGGCGAGCTCGGACGTATGCGCGACATGATCGATGGCGAGGCGGTCGAGCGGCGCGATCGGGCCGGCGGTGGCGATCCGGAAGCGATCGCCCAGCGCTGCGTGGAGTGCGGCATGGACATGGGGCGGCGTGTAGCGCCGCGGCACCCGCTGGTTGAAGTCGCCGATGAGCAGCGCGGGGCCTCGGGTGTGATCGAGATGCTGCCGCAGGGCGGAGAGGTAAAGGAGATGATCCTGCCAGAATGCGCGGTCGCGGCGGCCGGTCTGGACATGCGCGCCGCGCCAGGGAATGCACAGGCCGATGACCTGCAGCGGACCGGCAGGTGTCAGCGTCCGCCCGGCGATGAAGCGGCCCGGCGGCAGATCGGCATGGCCGAGCGGGTCGACCTCCACCCAGGGTTCACGGCTCCACAGCAGCACCTTGTGCCTGCCCGGGATCACCGGATAGCCATGATCGGGATCACAGGCGATCACATGGCCTTCGTTGCCAGGCAGATCGGCACAGGCTTCGGTCAGACAGATGATGTCGGGCGAGGTTGCCTTCAGCCGCGCAACGATCAATTCGGCATCCTTTGATCCGGGCATTCGCCATTGGGTGTTCCAGGTGGCAATGGTGAGCACGCCCATCAGGCGGCAGCTCCGGTATGCGTCAGCCGGGGCGCAAGACTGTTGACGAAGCGATTGGCGGCACGGCCAAGCCGGTCGGCCTGCGCGTCTTCGGCTGCCGGGTCCCACGGCCATGGCGCCGGCCAGCTCAGCCGGAGCGCGGCCTCGGTCTCGCCACGCTCCCAGACGGGTGCTGCAAGCCCGGCTGCGACGAACTCGGCATCGATCGCCTCACGGTCGGCCGCCAGCCTGTCATGGACGGAAAGGCCATCGCTTCCGGAGAGGCGGACAAAGGCGCCGGCCAGCTCCTGCGGGCGGCTCCGCCACAGGGTGAGCGCCGCCGGCGGCGGCAGCGGCACCCGCATCCAGCCGAAGCCGCCGATGCGTGGCGGTGGTTGGCCAGGATCGTCGAACTGCAGCCCGGCAATGAAGCGTTCGGCAAAGGCCCGCCACTGCTGCTGCGCTTCCGGATCGATCCGGGTCTCGCGCGGGCCGGGGCCTGTGCTCTCCGGGCGGAGATCGTCGATGACGAGCGATCCCGCTTCATTGCGGATGACCGCACGTTCGATCACCACGGTCCTTGCAAGCACGCGCGGCTGAACGATCAGCCGCGATACGCCGCTTGCCGGATCGGTAAAGCGGTATTCGGCCATCTCAATCAGCGCAAAATCAAAGGCGAGGCCGGGCTGGGCGCGCAGGAAGGCGCCGATGCGCTGCGTGCCCTCGGTGATGCCATCGCCCACCACCAGCAGCGTGAAGCGGCCGCCAGCGAGATTGCGCGCGACCTGATCGACAAAGCGCGCTTCGTCGAGCGTCCCAGGCAGATCGCGGACGATCTCGTAGAGCGCATTGCCCTTGCGCCCGGTGGCGCTCGACACCTCGCGCTGGAGATCGTCATAGCTGAACCGGGCGAGCGCCCGGGCATAGTCGAGGATCTGGCCGACCACCTCGCGCCGCGCCTGCGGGTTGCGCCACAATTTGCACTCGACAATCACCAGCCGGCCGCAGCCATCGGCGAGCAGCGCATCGATCCGCCCGACCTCGGGGATGTTGAGTTCGCGCGCCACCGAAGCAACCGCACCGATCGAGGGATCGATCTCGCCCAGCGGCAATATCGCCGGATGATCGAACAGCAGGTCGCGCAGGTCGTTCTCGCGGCGCGTCATGCCTTGGGGCACCCGGCGCATCAGTTGCGGCGGCCCATCGCCGAGCAGCACCAGCGTCATCTGCGCCTTTCCCCAACACAATCCATCTGCGCCCCTTCCTGTCGACGATCAGTGACAGGGCGCACAAGCCTTGGAAGGGCGGGGGAAGTCAACCCGAATGTCACCGATCGTCTGTAGATTGATCGTCGACAGGGCGGTCACGGTGCCGCAGTGGACGTCATCGATCGCCTTGCCCGCAACCTGCGCCGCCTGCGCCAGCTCAAAGGCTGGTCACAGGAAGAGTTCGCGTTCCGCGCCGAGATCCACCGCACCTATATCAGCGACCTCGAACGCGGTGCACGCAATCCCACCATCACCGTCGTCAGCCGCCTCGCAACCGCACTCCAGGTCCCCATCGGCGACCTGCTCGATTGAGGCGTTCACACGCCGCGGCATCGGTGATGGGGGACGGCGTCAAGGTTCTGCTCAAATACCTCGACGATGCTGCTAGCCTGGGCAATCGCATCCGGTGGCGGCGTGAACGCTTTTCCAGTAGCACGCGATTGTCGCCGAAACGGGCCGCCGCCTCTCGCTTGCAGGAAGCGAGCGCCTCGGTGAAATTCCGCACCGCGTTCACCCAGCGCATGCTCTATGTCGCCGCCCACCACGGCCTTGATGAAGACGGGATAGCCGATGGCTAAAGCTCGCGCCGCAGATGTTCCGGAGACTGGTTCTCCCCCAGATAGCCCGCGTGACGGGAACGCCCGCGTCGGCCATCAGCTTCCTGGTGCCAGCTTTGCCATGCCCGTCATAAGCAGTCCCTCCGGACCGATCGCGCGCAGCTGCACGTCGTTTCCGTCGCGCCGAAGGCCGAGCTGGATTGTCTCGCCATCGAATGAAGGCGCGACCGCGCGAAAGCTGTAGGACTGGATCGGCGACGTTAACTCACGCAGGAGATGGTCAAGCATCAATGTGGCGATCAGCGGACCATGCACCACCAGTGCGGGATAGCCTTCCGCATTGCGCGCATAGTCACGGTCGTAATGGATGCGGTGGCCATTGAAGGTTAGCGCCGAATACCGGAACAAGAGCAGTGGATCGGGTGTCACCGCCCGTGCGACAGGATCGACATCGTCCGGATGTGCAGTGGCGCGAGCGAAGGGCGTATTCAAGGACGCGGCTTCGCGGTAGACGATATCCTGCTCCTCCACTATCCCCGTTTCACTCCCTTCCGCTGTGATTTCGTGCCGCACCGTTGCGAACAGCATCTTGCCGGACCGGCCCGTTTTCGGCGTGGCGGCAATCAGCGTCGACTTGCGGGTGATGCTCACATCAAGCGGGATGTCGGCGAGGAACTTAATCCTGCTCCCCGCCCACATGCGTCTCGGCAGCTCCACATTGGGCAGCAAGCCGCTGTCGGTTCGCCTCGGATGCCCGTCCTCTCCCATGTTGGATTGTCGATCGGAAGGGAGGATGTTGATTTCCGTTGAGAGTTGACCCGGGATTTTCATCGAGAAGTGACCCTGGTGGATGTGTGTCTCCCGCGTTGCGGGATGTGGGTCAAGCTGGTGATTTTTCCTTTCTGGTTTTGGGTGCGGCAGAACTCGCCCTGAACCGGAAGCTGTCGTTGCCGGTTTCCAGGATGTGGCAGTGGTGGGTGAGCCGGTCGAGCAGCGCGGTGGTCATCTTGGCATCGCCGAACACGCCAGCCCATTCGCTGAAGCTGAGGTTGGTGGTGATGATCACGCTGGTCTGCTCGTAGAGCTTGGAGAGCAAGTGGAACAGCAGGGCGCCGCCTGACGGGCTGAACGGCAGGTATCCAAGCTCATCGAGGATGACGAGGTCGAGGCGCAGCAGGCGCTCGGCAAGCTGGCCAGCCTTGTTCATGGCCTTTTCCTGTTCGAGCATGTTGACCAGGTCGACGGTGGAGAAGAACCGGGCCTTCCTGCGGTGGTGTTCCACGGCCTGGATACCGAGCGCGGTGGCCATGTGGGTCTTGCCCGTGCCGGGGCCGCCGATCAGCACGACATTATCGGCGCCGTCGATGAACTCGCCGCGATGGAGCTGGCGGACCAGGGCTTCATTGACCTCGCTGGAAGCAAAGTCGAACCCGGCGAGGTCCTTGTAGGCCGGGAACCGGGCCGCCTTGATCTGATAGGCGATGGATCGCACTTCGCGTTCCGCCATCTCGGCCTTGAGCAGCTGGGAGAGGATCGGCACGGCGTCATCGAAGGCCGGGGCGCCCTGGGCGATGAGATCGCTCACTGCCTGGGCCATGCCGTACATCTTGAGACCGCGCAGCATGACCTCGACGGCAGCGCTGGCGGGATCATGACGCACGGCGCAGCTCCCGCAGGTTATCATAGCGGCCGACGTCGGCGAGCGGTTCCTGGGCAAGGCGCAGGGCTTGCGGCGCATCGATCGGTGATGCTGGCGGCGCCTTGCCATCGGTCAGCCGATGCAGGATGTTGAGCACGTGGATCTTGGTCGGAACACCGCCCTCCAGCGCCAGCTCGACGGCGCCCAACACCGCCTGTTCGTCGTGGTGCAGCACAAGCGAGAGTATCTCGACCATCTCCCTATCGCCGCCCGGGCGCTTGAGAAGATGCCCCTGCAACTGGCGGAACGCATCGGGCATCTCGGTAAACGGCGCGCCGTTGCGCAAAGCACCGGGCTTACGCTGGATCACCGCCAGATAGTGCCGCCAGTCATAGACGATCCGTCCCGGCAGATGATGTGAGCGGGCGATGATCCGCCCATGCTCGCACAGGATCCGCCCCTCGGCGGCGATGACGATACGGTCCGGATAAACTCGCAGACTCACCGGGCGGTTGGCGAAGGAGGCCGGCACTGAGTACCGGTTGCGCTCGAAGTTTACGAGGCAGGTCGGCGATACCCGCTTGGTATGCTCGACGAAGCCGTCGAAGGGCCGCCCCAGCGGCATCAGGCTGGCGACCTCCGCGGCATGCATATCGGCGATGCTGCCGGGTAGCGCGCCGTGGGGGATATGGCTCCACTGGGCGATGCATTGCTCCTCGAGCCAGGCATTGAGCGCATCGATATCCGCAAAGCTGGGTATCGGCTGCCACAGCCGGCGACGGGCATCCTGGACGTTCTTCTCGACCTGCCCCTTCTCCCACCCCGAGGCCGGGTTACAGAACTCGGGCTCGAACAGGTAATGGCTGGCCAGCGCCGCGAACCGGGCGTTGACCTGCCGTGCCTTGCCACTGCCGATCCGATCAACCGCGGTCTTCATGTTATCAAAGATCCCGCGCTGCGGCACACCGCCCAGCACCCGGAACGCCTGCGTCAGCGCATCGAACAGCATCTCGTGGGTCTGGAGCAGATAGGCCCTGACGATGAACGCCCGGCTGTGCGACAGCTTGGTGTGCGCCACCTGTAGCTTGGTCTGCTTGCCGGCAATGATCGCCCAATCCTCGCTCCAGTCGAACTGGAACGCTTCGCCAGGCTGAAACACCAGCGGCACGAAGGTCCCGCGCCCGCTGGTCTGGGCATCACGCTGGCGGTCGGCCTTCCAACTGCGCGCAAAGGCCGCAACACGTCCGTAGGAGCCATCGAAGCCCAGGGCGACGAGATCGGCGTGCAGCTGCTTGACCGTGCGCCGCTGCTTGCGCGAGCGACCAGCCTCGATCCGCAGCCAACCCGCCAGCTTCCCTGCGAACGGGTCCAGCTTGCTTGGCCGTTCGGGAACCTTGAACCTGGGCTCAACCGTGCCCGCCCGAAGGTACTTGCGGATCGTGTTGCGCGACAGTCCGGTCCGTCGCTCAATCTCCCGGATCGGCATCCCCTCACGAAAATGCCAGCGCCGGATTACGCTCAGTAACGCCATGTCGATCACTCCAATGTCCCCCGACGCATCAGCCAGGGGGAAGGTCAGAACATGGGTCACTTCTCAGTGGAAATTTATGCCCCTCCCGGGTCAACTCTCAACGGAAATCAACAAGATGACGCCTGAAACCGAGCCCACGACCGCTACCACGAAGCGCGCGGTCTGGAATGCGGGAAGAACGGTTGGCGCGAAACGCGCTCTGAAACCGAAGGAAATTTGGGAGATTCGATTCTACCTTAATCAGCGCCGCCGCTTGCGAGATCGCGCACTTTTCGACTTGGCGATCGATAGCAAGCTTAGGGGCTGCGACTTGGTGCAAATGAAGATCGGCGACCTTGTTAGCGGCGGGCAGATCCGAACGCGCGCGATCGTCATGCAGCAGAAAACAGGTCGGCCTGTTCAGTTCGAGCTGCTCCCAGACGCCCGAGCCAGTCTGCTGGCCTGGCTTGAACGGCGGGGCGGCACAGTGGACGATTACGTTTTTCCCAGCCGGGTCGATCACAATGGGCATCTCAGCACCCGGCAGTATGCCCGGCTTGTCGATGAATGGGTGACCGGGGTCGGTCTGATGCGGAGCGAGTACGGCACACACTCGCTTCGCCGAACGAAAGCATCGATCATCTACAGGGCGACCGGCAATCTTCGTGCCGTCCAGATACTTCTCGGTCATAGCAAGATCGAGAATACGGTGCGCTATCTCGGGATCGACGTGGAAGACGCGCTCGCCCTTGCCGAGAATACCGAAATTTGACCCGCCGGCTCCTCGCCTCCGGCGAGGGGCCAACCTCCCGGCCATTTGGGACAGAGCCGCCGTCCCACAGCAATAAGTCGACCGACAGCTGTTGCCAGGAGCCGACATCCAGCAGTTGCCTGACCGGCATCGAAGAATAATAGAAAGGGACTTGTCGCTCTTAAGCTCTTAAGCTCCGGGGAGCCCGAGTATCGGGCTCCCCGTCTCACGTCAGTAGTCCATCGCCGGCATCGGCGCGGCCTTTTCCTCTTTCGGCACTTCGGCGACGAGGGCCTCGGTAGTGATGAGGAGCGAGGCGACAGAGGCCGCGTCCTGCAGCGCGGTACGCACGACCTTGGCCGGGTCGATCACACCGGCCTGGACGAGATCCTGGTACTCGCCGGACGCTGCGTTGAAGCCCCAGTTGTAGTCGTCGCTCTCGAGCAGCTTGCCGACGATCCAGGCGCCGTCCTCGCCGGCGTTCTCGGCGATCTGTCGCGCGGGGGCGCGTAGCGCCCGGCGGACGATGTCGATGCCCGACTGCTGGTCGTCATTGGCGGTCTTGAGGCCATCCAAGGCCTTGAGCGCGCGCAGCAACGACACGCCGCCGCCGGGCAGGATGCCCTCTTCGACCGCGGCGCGGGTGGCATGCAGCGCATCGTCGACCCGGTCTTTCTTCTCCTTGACCTCGACTTCGGTCGCACCGCCGACGCGGATCACCGCGACACCGCCGGCAAGCTTGGCGAGCCGTTCCTGCAGCTTCTCGCGGTCATAATCGCTGGTGGTCGTCTCGATCTGCTGGCGGATCTGCGCGACGCGGCCGTCGATGTCGGCCTTGGTACCGACGCCGTCGATGATCGTGGTGTTGTCCTTGTCGATCGTGACTTTCTTGGCGCGGCCGAGCATGCCGATCGTCACGTTCTCGAGCTTGGTGCCGAGCTCCTCACTGACGACATTGCCACCGGTGAGGACGGCGATATCCTCGAGCATCGCCTTGCGGCGATCACCGAAGCCCGGCGCCTTGACCGCCGCGATCTTGAGGCCGCCGCGCAGCTTGTTGACGACCAAGGTCGCCAGGGCCTCGCCCTCCACATCCTCGGCGATGATCAGCAGCGGGCGGCCCGATTGGACGACCTTCTCGAGCAGCGGCACGAGGGCCTGCAAGTTCGACAGCTTCTTCTCGTGGATCAGGATGTACGGATCATCCAGTTCCACCTTGAGCTTCTCGGCATTGGTGATGAAGTACGGCGAGAGGTAGCCGCGGTCGAACTGCATACCCTCGACGGTCTCGAGCTCGGTCGCGAGGCTCTTGGCCTCCTCGACCGTGATCACGCCCTCATTGCCGACCTTCTCCATTGCCTCGGCAAGGATTCGGCCCACTTCCTCGTCGCCATTGGCCGAGATTGTCGCGACCTGCGCGATCTCGCTATTGGCGCTCACCTTCCTGGCATGGGCTTCGAGGTCGGCGACGACGGTGGTCACCGCCAGATCGATGCCGCGCTTGATGTCCATCGGGTTCATGCCCGCAGCGACGGCCTTCGCGCCTTCGCGCACGATCGCCTGGGCGAGCACGGTCGCTGTGGTGGTGCCGTCGCCGGCCTTGTCGTTCTGCTTGCTTGCGACCTCGCGCAGCATCTGCGCGCCCATATTCTCGAACTTGTCGGCAAGTTCGATTTCCTTGGCGACGGTGACGCCGTCCTTGGTGATGCGGGGGGCGCCGAAGCTCTTCTCGATGACGACGTTGCGGCCCTTGGGGCCAAGCGTCACCTTGACCGCGTTCGCGAGCGTATCGACGCCGCGCAGCATGCGGTCACGCGCGTCCGATGCAAATTTGACTTCCTTTGCAGCCATCGCTGCTACTCCTTTCTATGTCCTTCCTGAATGTTCGAGGGATGAGGGCGGTCGATCAGGCCGCCTGCTTGAGCGGCACGACGTTGTCGATCACGCCAAGGATATCGCTCTCCTTCATGATGAGCAGATCCTCGCCATCGATCTTGACCTCGGTGCCCGACCATTTGCCGAACAGGATCCGATCACCGGCCTTCACCGACAGTTCGACGAGAGTGCCGTTGTCGTCGCGGGCGCCCGGCCCGACGGCGACAACCTCGCCTTCCTGCGGTTTTTCCTTAGCGGTATCAGGGATGATGATGCCGCCCGAGGTCTTCTCCTCGGCGTCGATGCGACGGACGACCACACGGTCGTGCAAGGGGCGGAAATGCATGGCAAAACCTCCAGATGCAAAACATGATGTGACAACCCTGCCGTTCATCCGAACGACAGGTTTCGCTGAGCTAGGAAAACCGATTTTTCCGTTCAAGAGGCGGAATGAAATTTTTTGGCACTCTTGGCGTTGGAGTGCCAATCGGGTCCAACTTGCCTCTTGACGAGACTCGGAACGGAACCAAAATTCTCCGGTGCGGGTCTGTCCCGCATCAACGAAAGGAGCGACACAAGGAAAGGAGTTTTGGCCATGTCGCAGCCCTACGCACGTTTTCTTCACCCCTTTGATGTTGCGCGGCATCCGGATTTGGAACCCGAAGTGAAGCGTGCCATCCTCGCATCCTGGGCATCGGATCGATCTGCCGTGCGAGACAAGCCGGCGCTTCGCAAACCCCCGGGCGCAAAACGCGCCGTACCGATCGATGAGGTGCTCGCCGCCATGCGCTCGCTCGACGAAGGCAGGGATTCGGGTAGTCGGCTTCAATGAGGGATCGCGCTTTCCTCGCTCAGCTGCAGGGATATGGGCTAACCACCGCCGAAGTGCACTACTACCGGCCGGACGCCCCTTCACTACTGCAGCTGTACGTTTGGCAGGAGTATGATCTTGCGCCCGATTTCCCGGTGCTTTTCGACTTCCTCGATCATTGGCGGCGCGAGATCGAGGCGGCGCTCCACTCGGTGCAAATCGCGCACGACCAGCTTGTTCGTCCGACCGAGTGGCGCGCCGTCGATGGCGTGATCAGGATGCAATGACGAGGGGGCCGCTGCGAAAGTGGCGCGAACGCGGCAGCCGCCGCGTCCGCATTGCCTTGCCATTCGACGACATCATGGAGTTCGCGCTCGCGCTCCTGTCGGTGCCGCCCGAGGAACTGGAGGCGCTGGGCTGGAGCTTTGCCGATCGCAAGCGGCTGCTCGATCATTTTCTGCGCTCAGGCAAGGCCGCGCAGCGGATCGCGCCCGATCGTCTCGGAGCCATGCCGATCGAGCTCCGCCTGCCGCAGCGCGACGTCGACCGGCTGCAGCACTTCGCGCGCCGCGAGCTTCCCAAGGCGGCGAGCAGCGCCGGCGTGATCGACCGGGTCCTCGCCGCGCTGGATCGGGCGTCCCATCGGCAGCGCGGGTGAATCGTGAAAGGCCCGGGAGAAATCGCTTCTCCCGGGCCATCGCTCAAATGGTCTTCGCTGGTGATGCCAGCTTGCCATGATCGACAACGGCTTGAACCGGCCCGCGTGACGGTGCGCCGCAGTCACCGGAACTACTCGAAACGACCTTTGGCTGCTGGTCCGCGCCGAGCGACGTTACCTGGATGCTGCGGCTGCAAGTACCGTTTCCGGTGCTGGTAGAGACGAAGCGATAGCTCACGGTTCCTGCCGGCAGGGTGCCGAAGGCGGCCCGGTCCGGCGTTGCGCCTCTGGCCGCCGCCGCTTCGAGCATCCGCGCCTGGCGGAACATCGCATCCATCTGCCGATCCATGTCGGCGGCGATCCGGTCGAACAGCGCGAACGAGGCGGTTATCGCCGGATCGGCAAATCGCACCGGCGCGAACCTCATCGTCGGCTCAACGGTGACCTTGGGCGCCACATCGCCTTGGTACTCGATCCGGGCAAGCGAGCCGTCGGGCAAGTCGATAGTCATGACCCGGTTGTGGTTTGCGGCCGCGATAGCCGCCCCCGCGGTGGCGATTGCCGCCGCGCCGGCCAAGACGGCTGTACGAAGCAATTTTCGCATCATTCGTCCTTTCGTTGCTGGTTTGGTGGGTGAGAGATCTAACCGGCCACGCTGAACCTTGGATGACAATCACGCTCTGCCGCAGCGATCGAATAGGCACCGCAGCAACGCGCATGCGGACCTGTCGGCGAGCAGCACAGCACTGGAGCGGGCGCCGCTGGCAGGTAAGCGTGAAGCGGGCGCTGGCGACGCGCCTCTCCATGGACTGAGAAACGCAATCCTTGCCGCTGGCAATAGTTCGCCGCCGCCTCCAAGTTGGGAAAGCGCAGCTCTATCGTCTCGAGCGGATCGCCGCCGCCGGTCCATCCGGTTAGTGGATCCGCCACTGGCCGCCAGCGAGGCGCGAAGCGAACCTTCCACTGTTCGCGCCGGCCTCGTCCGCCTTGATTAGTGGCCGGCAGCACCGGCTCTATCATGGCACAGGCCTCGCGTGGCAGCGCGCTGGACGGGTCAGGCCCGGTGTGATTGTCGTTGGCGAATGGCCCGGAACCGAGGTTCCGGGCCAGACCGTCACGCCGCCTTGCCATTGACCGGGATGCGGCGGACATTTTCGTTCGCCGCCTCCGTCTTGGGCAGGGTGACCGTCAACACGCCGTTCCTGAACGTCGCGTTCGCCTGGTCACGGTCGACCCCCTTGGGCAGTCCGATACGCCGTTCAAAGCGGCCGTAGCTGCGCTCGCTATAGCCACGATCCTTGTCTTCGACCTCGGACCGCTTCTCGCCGCGAAGCGTTAGCGCACCGTCTTCGACGGTAATCTCCACCTCCTTCTCGTCGAGACCCGGCAGTTCCGCCGTGACGCGGATCTCCTTGTCGGTCTCGCCGAGCTCCACATGGGGCCAACCGGCAGCGCGGTCGAGGCCGGCGAAGGCGGGCACGCCGAAGCCGCGGAAGACGTCGTCGAACAGTCGGTTCACCTCGCGATGGAGCGAGAGCAGCGGGTGGGTATCATTGTCGCGGCCGCGCTCGGCACTGACCGGGACAGGGAGCCGGTTTTCCTGCCGGCTCCAGGGAATGAGATCACGAAAAGCCATGATGGTCATCTCCTTTTTTGGCTGGAAGGCTAAAGGCCTGCCGGCCCGCAGAGTGCGGCGCCGGCAAACCAGTTAAACTAAGGATCAAGCCGCTTCGCGGACCTTGTCCTTGGGCGCCTCGATCTGATCCTGGGCAGCATTGCTGCCGCCGATCTCGATCCGGCGCGGCTTCATCGCCTCGGGGACGACACGCTTGAGCGCGATGCTCAGCAGGCCGTTCTCAAAGCTGGCATTGCCGGCTTCCACGAAGTCAGCGAGCTGGAAGCGCCGCTCGAAGGCGCGCGCGGCGATACCGCGATGCAGATAGTCGCCCTTGCCGTTATCCTCGGCGCGTTTGCCGGTGACGGTGAGCTGGTTCTGCTGCGCCACCACCTCGATGTCTTCGGGGCGGAAGCCGGCGACTGCCAGCGTGATGCGATAGCTGTCCTCGCCATCCTTCAGGATGTCGAAGGGCGGATAGCCATCGTCTTCACGCGCGCCTGCTTCGAGCAGGTTGAACAGGCGATCGAAGCCTACGGTCGAGCGCCGATAGGGCGCGAAATCAAAGTTAGTTCTCATTTCCAAATCCTCCTATGAAGCGATCTGGGCATGAGAGGCGCCGGTAAACGGAGAGCCGACGCTCTCTATGTCCAACCGGACCCGAACGGCGTCCGGCAACAAAAATCTAGGTAGGCATCGAGGGCTTTCAAGAGGTTTTTGCGCACACACTTTTTGCCCGCGCGTGCTCTTGAATTTACAGAAGCGGTACAAGATCTTGCCTGCGGACCGGGCCCCTCTGGCGGCGGCTGCAAAGCCTCCGCGATGTCGGACCGCATCGAGTGCGCTCGGTGCAGGATCGCGCAGCTTCAACGTGAAGCCGGCCGAGTGCCTCATTGACTTGAAGATCAATGGAGTGAGGCATGAACAGACATTTTGACCCTATCACCTATCCGCCCCCTTCGCCGGCGCGCGCCGGCGGCGCAGCCATCTATGATGAAGGCCCTCGCCGGCACATGCTCGGCGTCTATCGCAACATGGCGCTGGGCCTCGGTATCACGGCGCTCGTCGCGCTGCTGGTCGCGAGCACGCCCGCGCTTTACCAGCCGATCTTCGGTACGCCGCTGAAGTGGGTGGCCATCTTCGCACCTTTGGCGTTCGTGCTGTTCTTCTCGTTCCGCGTCGAGCGGATGACGACCACGCAAGCGCGAACCGCTTTCTATGCCTTCGCAGCTGTGATGGGCGTGTCGATGGCGAGCATCTTCCTCATCTTCACCGGCACCAGCATCGCGCTCGCCTTCTTCAGCGCAGCGGCGGTGTTCGCGGGCATGAGCCTGTGGGGCTATACGACCAACGTCGACCTGTCGCGCTGGTCCACCTTCCTGATGGTCGGGTTGATCGGCGTGGTCATCGCCAGCCTCGTCAACCTGTTCCTCGGGTCCTCGATGCTCCAGCTAGTCTTCTCGATCGCCGGCGTCCTGGTGTTTACGGGGCTCACCGCTTGGGACACCCAGCGCCTGAAGAGCGAGTATCTGGCCTATGCTGGAACCGAGCGGGCGGACAAGTTGGCCGTGATGGGCGCGCTGTCGCTCTATCTCAATCTTATCAACCTGTTCCAGCTGCTGCTGAGCCTGTTCGGGCAGCGTGAGGAGTGACGAAGGAGGCCAAGCTATGACGAGCATATCGGCCACGGTTCCCCATGCCGGTGCGGGCAGCGACGCCCGCCCCGGCGTTCCGCTGCTCAACCACAACTGGGGATGGTTTGTCGTTCGCGGCGTCCTCGCGTTGACCTTGGGCGTGGTCGCGTTCCTGTTTCCGGTAAGCGCCCTGTTTGCCTTCACCATGGTGTTCGCCGCCTATGCCGGCGCCGATGGCCTACTCTCGACGATCGCTGGCGTGCGCGGCGCCACCCGAAAGGAAGAGCGCTGGTGGACGCTGATCCTGCGCGGCATCATCGGCCTCGCGGTCGCGGTCTTGTTCGTGCTGATGCCCTTTGTGGCGACAGCCAGCTATGCTCTGGCGACACTGTCGGTGCTGAGCGCCTGGGCCATCCTCACCGGAGTGCTGGAGATCGCCGCCGCGATCCGCCTGCGCAAGGAGATCGAGGGCGAGTGGCTGCTCGCGCTTTCGGGCGTGCTCTCCCTATTGCTCGGGATTGCGGTGCCGGTGGCGCTTTATATGAATCCGCCCGCCACGATCCTGTCGGTCGCATGGGCGATCGCGATCTATGCTGTCATCGCCGGTGTGGTCCTGATCGGCTTCGGGCTGCGGCTGCGCCAGCGGCCGGAGGAAACGAAAGGAGAGACGGCATGATGCGCGAAGACGTGATCGCAATCGCCGGTTCGCTGGAGGATCACTTTATCGTCGAGATATTGGAGGTCGGCGGTGATCGGGCGGATCTGATCGAGGCGGTCGCCCGGGCACGCGGCGATCCGCTGGACTTTCCGGCGCTACCGCATCCGATGTCCCCAATCGTGTCGCGACTGTGCGAGATCATCGAAACCGCCGACGCAGCGGTCGCAGACCCGCTCGAGTGGGAGGATGGTCGCCCGTGAGCCCACATGGACCGGGCTTCTGTCCGCCGCGCGGCTGGCTGGCCTTGCTGGCAGCGATCGGCCTGGTCTCGGGTGTGGCCGGCGGCGTGGGGGTGGCTTGGCTCAACTCCGACCGTGACATGGTGATTGGGGCGGAAAGCGCACAGGTTTCCGTCGACGCCGTCCCGCTTAATCGGCTGACGGTCGCACCGCTTGTCGAGCGTGTTGCGCCCGCTGTGGTAAACATCGCGGTGCTGCAGGCGTCGCCCTATGCGCAGAACCCGCTGCTGCGCGATCCTTATTATCGCTTCTTCCTCGGCGTGCCCGACGAGGCACTGGCGCCGCGGATCTCGGCGGGCTCCGGGTTCGTGGTCGATGCCGCGCGCGGTCTGGTTGTCACCAACCACCATGTCGTCGAGAATGCCCGCGCCATTGCCGTTGGCATTGGTGATCGGCAGGTCGAAGCCGAGTTTCTCGGCAGCGATCCGCGGTCCGACATCGCCGTGCTGCGCATTCCAGCTCGCAGGCTGAAACAGCTTCCGTTGGGTGACTCGGACAAGACGCAGGTCGGTGACTATGTGGTCGCCATCGGCAACCCGTTCGAGGTGGGGCAGACCGTCACGGCGGGAATCGTCAGCGGGCTGCGCGGCTCGCCCGACGGCGGCGCTCGCTACATCCAGACCGATGCGCCGATCAACCCGGGGAACTCGGGCGGCCCCTTGATCAACATGCGTGGCGAAGCGGTCGGCGTGAACAGCGCGATCATCGGCCCCAATGGCGGTAATGTCGGCATCGGCCTGGCCGTGCCATCGCGCGCTGCGCGCCAGGTCGTCGAGCATATAGCCGGTGTAAGCTTACCCGGTGGAAGCGAGTCTTAGACCGGGAAGTCCAGCTGCTTTGAGAGCGTCATCTCAGGCGATCACGTAGAACCGTCAGGGTGACACGCAATCCCTCCGGCCGCCACTCGCGCTCGATGGTGCCGCCAAGCTGTCCGCTGGCCAGGCGCCCAAGCAAGCTGCCGAATCCATCTTCCCCCGGCTCATCGCCCCGCGGGCCGCCGCGCTCATCCCAGATCAAAGCAAGCGTATCTTTTTTCGCGACGCATTCGACGGTGACGGTGCCCGATGGTGACGACAACGCGCCGTATTTCGCGGCATTGGTAGCCAGTTCGTGGAGGATGAGTGCGATCGTGGTCATCGCGTTTCCGGGCAACGTCACATCATCGCCGTTGATTCGCAGCCGGTCATCGCCACCGCCAGCACCCTCGTAAGGTGCCAAAATCGTCCGAAGCAATACGTGGAGACTAACCGAATCGTTACTGCCGGCAGCGGAGTCCTTCGGCATTGTGAGAGCGTGCGCACGCGCCAGCGCGCTCAAACGCTCCTGGACGATGGAGGCCAGTTCCTGTGGGCTTGCAGCATCACGCACGCTCATGCCGACGAGGCTGCCCGCAAGCGCGAACAGGTTCTTCATCCGGTGGTCCATCTCACGCAGCAACAAGCGTTGCCGCTCCTCGGCTTGCTTGCGCTCCGTAATGTCGCGCGCGATCGTGGACGCGCCGATGACCCTGCCGCTCGCTTCGCGCAACGGTGATACGCTGAGCGAGATGTCTATCAGACTCCCGTCCTTGCGGCGCCTGACCGTTTCATAGTGACGGACGCGCTCGCCTCGGCGCAGCCGTGCCAGGATCGGTGCCTCGTCGTCCTGCCGATCATCTGGCAGGAGAAGCATGACCGACTTTCCGACGATCTCGGTGGCGCGATAGCCGAACAGCCGTTCCGCTCCCCTGTTCCAGCTCGTGACGGTTCCATCCAGATCTTTCGCCAGAATGGCGTCGTCGGAGGACTCGACGATCGCGGCCAGGCGCTGCGCGATCTCGTCCCTTGCGCGGCGCCGCTCATAAGGCAGGCCGGGCATCGCGCCAGATGGCGCGTGGCTTTCACCAAGGTCACTCATCCTCTTTTCCACTCACTCGAAGAGTGGTCGTTTCCAAAGCGTTCGCGGCCGAGATTAGCCGGGGTTTGGCGCTACCGCCTTCGAACGCTGCGCCGGCGACGCCCCTTGGAGCGATGGCTGGCTAGATCGGACCGATTTGGAATTTTCGACCCGCCCCGAAGCCGCAGAGTCTGAAGTGCCACCAAGAGTCGACGCAGCAAACGTAACAAAAGCATGGTCGTCGAACAACCGCCCGATCACCTGTGACGTTATACGGACGCTGCTGTCCCGGCTATCGCAGACCTCACGCGGTGACGCACCCCGCCGCCGGCCGTTTCTGGCACGTTGCCGATTGTCCTCTTGGATCAGCCCGGGCGGCAGCTTCCGTCGAGACCGGACGTTGATCGAGCAAACCTAGACGACCGACCCTGGTCGGGATCTGCCTTACGCCGAGCCGCACTTTCAATGTCCGCTTACTGCGAGATGATTTCTGATTCCGGAAAGTCTGGAAGGTCCGACATAGCGGCCAAGCTTCATCCCCGTGCGAGAATATTGAGGGTGGCGGGATCCTTGACGCCCTGAAACCAGCGGTCGAGGGCTGCGGTAAAGAGGTGAGGTGCGCCAGCCTCGATGAACAGGGTGAGCGACGAACGCAGCTTCATTGCATCGGTGGCGCCGAAAGCCTGTTCAGCCGTCGTGCCTTGAAGATCCTGCAGCGCTTCGACACAGGCGATGAGCCTTGGTCCGAGCACCGGATGGTCAAGATAGGCTCGGGCTTCATCAAGTGATCCGATTGCATAATATTGTGCAGTGGGGCTGTGGCCGAGTCCTGCGATTTGCGGGAAGATGAACCATATCCAGTGGTTTTGCTTGCGGCCGCCGCGGATCTCGGCAAGCGCGGTGTCGTAGGTTTGTTCCTGCGCTTCGGTAAAGCGGTGGAGGTTGATGCTGTCGTTCATGGCTGCAGGTTTATCAGCTTGCCGGTGGCGTTCCAACGTGCAGCACCCGATTGTCGCCCGGCCGGCAATGTCGCTGACAGCGTCCGATAACAGCTCTCATCCGCGGCTTTTGCCGATAATGACGCTGAGTGCCTCTGCGATGAGGGTGATGTGCTGTCCGATATCCTGAAGCCGGTCAGCAAGCTCATGGGCGCGGGCGGAGCCGATGGCCTGGGATTGCCCCTCGGCCGCCAGGCCGGCGGCATCTTCCGCCTTTGCGGTGAGCAGAGCGAAGAGTCGGGCGATGAGCTCGCGGCAGGGGACGTCGTCGATATCCATAGCGCCACCAAGGCCCCATACGCCGCGACAGTCGATAACCAGCTTTTGCAGTCCCGCAGATTCTATTCGACTTCGCCGCGCCGCCGAGCATTGGTATGCGTGTGAATCGCGCCGGTTGAAGGGACCGGCGCATGCCCCGACCGGTCCGACCGGCGGGGCTGTGGGTGGTGGGAAGGCAATCAGGCCTTGCCGCTATGAAGGACCACCCCATGACCAAATTGACCGATCTGCAACTGGTGCTGCTCGCCACCGCCGCGCAACGCCCGGACGGCAGCCTGCTGCCCCCCGCCGACAGCCTCAGCCATCCGCCTGAGGTGCTGGCAAAGGCGATCACCGCGCTTCTTCGCCGCAAGCTCGCCGCCGAGGTTGCACTCGAAGAGGAAGGCGCCGATCCCCGCACGCTCGATGCGCGCTGCTGGCGGCAGAAGGGCGACAAGCTGCTCGTCGTCGTCATCACCGATGCCGGCCGCAGCGCGATCGGTATAGGGCAAGAACCGCAGGTGGACGGAGACTGCGAGGCGAGCGGGGCTGCCGCCGATGTGCCACCCACTGACGAAGCGGCGTCGCTCCGCCAGAATGAGGACCCGACGGCCGTCCCATCCGAACCACCCAGCAAGATCGCGCAGGTGCTGGTCCTGCTACGCCGGCGGGGCGGCGCCTCACTCGCCGAGATCGTCTCGGCGACCGGCTGGCTGCCGCACACATCGCGTGCGGCGCTGACCGGGCTGCGCAAGAAGGGCCATGCGATCGCAAAGGAGAAGATTGAGGGTACGACCCGCTATCAGCTCAAGGCGGTCGCCTGAGCATGGCGAAGCTCGATCAGGAACTGGCTGCGCTGGCGACCATGTCGCTGGCGCAGCTGCGCGGGGAATGGGTCTCCACCTTCGGCGAAGATGCGCCGGATCTGCCAGGCTCGATGCTCCGCCGGGTGATCGCCTATCGACTGCAGGAGAGCGTGCTGGGAGGATTGCCGGTTCACGCCAGGCGCATGCTGGAGATTGTGGCCGAGGGAGGGGCCGACCTCCCCGCGCCGCCCATCCAGCTCAAGCCAGGCTCACGCCTGCTGCGCGAGTGGAACGGCAAGCTCCACACGGTAATGGTGGAGGCGGACGGCTTCACCTTCGGGGGAAAGCGCTATGCCTCGCTGTCCCATGTCGCCGAGGCGATCACCGGCGCCCATTGGTCGGGTCCGCGCTTCTTCGGGCTGAAGCGAAGGCCGCCACCGCCGCGGCGGGGGGCTGAGATCCATGGCTAAGCGGGGACCGCAGACGCGCACCGCAAATGGATCATCGGCGCGGGCCAGCCAGATCCGCTGCGCGATCTATACGCGCAAGTCGACCGAGGAGGGGCTCGACCAGGAATTCAACAGCCTCGATGCCCAGCGCGAGGCCTGCGCCGCTTACATCGCAAGCCAGCGCCATGAAGGCTGGACGCTTGTGCCCGAGCCTTATGACGATGGCGGCTTTACCGGCGGCAATATGGACCGCCCGGGTCTTCGTCAGCTGCTTGCCGATATCGAGGCGGGCAGGGTCGATGTCATCGTCGTCTACAAGGTCGACCGGCTGACCCGGAGCTTGGCCGACTTCGCCAAGATCGTCGAGATACTGGACGGGAAGGGCGCAAGCTTCGTCTCGGTGACCCAGGCGTTCAACACCACGACCAGCATGGGACGCCTCACGCTCAATGTGCTGCTCTCTTTTGCGCAGTTCGAGCGCGAGGTCACCGGCGAGCGCATCCGCGACAAGATCGCCGCCTCCAAGAAGAAGGGCATGTGGATGGGAGGCCCGGTGCCGATGGGCTATGACCTCAAGGAACGGAAGCTGCTGATCAACCAGGTCGAGGCCGATATCGTACGGTTGATCTTCGGGCGGCATGTGCAGCTCCGCTCGCTGCGCGCGCTGGCGCTCGACCTGGAGGTCAGGGGCATTCGCTCAAAGCTGAGGACGATGCAGGACGGCAGGATCGTGGGAGGCCAGCCCTATACCGAGGGTGCTCTTGGCTATCTGCTGCGCAATGTCCTCTACATCGGCAAGATACGCCATGGTGATCAGGTCTATGAGGGGGAGCATGAGGCGATCATCTCGCCGGAACTATGGGAGGCCAACGAGCAGCTCTTCAGCAGGGCAAGCCACACGCCTCGACCGCGCAAGAGCCTGCCGAGCCCCCTGAGCGGTTTCGTGGAAGATGCGCTGGGGCGACGCATGGGACCGGCCCATGCCAACAAGGGCAACCGCTGCTATCGCTACTATGTCTCGAAGGAGAGCCCTGAGCAGTCGGAGGCCGCATGGCGCATCCCGGCTCTGGAGCTGGAGACCATCGTGCAGCGAGGGCTGGCGGACTTCCTCTGCGATGGTCTGCGCATCGCAGCGGCGCTGGGCGAGACCCTCAAAGCAAGCGAAGGATTGAAGCTCGAAGGGGCCAGGCTCGCAGCGCGTGCTGCCGATGCGATGGCGCTGGCACCTCTGCTCAAGGAACTGGATGCGCGGATCATCGTCCGGCAGGACATCGTCTCCATCCAGATCGACGGGGGCAGGCTGCTCGAGCTGCTGGCCTATGGAACCGAGGTCCAGGCTTCCACCATCAGCATCGATATCGCGGTGCAGATGCGCAGACGTGGGCATGAGCTGAAGCTCGTCTATGCCGCACCCGAGGCGCGGCCAGCGATGCGCGATGATCGTCTGATCCAGCTCCTCGGCGAAGCGCGTGCTGCCTATCAGCAACTCTGCTCGGGCAAAGCCACCGAGGCATCGCGCCGGCACACGGTCAGGCTTGCGCGGCTCAACTTCCTGGCACCCGGCATCGTGACCGCGATACTGGAGGGGAAGCAGCCGGTTGAGCTCAACGCTCGGTCGCTGCTCCGCGTGGCTGAGCTGCCGATTGCCTGGTCAGAGCAGCGGCGCATGCTCGGTTTCGGCTGAGTCGATCCACGTCGATCATCTTCGAGGCGCGCCGCTTGGCGCGCCTCGCCTGTTCAAGCGCCACACCATCCGTGGACAGTTTTTCGGGCAGGTGAGACGCGGCGGCAAACTGGCAGAGAACTGCCGGGAATTTCGGCGTCTCTGTCCACGCCTCCTGCGGCCGGGCTAAGGAATGGCGCGGAAGTGCGGGGTTTTTGCGGAGAATGCCGGGGCGGTCTCTCAATACCCATGTCTTAGTGACTGGGTGGTGCTGCCGGTGAGGATTGAACTCACGACCTCAGCCTTACCAAGGATGCGCTCTACCACTGAGCTACGGCAGCATGTCCGGTCCAACCGGGAGGCCGCGCTATGGCGACTGCCCACCCCGTTTGTCAAGGCGCGAAGCGTCCCGTCGGCCGGTCCGCCCTGTTCG